>NZ_LBJV01000074.1:0-417061 GCF_028128855.1 Bradyrhizobium sp. CCBAU 11430
ACGGCCGCAAGCACGGCGTCATGCTCGCGGAAATCGGGCGTGCTTTAATGGTTGCTACGAGTGCGGCGCTAGCCGCCGAGCGCACCCTGCGTGTTCACATACAACGCGTAGATCGACTGGCTCGCCGCCATGAACAGGCGGTTGCGCTTGACGCCGCCGAAGCAGAGATTGGCGCAGCGCTCGGGCAGCGCGATGCGGCCGATCATGACGCCGTCGGGCGCGAACACCACGACGCCGTCGAGTTCGGGATCGCCCATGCCCCAGCCACACCAGAGATTGCCGTCGATGTCGCAGCGCATGCCGTCCGGCGTGCCGGGACCTGCGTCGATGTGGACGCGCTTGTTGGAAATCTTGGTGCCGTCGGGCGAAACGTCATAGGCGAGGATCTTGCGGTTCGGCACGCCGCGGGATTCCACGACGTACAATATCCTCTCGTCCGGCGAGAAGCACAGCCCGTTCGGCCCGAGCACGCCCTCTGCGACGATGGTCGCCTTGCCGGTCGCGGGATCGAGCCGGTAGACGTTCGGGTCGATCTCGGGCTCGGCCTTGTAGCCCTCGTAATTGCCGAGCAGGCCGAAGGTCGGGTCGGTGAACCAGATCGATCCGTCCGATTTAACAACGACATCGTTCGGCGAGTTCAACCGCTTGCCGTTGAATTGATCCATCAGCACGGTGATGCTGCCGTCGTATTCAGTGCGCACCACGCGCCGCCCGCCGTGCTCGCAGGTGACGAGCCGGCCCTGGCGGTCGCGCGTGTTGCCGTTGGCGAAATTGGAGGGCTTGCGGAACACGGAGACCGCGCCGGTCTCTTCCTCCCATTTGATGATGCGCTGGTTTGGGATATCGCTGCAGAGCAGATAACGCCCGTCGCCGAACCACACCGGTCCCTCGGCCCAGCGCAGGCCGGTCGCCAGCCGTTCCACCGCCGACAGTTTCAACCAGTATTTTTCGAAGCGGGGATCGAGCGCCATGATCGCGGGGTCGGGGTAATAGGTCGCCGGCCGCCAGCCTGGCCGTTCCTGGGTGTGGGACGATGCCTCATTCATGTCGGTTCTCACGTTTCGTTCCCTCTGGACAATCCTGCTATCATTAGGGACACGTGACGGCAAATTGGTCACCAACGGTGAGGGAAGACATGCCGCGTATTTTGATGACGGGAGCTTCGGGCGGAATCGGCACGAGCCTGCGAAAACTGCTGCCGCCGATCTATTCGGACCTCCTGCTGTCCGACATCAAGCCGCCCGCCGATCTCGGCGCGAACGAGAAGTTCAAGGCAGCGGACCTCGCCGATCTCGCGCAGTGCGAGGCGATATGCGAGGGCGTCGACGGCATCATCCATTTCGGCGGCTATTCGGTCGAAGGCACCTGGGACCAGATCCTCCAGGCCAACATCATCGGTGGCTACAATCTGTTCGAGGCCGCGTACCGCAAGGGCGTCAAGCGCGTGGTGTTCGCCTCGTCGAACCACGCCGTCGGCTTCTATCCGCGACACCACAGGATCGGCGCCGAGGTGACCCCGCGCCCCGACGGGCGCTACGGCGTCAGCAAGGTGTTCGGCGAAGCCGTCGGCGCGCTCTACGCCGACAAGCACGGGCTGAAGGTGACGTGCCTGCGCATCGGCAATTTCGGCGACATGCCGCTCGACCAACGCCGGCTCGCCATCTGGCTCAAGCCCGATGACCTCGTGCAGCTCTGCCGCATCGGGCTCGAGCATCCCGACATCCATTTCGAGGTGTTCTACGGCGCCTCCCTCAACGAGCGCGCCTGGTGGGACAACCACCGCGCCTATGAACTCGGCTATCGCCCCACCGGCCGCGCCGAAGATTTCCGCGAGCACGCGATGGCCGAGCAGGCCAAGCTGAAGCCGGATCCGGTCGGGGATTATTTCCAGGGCGGCACGTTCTGCAGCATGGAGTTCGATGCGGACCCGAGCCGGATTATCGATTGGAATAAGCGCTGACGCCCGACGCCCACGCAGGTGCGCTCCCTCGCCCCGTTCTTACGGGGAGAGGGTTGGGGTGAGGGGCGTCTCCGCGAGGACGGTGAAAGTCGGGGGCGCAGTACCGCTCGTAATGACGTGTTGAAGGAATGATGCTCGTCAGCAAGCATGTGACTCGCGGCGACCGCCATTGATCTAGATCAACCTCACTGCGGACATCATCCGGCTCTCGTTTCGTGCGATCGCAATTTGAGAGCCACGACAATGAGAATCAAATTGTCAGCCGTCGCGATGATCGCGACGACCGTATCAGGCCCAGCGCAAGCTGCAGCGCTCACCGAAGCCGAGGCGTTGTTCCTCGACCAGCTGGTCATCGCCTCCGTGGTGCTCGAGCAGCGGTGCGACGGTTACGAGGTTGATGGCAGCAGCAGCGTTCAGCTCGGCGCCCGGTTGCTCGGCAGTCCGGATGCGGCGATGGCCATGATCGACGCCTATGCTGCGGCCATCAAGGCCCGCGATGGCGAGAGCTACGATCCCCGCAAATTCCGCCCCGAGGTGTCCGATGCGGCCCGCAAAACCTTCAGGCGCGTCCGCACAGATCTGATCAGAAACCCGAAAAGGGCTTGCGCCGATTATGGCGAGGCGAGCATAGATCGCGGGCTACTGAGGCGGTACTGAATATTCGTGTGGCGTCACACGCTAGCGTCGCGTCTCCCCTCCAATCCTCGCCAGGTAATCACTCTTGCTGAACTGCATATGATCGACACACAACTGCGCCAGCGCCCAGCTGTCGCGTCCCCTGAGTAGCTCGATCATCATCTCATGCTGGCGCCGCGATTGCGCGAGCCCCTCGCGGTCGGCGAGGTTCTTGGCGCGCATCGGCAGGGTCAGGTTCATGTAATCCTGGAGCGAGCGGACCAGATAGGGATTGCCGCAGGCCGAGAACAGCGCGAGGTGGAAGGCGTCATTGGCTTCGTGGATGCCGCGCAGATCCTGCGCATCGGCTTTCGCGCAATATTGTCGTTGCAGCGCGGAGAGCTCGTCGATCAGCACTCGCGGCGCGGCCAGCGGGATCATCAACGCGGCCTGCCGCGTCAGCATCTCCCGGACCTCGTAGATCTGCCGGACTTCCTCGGCCGAGTAGAACCGCACGGTGGCGCCGACGTTCTTCTCCCGGCGGACGATGCCGCGCCGCTCCGCATCCACCAAGGCCTGCCGCACGAAGTGGCGGGAGGTGCCGTAGCGCGACATCAGCGCGTCTTCAGTCAGGCGCGCGCCCGGCGGCAGGCGACCGAAGATGATGTCCTCCTCCAGCCGCGCGACGACGTCGTCCGGATCGTCGCGCCGGACCGGCGTGCTGTCTGCGGTGCGAATGTCGGACATGCCTTCGGCCTCCCGGCGTCTGGCCGGCTCGCCCTGTGGAGCAGGCAAGGGACGGATTGTCAATAATTTGTGCCGAAGAAGGTGCTTATGGGCGGAGAATGCGACAATATGGACCAAGCTTATTGACAATCCACGTTCAGGCTGTACCACAATGGCAACTTGAGGAGTGGCATGATGACGAGTGGGTTGCGCAAGGGTCTGACGAGCTATGGCGATGCCGGCTTCTCGCTGTTCCTGCGCAAGGCGTTCATCAAGGCCATGGGCTATTCCGACGACGCGCTGGAGCGTCCGATCGTCGGCATCACCAATACCTATAGCGACTACAATCCCTGCCACGGCAACGTTCCGCAGATCATCGAAGCCGCCAAGCGCGGCGTGATGCTGTCGGGCGCGATGCCGTTCGTGTTTCCGACCATCTCGATCGCCGAGAGCTTTGCGCATCCGACCTCGATGTATCTGCGCAACCTGATGGCGATGGACACCGAGGAGATGATCCGGGCCCAGCCGATGGATTCGGTGATCGTGATCGGCGGCTGCGACAAGACGCTTCCGGCGCAGGTGATGGCCGCGATCAGCGCCGACCTGCCGACCGTGGTCATTCCGGTCGGGCCGATGGTGGTCGGCCATCACAAGGGCGAGGTGCTGGGCGCCTGCACCGATTGCCGCCGTCTCTGGGGCAAGTATCGCGCCGGCGAAATCGACGATGTCGAAATCGAAGCAGTGAACGGCCGCCTCGCGCCGTCGGTCGGCACCTGCATGGTGATGGGCACGGCCTCGACCATGGCCTGCATGATCGAAGCCATGGGCCTGTCGCTGCCGATGAGCGCGACGATCCCGGCGCCGCATGCCGAACGTTTCCGACTTGCGGAAGCGAGCGGCAAGGTTGCCGCCGAAATGGCCAAGACCAAGGGGCCGAAGCCGAGCGAGCTTCTGACACCCGCGTCTTTCAAGAACGCGCAGGTCGTGCTCCAGGCGATTGGCGGCTCCACCAACGGCCTGATCCATCTGACCGCGATGGCGCATCGCTCGCCGCATCGGCTCGATCTCGGAGTGTTCGACCAGATCGGCCGGGAGGTGCCGGTGCTGGTCGACCTCAAGCCGTCGGGCGAGCACTATATGGAGCATTTCCATCACGCCGGCGGCGTGCCGAAGCTGCTGGCGCAACTCGGCGACCTCGTCGATCTCGATGCCAAGACGATCTCGGGCCAAACGCTGCGCGACGTCGTCGCCAATGCGGAGGACGTGCCGGGCCAGGATGCGATCCGTCCGCGCGACAATCCGATCAAGACGGAAGGCGGCCTCGCCGTCCTGTACGGTAATCTCGCGCCGCGCGGCGCGGTGATCAAGCAATCGGCCGCGAGTCCGAAGCTGTTGAAGCACACCGGCCGCGCCGTCGTGTTCGAATCCGTCGAGGACATGACCTTGCGGGTCGACGATCCCGATCTCGACGTGACCGCCGACGACGTGCTGGTGCTGCGCAATGCCGGCCCGAAGGGCGCGCCGGGCATGCCGGAGGCGGGCTACCTGCCGATCCCGAAGAAGCTGGCGCGCGGCGGCAGCAAGGACATGGTGCGCATTTCCGATGCGCGCATGAGCGGTACCGCGTTCGGCACCATCGTTCTGCACATCACCCCGGAATCCGCCGTCGGCGGGCCGCTGGCGCTGGTGAAGAACGGCGACATGATCAGCCTCGATGTGGCCAAGCGCAGCATCGAGCTACTGGTCGATGCGGCCGAGCTGGAGCGCCGGCGCGCTGGATTGAAGCCGGCGGCTGCGCCCGATGAAGCGCGGCGCGGCTATGCCTGGCTGTTCAACGAGACCATCATGCAGGCCGACGAGGGCTGCGACTTCGATTTCATGCAGAGGACTGGGAAGACCGAGACAAGCTGACCGAACGACGAACGCTCAGACCGCACAAGCGGCGGGCATAACACAGGGGGAAACGATGATTGCACGATCCATGCCAGGATTCTTACATGGGTTGGCGGCTGCGGCCGCCGTGCTGTTCGTGACCGGGGCGGGGGCGCAGGAGGCGAAGCACTATCGCTTCGCCTACGACCAGCCGCGCAACACCGGCTATTCCATCGCGGGCGACATCTTTGCCGAAAAGCTCAAGGAGTTGAGCAAAGGCACCATGATCATCGACCAGTATCCGGGCGCGCAGCTCGGGCAGGAGCCGCAAGTGCTCCAGCTCGTAAAAGCCGGAGATGTCGAATTCTCCATCATCTCCTCCGCGAACACCGCCACGATCTCGCCGCAAGCCGGTGTGATGTCGCTGCACTATCTGTTCCGCGACGAGAACCACGTGGTCAAGGGCCTCGCGGATCCCCGCGTGTTCGAAGCGCTCAAGGCCATGATCGACGAGACCACCCAGGGCCTGCATGTGATCGCGACCGGCTCGCAGGGCGTGCGCCACATGTACGCGAAGCGGGAGATCCGCAATGTGGCTGATATCAAGGGCGCAAAGGTCCGCGTGCAGGCGACCTCGACCGAGGACACCATGTTCCCGGCCTACGGTGCCCAGACCGTGCACATGCCGTTCGGCAGCGTCTACACGAGCCTGCAGACCGGCGTCGTCGACGTCGCCGAGAACAGCATCAACGTCTACCTCGTCAACAAGCATTACGAGGTCGCGCCGGTCCTCAACATCACCGAGCACGAGGCCAACAACGCGCTGGTGTTCATCTCCGACAAGCTCTGGCAGAGCCTCTCGGCCGAGCAAAAGGGCTGGGTGCAGACCGCGGCCAACGAGATCAGCACCAAAGAGCCGGCGAAGGCATTCGAGCTGGAGCGCACCGCGGCCGAAAAGCTGAAGAAGATGGGCGTGAAGATCGTCGACAACGTCGACAAGAAGAGCTTCACGGCGGTCGCCGATCCCTATCTCGACAAGCTCGCCAAGGAGCTTGGCCCGCACGCCGAGAAGGTCAAGGACTTGATCCGGTCGATTAACTAGGGCGCTTGCGGCCATCCTTCGAGACGCCCGCCTTGCGGCGGGCCCTCAGGATGAGGTCTCGTTTCGCGGCGAGATTTTAGACCCTCATGGTGAGCAGCCCGTGAAGCGGGCGCCTCGAACCATGCAGGCCGAGCGTGATCGGCAGCTTCGCAGCTGTCACATCCGATAGCTTTGGGACGGGGGACTAATGGCCATCGCCGACAAACTGCTTGTGCATCGCCAACGCCACCTGAAATGGCGCGGGCTCGACTGGCTCGAGCTCGCGCTAATGATCCTCTGCGGCGTGCTCTGCTTTGGCTTCTCGCTGTCGGTCACCGCCGACATCGTCACCCGGACCATCGGTCATCCCTGGCTGTGGCTCCAGGAGGTGACCTCGACGCTGTTCATCTACGCGATCTTCGTCGGCACGGCGGCTGCGACCCGGCGCAACGACCACCTCTATCTCACCGCGATTTCCGAGGCGATGCACGGCACGTCGCGCATGATCGTCGAAGTCATCATCCGCATCGTCGTGCTCGGGGTTGCGTTCTGCCTGATCTGGTACGGCTATCAGAATTATCTGCGCGGCTTCGGCAGCTTTCGGTTGCCGTCCGGCACCCCGATCGCCTCGCTCTACGCGATCATTCCGCTCTCGGGCGTGCTGATCGGCCTGTTCACCATCGAGCAGCTGGTCAACGGCCTGCGCAACGGCTTTGATCATCCCGAGCCGCCCGAGGAAGATGGAGCGCCCATCGTCACCGACGCGCAGGCGAGGGCGCAGCTATGAGCGCTCCTGTTGTCCTGGCGTTGATGACGGTCTGCTTCCTGTCGTTCGGCTATCTCGGCGTGCCGGTGCCGTTCTCGCTGATGGCCGGCGTCTTCATCGGCGCGATCCTGTCCGACGTCTCGCTCGCCGCCATCATCCAGAAGATCTTTGACGGCGTCGATTCCGAGGCGCTGCTGGCGATCCCGTTCTTCCTGCTGGTCGGCGAGCTCATGAGTTCGGCGAATGTGGTGGTGCGAATAGCCAATCTCTCGGTATCGCTGGTCGGTCACATCAGGGGCGGGCTGTCGCAGGTCGTGGTCGTCTTCAGCATGTTCTTCTCGGAAATGTCGGGCTCGACCACCGCCGACGTCGCCGTGATGAGCCGGGCGCTGGGCGGCCCGATGAAGCGCGAAGGCTATGATCCGGCCTTCATCGCCGCCATCATCGCCTCGGCCTCCACAATCGCCGCGCTGGTGCCGCCGAGCATTACCGCCGTCGTCTATGGCGCGGTCGGCAACGTCTCGATCGCCGGCCTGTTCATGGCGGGCGTGGTGCCCGGCCTGATGATCGGCTTCGGTCTGATGCTTTATTGCTACTTCTTCGGCCCCTCCGGCCTGCGCAAGCCGCGCGCGCCGCTGCGGCAGGTGGTGTTCGCGGCCGGCGATGCGGCCTTGCCGCTGATGATCCCGGTGATCCTGCTCGGTGGCATCCTGACCGGCTGGTTCACGCCGACCGAAGCCGGCGTGGTCGCCGTGGTCTGGATCGTCCTGGTCGTGATCCCCGCGCTCAATCGCGGGCACATCAAGAGAATCCCTTACGATTTCTGCATTGCCGGACTGATCTTCTCGCTGCCGCTGGTCACCATCGGCGCAGCCAATGCCTTCGGCTGGATGCTCGCTTATCTGCGGGGTGCGAGCTACATCGCCGAAATCATCACCTCGATGGCAGGTAACGATCCGCATCTGATCATGCTGCTGATGGTGCTGCTTTTCACCATCGTCGGCGACTTCATCGAACCGGTGCCGACCATCATCATCTTCATGCCGCTGGTCAACACACTGACGGAGGCCGGTGACATCAATAGCGTCCATATGGGCGTGGTGCTGATCGCCACGCTCGCCTTCGGCCTGATCACGCCGCCTTACGGGCTGGTGCTGCTGATGGCGTCGAAATTCGTCGGCATAAGTTTCGCGAAAGCGCTACGCGCTGCGTTGCCGATCTATCTGGTGTTCCTGGGGACGATCGCATTCGCGATCTACTTCCCGAGCGTGGTGCTGTGGCTGCCGCAGAAGGTGCTGCCGGAATCGGTCGGCTGCTTCAAGTCGCCGGCGGGGACGGGCTATATCTGTCCAAAGTAACGACTTGCTCGACCCGCCAATGCGCGCCGTCGCAGACGTAGCGAAACGGCGTGCCGTGGCTGTTCTTGAAGTAGCTGCCGGACAGCGCGTTGGCCATCCCCTGCATCACCGCGTCATGGCAGACGAACAGGAGATCGTCGCCGGGATGACGGTCGAGCCACGCGGCGACGCAAGCCAGCGACCGTTCCGTCATGGCGTCCCAGCTCTCGCCGTCGGCCGGCAGGATCGAGACGAGGCCCGTCGCCGACGTGACGCCGTGCTTGATCATGAGGTCGCGGACAGGCAGGCCTTCAAAGCTTCCGAAGTCGAACTCGATGATGCCGTCGTCGATCGCCAGCGGCACCGCGATCGCGGCCGCGATGATCTCGGCCGTTCGTGCCGCGCGGGCCAAGGGACTTGCAACGATTCGGCTGATGCCGGCGCCGCGCAGCATGTCCACGGCCTCGTGCGCCTGCCGGAGGCCGTCCTCGTTCAGCGGATTGTCGGTCCGCCCCTGGAATCGTCCCTCGCGATTCCAGTCGGTCGCGCCGTGACGAAGGCCGTAGAACGTACGCGCTGGTGTCGTCACTTTGACTTGCTCGTGAATTTCTTCACGGCGCTGCGAAATTCCTCCGTGTTCATCGCCATGATGATCTTGTGTTCCTCGGCATCGAGCTGCTGCTTCACCGGCGTGGTGGCGGCCTGATAGACCAGCGATTTGGTGCCGGCGATTGCAGCCGGTGGGTTCTGCGCCAGACGCTCGGCGAGTTTTCGCGTGGCCGCCTTCAGTTCGGTGGCCGGAACCGTCTTGGCGACGAGGCCCCATTCATAGGCCTGCTGCGCGGTAAAGTTGTCCTCGGACAGGAAGATCTGCAGCGCCCGGCGGGAGCCGACCGTGCCGACGATGCCGACCGTCGAACCGCCGTCCGGCGACACTCCGATCTTGGCATAGGCGGGTGTGAACTTGGCGTCATCAGCGGCGATGCAGAGATCGGTGACGAAGGCGAGGCCCATGCCGGCGCCGGCCGCCGAGCCGTGCACGCTGGATAACGAAATTTTCGGCATGCGCCTGACGATCTCGATGAAGGCGTGATAGTGCTTCAAGAGCTCGCCGACCACGGGCGTCACCGTGCCCGCTTCGGCGGCGGCACCAATCGTCTGCAGGTCGCCGCCGGCCGAGAAGGCACGGCCTTCGCCTTCGAGCACGACGACCCTGATGTCGTCAGCGGCTTCGATATAGGCCGCGAGCTGCTCGAGCTTCTGCGCGATGGCGAGATTGATGGAGTTGAACGCGGCGGGACGGTTGAGCGTGATGGTCGCGATCGGGCCGTCGATCCGCAGCAGGGCGGGATCATCGGGCAGGGAGATGGGAGCTGGCATCTGGAATATCCCCGGCATGAGGTGGCTCGTGCGACTAAATCGCAGAAGCGGAGGAGTGACAATCCCCGACCGCCGCCCTTGCGCGGGGCGAAACGATAGGCTCAAATGGGGCCGCCTTCGCCAAGGGACGGACACGAGCGCCGGCTCCTCGTAAGGCCAGCAACCAAAATCAGCGAGAGAGGAGACGACATGGGTCACGCTCGTGTCTTCCGGAAATGGGCTGTCCAATGAGCGACGGTCCGGTGATCATCGTCGGTGCCGGCCATGGCGGCTATCAGGTCGCGGCATCGCTGCGCCAGGCGGGCTTTTCGCAGCGCATTTGCCTGATCAATGACGAGGCGCATCTGCCCTATCAGCGGCCGCCCTTGTCCAAGGCCTATATCAAGGGCTCGGCCGGGCCGGAGAGCCTGATGTTCCGGCCGGAGAAATTTTATCAGGACCAGAAGATCGAGCTGATCGCGGGCCGCGCAGTGTCGATCGATCGCGCTGGCCACAAGGTGCTGCTCGCCTCGGGCGAGACGCTGGCCTACGCTCACCTCGTGCTGGCCACCGGCGCACGCAACCGGCTGCTCGACCTGCCCAACGCCAATCTGCCCGACGTGAAATATTTGCGCATCCTCGACGAGAGCGATGCGCTGCGTGCGATCATGCCCTCGAAGACACGGGTCGTGGTGATCGGCGCCGGTTTCATTGGTCTCGAATTCGCGGCCACCGCCCGGATCAAGGGCCTCGAGGTCGACGTGCTCGAGCTTGCCCCGCGCGTGATGGCGCGTGCGGTGACGGCGGAGGTGTCGGAGTATTTTCAGGAACGCCATCGCGAGGCCGGTATCCGCGTCCATCTCGGCGTGCAGGCGACCTCGATCGAGGCAGAAGGCGGCAAGGTCACAGGGGTCTCCCTGAGCGACGGACGGCATCTGCCCGCCGATCTCGTCGTGGTCGGCGTCGGCGTGCTGCCGAACATCGAGCTTGCGGCTGAGGCCGGGCTGCCGGTCGCCGCCGGCATCATCGTCGACGAATATCTGTCGACGGCTGACCCTGACATCTCCGCGATCGGCGATTGCGCGCTGTTCGCAAGCCCCCGCTTCGGCGGATCGCTGCGGCTCGAATCAGTTCAGAACGCCACCGACCACGCCCGCTGCCTCGCCGCGCGGCTGACGGGCGACAAGAAGCCGTACGACAGCCATCCCTGGTTCTGGAGCGACCAGGGCGACGACAAGCTCCAGATCTCAGGCCTCACCACCGGCTACGACCGCGTCGTGCTGCGTGGCAGCGCCGCGAACAAGGCGTTCTCCGCGTTCTGCTACAAGGGTGAGACGCTGCTCGGCATCGAATCGATCAACCGCGCCGGTGACCACATGTTCGGCCGGCGGTTGCAGGGCATGAATCGCTCGATCACGCCGGCGCAGGCTGCGGACGAAAGCTTTGACCTGAAGAGCGCGCTGGCTTAGGGCGCCGACAACACAGCAGCAACTTCCCTGGCCGTCGGCATCGACGGCCCCGCGCCCATGCGCTGCACGCTGATCGAGGCGGCGGCGTTGGCGAAGGCGAGGGCGGCACGCAAGGGCACACCGTCAGCCAGTTGCGCGGCGAGCGCGCCGACAAAACAATCGCCGGCCCCGGTGGTATCGACCGCCTTCACGGCACGCCCGGGCACGGCGGCCTCTTCGCGCCCCGCAAGCGCAAGCACGCCGCGCCTGCCGAGCGTGACGCAGATGCTCTGGTCCGCGCGCGCCTGAAGTTTTCGCGCGACATCGAAGATCTTCGCGGCCTCGTCGCCGTCGGACAATTCCTCACCGGCGAGGAAGCCGAGTTCGGTCTCGTTCAGCACGAGGATGTCGACCAGCGCGAGCAGCTCACCGGACATCTTTTGCGCCGGCGCCGGGTTGAGCACGGTCACGACGCCGGCCTCGCGTGCGCGCCGGAAGAACGCGGCGATCGTCGGCAGCGGGATCTCGAACTGGCTGACCGCGACATCACCCTTCGTCAGCGGCACGTCCGCCACATCATCCGCGCCGACCTGCGCATTGCTGCCGGGAATGACGACGATGGTGTTATCTGAGGCCGCGACGGTGATGATCGCAGTGCCGGTGTGGGTGTCGGCGTCGCGCACCGAGCCGAGATCGATGCCTTGCGCGCCGAGGAACGTCTTTAGCTCAGCGCCAAAGGAATCCTTCCCCAGCCGCCCTATCAGCGTGGTCCGCGCGCCAAGCCGTGACGCCGCCACCGCCTGGTTCGCACCCTTGCCGCCTGGAAAATACAGTACCTCGCGGCCGGCGACGGTCTCGCCGACGCGCGGGTGGCGATCGGCGGTCGCCACCACATCCATGTTGATGCTGCCGGCGACGAAAACGCGCCCCATCTGGATCTAAACCCTGACCTCGAACTCGTGCCGAACCTTGGCGATATCGACGAGCGTCGGCAAGCCGGCCTCGTTGCCGAGGCGCTGGATCTTGAAGGTCGAGGCGGCTCGGGCAAAATCAAAGTGCTCGCGCCAGCTTTTGCCGGGATGAGCGAGGTAGGAATAGACATAGGCGCCGTGGAAAACGTCGCCGGCGCCGTTGGTGTCGATCACGCGCTCGCGCGGGATCGGCATCGCCGGCATGATCTCGACCGCACCTGTCTCGTTGTACCAGAGCAGGCCCTTCTCGCCCATGGTGATGCCGCCGATCTTGCAGCCGCGGCTCTTGAGATAGTCGAGCATCTTCTCCGGCGTCAGGTCCATCTGCTCGCACAGGCGCTCGGCGACGATGGCAACGTCGATATATTCCAGCAGCTCATGCGTGTTGGTGCGCAGGCCGCCGCCGTCGAGCGAGGTCAGGATGCCGGCCTCGCGGCAGACCTTGGCGTAGTGGATCGCGGCATCCGGCTGATGACCATCCACGTGCAGCGCGCGGCAGCCGCCGAGATTGAGCATCGGAAAGGGATGGATGTGCTCGTCGTCGCGGCAGCGGACGATGGCACGCTTGCCGTCCTTGGGCATGATGAAGGAGAGCGAGGACTGGTTCACCTTCCGCCCGTGCAGCGAGATCGCGTATTTCGCGCACATGTCCTGGAACATGCGCCCCAGCCAGTCATTGGCCGCGGTAGCGATCAGGTCAGGCACGATGCCGAGCTTGGCGCAGCAGAACGCCGCCGTCACCGCGTTGCCGCCGAAGGAGACCGCGTAGTCCGAGGCCACGTGCTTCTCGTCCCCGGTCGGCATATGGTCGGTGATGAAGACGACGTCGATATAGGTCTGTCCGATGAAGAGAGCCTGCATTGCTTGTCCGTCATGCGCTTTGTGGTCCAGGCCGGCGCGCTTACTGTAGCACCGGTTCCGCTCAGGGATCGCTGAAATTATTCGCAAATCTGCCGCCCCAAGCGCTTGAGGTCAGCATGAGGCCGGAATACGACCATCACCGGGCAATGCCAAGCCCGGACAAACGCCGTGTTTCGGCGCATTGGTTCCAGGTCAATAAAAGGGTCGATCAAAAGGGGGACATATGATCACCGGCCTCGATCACGTCGTCGCTCTGGTCAGGGATATCGGTGCAGCCAAGGCGGCCTACCAGACGCTGCTCGCCCGCGCGCCGGCCTGGCAGAACTCCGGCGAGGGCGCCGACCGCGTGTTGTTCACCCTCGAGAACATGACGATCGAATTGATGGCGCCGAGCGGTTTCAGCGTGACGGCCGATCGCATGCGCGCGCTGCTCGACGACCAGGAGGGCGTGCTCGCCAGCCTGTGCTTTCGTGTCGCAGACATGAGCAGGATGCAGCGGCGGCTGCAGCGGGTGGCCTTGAGCCCGGATCCGGTTGCCGAGGTCGAAAGCAGCGATGACGAGTCGGGCGCCGTCCTGCACTGGAAGCGCACGCGCGCCGCCACGGAACTCACGCGCGGCGTGCGCATGTTCTTCCTCGAACTGGCCGACGAGCGTCCGCTCTCCCCCGCGACCGACATCGCGCCGATCGACGCACTCGACCACGTCGTGGTCACCACCGAGGATTCCGAACGCGCTGCCGCGCTCTATGGCGCACGGCTCGGGCTCGATTTGGCGCTCGACCGTTCGCACCAGGATTGGGGCCAGCTGATGTTCTTCCGCTGCGGCGATCTGATCGTCGAGGTGGTCCGACGGCCGGTCGCCGGCGGCGACCTTGCGCATGACCGGCTCTGGGGCCTGAGCTGGCGGGTCGCCGACATCGACGCCACGCGCGCCCGCCTGATCGCCGCCGGCCTCGACGTCACCGAGGTCCGCAACGGCCGCAAGCCCGGCACGCGAATCATGACGGTGCGCAACGGCACCTGCGGCATTCAGACGGTCCTGCTGGAGCGCTCGCCGAAGCCGGTGGAGTGAAAGCGCCGCTTTCTCCGTTCGAAGACTCCCATAGGGTGGGCAAAGCGAAGCGTGCCCACGTCTTTGCCCAATTGATGCGAAGACGTGGGCACGGCGCAAGAGCGCCTTTGCCCACCCTACGAAACCGGCTTGCTTGGCTTTCACTGTCGCGAAACTATGCGGCGGGCTGCCCGCGTGTTACACGCGTACCGACAGCACCCAGCGAGCACCCGGTTTGGCGAAGGCAAAGCGAACTCTGAAATGGCAGCGCGATCCCGAGGGGATGCGACTGCGCATTCTCGAAGCCGCCAAGCAGGAGTTTTCCGCTCACGGGCTCGCCGGCGCTCGCGTCGACCGCATTGCGGCCAAGGCCGGCGCCAACAAGCGCATGCTCTACTACCACGTCGGCAACAAGGACGAGCTTTACCTCGCGGTGCTCGAAGGCGCCTATGACAAGATCCGCAGCGAGGAGCGCGGGCTCGATCTCGAGCACCTCGAGCCGCCCGAGGCGATCCGGCGCCTGATCGAGTTCACCTGGAATTACTTCCTGCGCAATCCCGAATTCCTGTCGCTGCTTCAGACCGAGAACCTCGCGCGCGCAAAGCACCTGAAGCGCTCGACCAAGGTCAAGTCGATGCACTCGCCCTTCGTCGAGATGATCCGCACCGTGGTCCGGCGCGGCGTCGACAGCGGCGACTTCCAAGTCGCAGTCGATCCGGTGCAGCTCTACATCTCGATCGCAGGGCTCTGCTTCTTCTATCTCTCGAACTCGGCGACCCTCAGCGTGATCTTCGGCCGCGACCTCCTGGACAAAAAGGCCAAGGACGAGCGGCTGGCGCACATGGTCGGCCTGGTGCTGGCCGCGCTGACCGGGCAGTCGGTCGCGCTGTTCGAGATCGCGAAGGCGCCGAAGTCGCGCGCCACGGTGGCGCAAACGGTTTAGGGCGGTCTGGTCCCGCGCATTGGTGGACGGATCGTCCGTCGTTTTCTCAATCTCCGCCGTTATTGCCCGCTTTCACTGATATGACGTCGAGAGTGGAGCGGTCTCGTGCCCCGGACGCAGCGCAGCGCGTCTTCGCGGTGCGCTGCAGAGCCGGGGCCCATGGATCGACGGGACGCGTGGCTCCTGGGTCCCGGCTCTGCGCAGCAACGCAAGAGCGCTGCAGCGCGTCCGGGACACGGAGGCGACCGTTCCATTTCCAAAGCACCTGGGAACCGCCGCCGCAAAACGTCACAGTAAATCCTCTAGACAGTATTTATCCAACGGGTTAATTTCTCTCCACAATGAAGAAGACTGCCGGGAGTGAAAATTGGCCGAGCCGAAGCCGCAGAATGCGATCTCCAAGGTGCTGAATGCGGCCTGGGTTCGGCCGTTCTTGTTCCTCGTCTTCATCGTCGTGGCCTGGGATCTGGCCATCCGGTTGTTCCGAATCCCTGCCTACCAGATCCCGTCGCCTCTCGACGTCGTCGCGGTGCTGCGTACCGACTGGCCGGAATTGCTGCGCCAGTCCTGGCCGACAACCTATGCGACGGTCTGCGGTTTCGCGCTATCCGCTCTGTTCGGCATTCCCGTCGCGATGCTGATTGCGGGTTCGAAGACGGTGGAGAGCTACATCTATCCGCTGCTGGTGTTCTCGCAATCCGTGCCCAAGATCGCGATCGCGCCGCTGTTCGTGGTCTGGTTCGGCTTCGGCATCATTCCAAAGGTCATCTCGGCGTTCCTGCTCGGCTTCTTCCCGGTGGTGGTCTCGGCGGTGCAGGGCTTCAAGTCGGTCGATCCTGACATGGTCGATCTCGCCCGCGCCATGCAGGGCAGCCGCTTCCAGGTGTTTTGTGCGGTGAATCTGCCGCACGCGCTGCCGGCGATCTTCTCGGGTCTCAAAGTGTCGGTGACGCTCGCGGTGGTCGGCGCCGTCGTCGGGGAGTTCGTGGGGTCCAATTCCGGCATCGGCTATGTGATGCAGCGCTCGATCGGCACGTTCGATCTGCCGACGATGTTCGCGGCCCTGGTGATCCTCGCGCTGCTCGGCGTGATCCTGTTCGGGATCGTCGACAGGATCGAGAAGCTGGTCATTCCCTGGCATGTCAGCCAGCGCGAGGACGTGATTTTCGCTTCTTAACTAAAGCACAACGGCCACCAACGGCCGAAACAACAACGGCAAGGGAGAGTGACGATGAAGCGGTTGATTGGGGCTGCATCAGTGGCGCTGATGGTTTTTGCGGCCGTGCCGGCGCAGGCGGCCGACAAGGTCGTGCTGATGTTGAACTGGTACGTCTACGGCGAGCACGCGCCGTTCTATTACGGCAAGGCCAAGGGCATCTACGCAGCCGAAGGCATCGAGCTCGAAATCCAGGAAGGCCGGGGCTCGGCTGCGACCACACAGGCCGTCGCCGCCAAGACCGCCGATTTCGGCTATGTCGACGTTCCCACCATGATGCGCGCCGCCATCAAGGGCGCGCCTGTCGTTGCAACCGGCGTGCTGCTGCAGACCTCACCGATGTCCGCCATGGGTTTTGCTGACAAGAACATCAAAAAGCCCGAGGACATCAAGGGCAAGACGGTGGCGATCACGCCGGCCGATTCCATGACCCAGATCTGGCCGCTGTTCCTGAAGAAGACCGGCCTGAAGGAGAGCGACTTCCAGACCGTCGCAGGCGACGGCCAGACCAAGCTCAACGCGGTCATCAACGGCCAGGCTGATCTGCTGCTCGGCTACGTCATGGACCAGTCGATGAAGATCAAGGACGCCACCGGCAAGGACGTCTACCCGATCAAGTTCGCCGACTACGGCATCAACATGGTCTCCTCGGGCATCATTGCCAATGCCGACTATGTGAAAGCCAATGCCGATCTGGTCCGCCGCTTCATGTCGGCGACGACCAAGGCGGTCGAAGCCGCCGAGAAGGAGCCGAAGGCCGCCGCACAGTCGATCCTCGATGCCAACCCCAAGGGCGGCAAGATCGACACGCTGACGCAGGGCTTTGAGCTGACGATTCCGCTGTACCGGACCGCGGAGACCAAGAGCAAGCGGCCGTTCCAGGTCACCGACCAGAACATGACGGACTCGGTCAATCTGATGGTCGAATATGGCGGCCTCGATGCCAAGGCCAAGGACAACCCGAAGGCCTTCTACACCAACGACTATCTGCCGAAGAGCGGCTCGTGAGCGATCAATATTCGCCGTCGTCCCTGCGAACGCAGGGACCCATTACCACCGGCCTCGATTGTTACGAAAGGTCTCACTCCGCGTGCCCGGACGCGCCGGCACGGCGTATGGGTCCCTGCGTTCGCAGGGACGACGGGGGGAGAGCGCTGCGATGAACCCTGCGACCAAACCAATCGACGTCCAGCCGGCCGCGCATCTGAGACTGGTGAACGACCGGGCCGGTGATGCCTCGGGCATCAAGCTCTCCGGCGTGTCCAAAACCTACCGGACGCGCGACGGCGATGTGCCGTCGCTGCGTCCGCTCGACTTCCACATCAATGACGGCGAGTTCTTCGTCGTGGTCGGGCCATCCGGCTGCGGCAAGTCCACGCTGCTCAAGCTGATCTCGGGCTTGCTGCCGCCGACCGCGGGCGAGATCCTGGTCGAGGGCGAGAAGGTGACGACGCCGCACGGCAATGTCGGCATCGTCTTCCAGAACGCGTTGCTGCTGCCCTGGCGCAACATCCTGTCCAACGTCATGCTGCCGATCGACATGAAGCGGCTGCCGCGGGACGAATATCTTGCCCGTGCCAAGGCGCTGTTGAAGCTCGTCGGGCTCGAAGGCTTCGAGAAGAAGCTGCCCTGGCAGCTTTCCGGCGGCATGCAGCAACGTGCCTCGATCTGCCGCGCGCTGGTGCACGACCCCAAGATTATGCTGATGGACGAGCCGTTCGGCGCGCTGGACGCGCTGACGCGCGAGCGCATGAATGTCGAGTTGATGCGGATTCAGCGCGAAACCAGGAAGACGGTGCTGCTGATCACGCATTCGATTCCGGAAGCCGTGTTCCTCGCCGACCGCGTCCTCGTCATGACCGAGCGTCCCGGCGCGGTCGCTGCGATCTACGACGTGCCGCTGCCGCGCCCGCGCTCGCTCGACGTGATGGCCGATCCGGTGTTTACCGAACTCGTGCAGCGCATCCGCAAGCATTTCTTCTCGCAAGGGGCATTGGACTAGAGACGATGGGAGAAGCTCTACTTCCCAGAGCGTCATGGCCGGGCTTGTCCGGGCCATCCGCGTCCTGCCCCGCGCGACGAGGAACGTGGATGCCCGGGACAAGCCTGGGCATGACGACCTTTCCAGGACCATCCCCGTGCGCCTGAAGCTGCGAGACATCGCCTTCTTCGAACGTCCCGTGCAGTTCGCGCGGCCGTTCCGCTTCGGCGCGATCACGATCAACGCGACGCCGCAGCTGTTCGTGCGCGCCGAGATCGAGGTCGAGGGCAGGGGCGTCGCGGTCGGCGCCAGCGCCGAGCTGCTGGTGCCAAAATGGTTCGACAAGCGGCCGGAATTGTCGCCGGCGCAGACGGTCGATGGCCTGCGCCGCTCGCTGGAGATTGCGCGCGGGCTCTATTTGGCACGGACCGGATTCTTGACGGCGTTCGATCTGCATGCCTCGTGCATCGGTGCGCAGGTCGCGACGTGTGCGAAAAAGAACATTCCGCCGCTCGCCGCGGCTTACGGTCCGGCGGAGATCGACAAGGCGATCCTCGATGCGTTGCTGCGCGCCGCCGAAACCAGCTTCTTCGATGGAATGGCCGGCAACATCGCCGGCATCGATGCGCGACTCTCACCTGACCTCGTGGGATTGGACATCACCACCTTTCTCTCCGGCCGGGTACCGCTGGAGCGTGTTGCCATCAGGCATACCGTAGGCCTTGATGATGCCGTCGAAGGCGAGCGCGGCGTCGCCGATGCCCGCGAGAACTCCGGTGCACGATACTTCAAGCTGAAGCTGTCGGGCGATCCCGCAGCCGACGCGGCGCGGCTCTCCCGCATCGGCAAGGAGCTCGCTACGCTGGGACACGACTACAAGGTGACGCTCGACGCCAACGAGCAATATGCCGACCTCGCTGCGTTGCAGGCGCTGATGGGCCGGCTCGATCACGACGCAGCGCTACGCCCGATCGCCACGCGCTTGCTCTATGTCGAGCAGCCGATGCCGCGCGACATCACGAGGCAATCGCCGCTTGGCGCATTGGCCGCGCACGGCTTCATCATCGACGAGGCCGACGATTCCTACGATGCCTTCCCGGCAGCGCGGGCGCTCGGCTATTGCGGCATTTCCTCGAAATCCTGCAAGGGGCTCTACAAGTCCATTATCAACGCGACGCGCGCCGCGAAATGGAGCGCGAACGGCGAGAGGTTCTTCGTCACCGGCGAGGACCTCACCTGCCAAGCCGGCCTCGCCGTGCAGCAGGACCTCGCGCTCGGCGCCTTCCTCGGTGTCACCCACGCCGAACGCAACGGCCATCACTATGTCGACGGCTTTGGCGACACGCCTCTCGCTGAAGCGCAGGCGTTCGCCGCCGCGGATCCCGATCTCTACGCCGATACCGGGCAGGGCATCCGGCTCTCCATTCACGACGGCGATCTCCTGACGGGATCGCTTCATGCAACGGGCTTTGCGACGTCGGTCCATCCGGACTGGTCGGCGCTTCTCCCGCTCGAACAGTCAAGATCACTTCAGGAGCATTTGACATGACCACCCAACGCCTCGGCCTCATCATGAACGGCGTCACCGGCCGCATGGGGCTCAATCAGCATCTGATCCGCTCGATCGTCGCGATCCGCGAGCAGGGCGGTGTACGGCTGAAGAACGGCGACCGCGTGATGCCCGATCCGATCCTGGTCGGCCGCAGCGCCGAGAAGGTCGAGGCGCTTGCCAAGCGCTACAACATCACACGTTGGACCACCGACCTCGATGCGGCGCTCGCCGACAAGAACGACACCATGTTCTTCGACGCCGCGACCACGCAGGCGCGCCCGGGCCTGTTGACCCAGGCGATCAGTGCCGGCAAGCACGTCTATTGCGAGAAGCCGATCGCGACGAACTTCGAGGAGGCGCTCGAAGTCGTCAAGCTCGCCAATGCCAAGGGTGTCAAGCACGGCACGGTGCAGGACAAGCTGTTCCTGCCAGGCCTGAAGAAGATCGCCTTTTTGCGCGATTCCGGTTTCTTCGGCCGCATCCTCTCGGTGCGCGGCGAGTTCGGCTATTGGGTGTTCGAAGGTGGTTGGCAGGAAGCGCAGCGGCCGTCCTGGAACTATCGCGACGAAGACGGCGGCGGTATCATTCTGGACATGGTCTGCCACTGGCGCTACGTGCTCGACAACCTCTTCGGCAATGTCCAGAGCGTGGTCTGCATCGGTAACACCGACATCCCCGAGCGTTTCGACGAGCAGGGCAAGAAGTACCAGGCGACCGCGGATGATTCCGCTTACGCGACCTTCCAGCTCGAAGGCGGTGTCATCGCCCACATCAACATGTCCTGGGTGACGCGCGTCTATCGCGACGACCTCGTCACCTTCCAGGTCGACGGCACGCATGGCTCGGCGGTCGCCGGGCTCAGCGACTGCATGATCCAGGCGCGGCAGGCTACCCCGAGGCCGGTCTGGAATCCCGACGAGAAGCGGCTGCACGATTTCTACGGCGACTGGCAGAAGCTGCCTGACAACGTCAGCTACGACAACGGCTTCAAGGAGCAGTGGGAGATGTTCATCCGCCACGTCTACGAGGACGCGCCCTACAAGTTCACGCTGCTCGAAGGTGTCAAGGGCGTGCAGCTTGCCGAATGCGCGCTCAAGAGCTGGAAGGAACGGCGTTGGATCGACGTCGCGCCGATCAAGGCGTGAGATCGAATAGATAGAGTCCCGATGTCTGCCAAGCCGTCGTTGCGAGCGGAGCGAGGCAATCCAGAGTCTTTCCGCAGAGGAGCCTGGATTGCTTCGTTGCTCCGCTCCTCGCAATGACGGGGAGAGGTCCGAAATCATGAACAAGCCCGTCCAACCCATGTCATCATTGTCGCTGAAATTGCCGAAGGCCGATCGCTCGATCGAGACCTACCGCCTCGCGGCCTCGCGCACGTTCCCCGCAAAGCTCGAAGGCCCCTTGAACCGCATCGCCTTCTCGGCCGTGCACACGGTCGTCGATCCCTTCGCGGACAACGATCCCTGGCTGTCGGCTGCCGTCGACTGGGACAAGACCATCGCCTTCCGCGAGCACGTCTGGGACCTCGGTCTTGGCGTTGCCGAAGCCATGGACACCGCTCAGCGCGGCATGGGGCTGGACTGGCCAACCTCGCTGGAGCTGATCACGCGCTCGGTCGCCGCCGCCAAGCGCCGCAACGCGCTGGTGTTCTCCGGCGCGGGCACGGACCATCTCGCGGTCGAGGATGCCAGTAGCCTCGACGACGTGATCCGCGCTTACGAGGAACAGATCTCGGCGGTGGAGAAGGTCGGTGGCCGCATCATCCTGATGGCATCGCGCGCGCTGGCGAAACTCGGCCGCAACGCCGATGACTACGCCAAGGTCTATAATCGCGTGCTGTCGGGGGTAGCGCAGCCCGTGATCATCCACTGGCTCGGCGACATGTTCGATCCGGCGCTGACGGGTTATTGGGGCACCGGGGATCTCGACAAGGCGATGGACACTGCGGTCGCCATCATCAACGGCAACGCCGCCAAGGTCGACGGCGTAAAAGTGTCGCTGCTCGACAAGCAGCGCGAGATCGACATGCGCCGGCGCCTCGACAAGCGCATCAAGATGTACACCGGCGACGACTTCAATTATGCGGAGCTGATCGCCGGCGACGAGCAGGGTTTTTCGCACGCGCTGCTTGGTATTTTTGACGCCATTGCGCCGGCGGCATCCTACGCACTGTCGCGACTGGCGGCTGGCGACGAGGCCGGCTTCCATGACGTGCTGGGGCCGACAGTGCCGCTGTCGCGTCACATCTTCAAGGCGCCGACGCGGTTCTACAAGACCGGCGTGGTATTCATGGCGTATCTCAATGGCCACCAGGACCATTTCACCATGGTCGGGGGACAGGAGAGTACGCGCTCCACGTTGCATCTGGCCGAGCTGTTCCGTCTGGCCGACAAGGCCGGCCTGCTCGCCAACCCTGAACTCGCGACGCAGCGGATGAAGACCGTGCTCGCCACCCACGGTATCGAATCCTGATGCGCGATTTTTCGTCCGACCACCGCTGGCTGTCGCTGAACACGGCGACCGTCCGCAAGCAGGGTGACCTGGTTGAGATCATCAACGCCTGTGCAAAGCAAGGCATCCCCGCGATCGATCCCTGGCGCGATCAGGTCGCATCCGTCGGTCTCGAGCGCGCCGCGCGCGCGGTGCGCGATGCCGGCCTCGAGCTCTCAGGCTATTGCCGCGGCGGCATGTTCACCTCGGACGCATCGCGCAGAGGCGAGGTGCGCGACGACAACAGGCGCTGCGTCGATGAAGCCAAGGCGCTGGGCGCGCCCTGCATCGTCCTTGTCGTCGGTGGCCTGCCGCAATATTCCAGGCCGGGCAGCGAGGTGTCGAAGGACATCGCGGCAGCGCGCGGGCAGGTCGAGGAAGCTCTCGCCGATATGCTCGACTATGCCAGGCAGGCAAACCTGCCGCTGGCGATCGAGCCCTTGCATCCGGCTTACGCGGCCGACCGGGCCTGCGTTAACACCACGAAGCAGGCGCTCGATATCTGCGACCGGCTCGATCCCGCACGCAGCGGCATGCTCGGCGTCGCGCTCGACGTTTATCACGTCTGGTGGGACCCGGAGCTGATGAGCCAGATCGCGCGCGCCGGCAAGGATCGCCTGCTCGCGTTCCATGTCTGCGACTGGCTGGTGCCGACAACAGACATCCTCAACGACCGCGGCATGATGGGCGACGGCGTCATCGACATCAAATCAGTGCGTGCGGCGGTCGAGGCGGAGGGCTTTGCTGGCTATTCCGAGATCGAGATCTTCTCCAACGCCTGGTGGAGCAAGCCAATGGGCGAGGTGCTGCAGACCTGCATCGCGCGTCATAAGACGGTGGTGTAGAGTTACCACGAGTGCCGGCCCCTACGGGCTTGCGAGCTGTTGCAGCGCGTTGAAGCGGGCCTTCTGCTCGCTGTCGGCGTCGCATAGAACTCGTCCAGCGCAAGTTCGCCCCGCTGGCGAAGCAGCGAACTGGTCGGAGTACCACCAAAGATGTGGTGGACTACCATCAGCTTTCAGGCAGAATGTCATCATGCCGATGCCGCAGCCTCGCCACAGTCTGTGCCGGATCGGATGCGGTAATCAGTGGCATCAACGATCAGCAGGGACGGCGGATGTACCCATGCCTGTTGATCTTGAATGGCCCCGACGTGCAACCGTCGGGGCCATTGCCGTGATCGGCGTGACATAGCTGGCGAGCTTTGCGAAGGCACCAGCGTGCTTTATTGCGGCGAAAGACCGCCAAGGACAATCTGAAATTCAATGCGCGGGGCCAAACTGGTTTGCGATCGAATTTGCCGGGCGCTGAAAAGTCGGACGATTGCGCTATCATTGATTCACCGTCAAACACCGGACTATCACCCGTCAATTCGATCTGCGAAGCTGTGACAACACAAATGCGCTTGCAAACAAGCAAGCGTGAAGGAGGGTCCGCAGTGGATAAGGTGCAGCGTTTGCGTGCGATGAGCTCACTGTGCCGCCAACAGGCCGCGTACAACAGCATGAACAAATGGAAGCTGCTCGCAGAAGCGGAATACTGGGATCATCTGGCTAATCTCGAGTTGTCTTCTCACTTCCAGCAATGCAACGCGATCCCAAGCGCGAACTAGGCTGGGCGGAAGACGATTTCCTCGTGAGGTCGGAAACGAGGCTGTCGCTTGCGTTACGTGCCGCTGCACCCTCACAGAGAGTGCGCGGCAGGGACATGCATGGTCTCGTCGAGCTTTGAAGCAGGACGATTACGTCACCCCGCTCGTTCGACCGCGGCGCAAATTGCAACGAGAGAACGCGATGCCGTCCTCACGGCCCCGCGACCTGTTGCAGCGTGTTGAAGCGCGCCTTCTGCTCGCTGCTCAGCGTGGCATAGAACTCGTCCAGCGCAGGCTCTACCAGCTTGGCGGCCGTCAGCATCGCCTCGAGCCGGTGCTGCATCGCCTCCAGCCTTCCGACCGGCGTCAGCGGCACATCGTTCGGGCAAGCCGCTTGCAGGCCTTCAACGCCTTTGGCTGTCGCTTCACTGAGGCGGTCGAGCGCCTCCTTCTGCTTGCCGGCTGGGTGGAGCACAGCCTCGATCCTTTGGATCGGCAGCTGGGTCAGGCCGGATTTCGGATCGCCGCAGCCCTCGACGTTCGCTTGCTGCTGCGGCGGGTGTTCGCCGACATTCGGACCGAGCGCATTGAAGCTGGCCTGCTGCTCGTCACTGAGCGAGTTGTAAAAATTCTCCAGTGCCGGTCGCACGATCTTGACGGCTTCCAGCGTCGCGCTGATGCGGTTCATCATCGCGCGCAAGCGACCAGGGGGAGTCAATGCATAAGTCTCCGCGCAGGAGTCCTTGAACACGCCGGCGGCGTTGGCCGCCGCGGTCTTCAATTCGTCGAGCAGTGCGCGTTGCTCCGGCGCCGGCCGCACCGCTTTCGCGATATCGGCAAGCGGCCAGGCGGTGACGCCCTTGTCCGGTGTACCGCACAATTGCTGTAGCGTTTGCGGGCTCACGCTCGCGCGCGGACGGGCGCGGCTGCCGCCACCGGCTTGCGGATAGTCATACGGGTTGGTGCTGGCATAGGCGGAATAGGGGCCGTCACCACCCCAGAACACGGTGTCGACGAAGTCGTCATAGGCGTATGCCCAATAACCGGGCTCGTAGCCATAGGACCAGAACGTGTAGTTGAAAATGTCGGAGTATGCGTAAGGCCAGAACACGGGCCCAAGCCACGCCACGAACACCGCGGGATGGCGGTGTCGCCAGGCCTGCCGGGGAGCCCAGCCGCTCTGGCGGGTGGTGAGCGCTGCCTGCGCTTGCGCAGGGGCCTGCTCGCGGAAGCGCTCGGCAAATCGCCCGCGCTCGGCCGCCTGCACGGCGGCGGCAGTGGCGGCTCGCCCAACTGTGGTGGACTCGGGGCCCAGCCGCTGCAGGCGCGCCTGATCGCGCTGCTGCATGCCCTGTTCGCGCTGGAGCAGGCGGTTCTGCGTCTGCAGCGTCCGCTCCTGTGCACGTTGCGCCCGCACGCCTTCCGGCTTCTGCGACTGCAATTGCTGCACGCGCTGTTGCATCCGATCGATGCGGCTCTGCCGTTCCGAGCTCTGGCGTGTGAGCATCTCGCGCTGCCGCTGCTGCACGATTTGCTCTCGCTGCTGGATCTGCTGCTGATGTTGCTGCGCGCGCTGCTCCATCCGCTCCTGTCGCGGCGGCCGCGCGCTCACAGCCGATGGCGCGCTTGGACGCGAGGGGGCGGCGATATGCGGCGTCGACCGCGGGGCCATGGCCGGACGTTGTGGCGCTGCCGGCGCCCGGTGGAATTCAGGTCGCGGCGCCGCCACGTGCGGGGCTGCTCGCGGCGGTGGTGCTGCAAAACGGGGGCCCGGACGCGGCGGCGGTGCGGCGATGTGGGGCGCCGGGTGCGGCGCCATGGCCGGTCGCTGCGGCATGGCCGGTGGATGGAATGCCGGGGCGGCGGGACGTGCCATGGCTGGCGGCGCCGCCGGACGTGCCATGGCTGGTGGTGCTGCTGGCCGTGCAGGCGCTGCGGCTGGACCGGCAGGTCCGCCCCTTCCATGTCCCTGGCCGGGTCCTTGGGCGAACGCGCCGACGCTCGTCGCCAGCACAGAGACACCAACTAAAGCAGCCGTAAGGCAAGCGCCATGCGGAAGCATGATTGTCGCTCCCAGCTCGTAATCGCCCACGACGTTCAACGCGCAGCTGGCGGAATCGTTCGTTGCTGGCCGCGGCCGGCATTGCGATCTTCCGACGCAGGCCGCTCAGGAGAAATCCTGCGTCAGGGTGGTGGCGAGCCGCTCCAGCGCCCAGTCGACCTGGTCGCTTGTGATCACCAGCGGCGGAGCGATGCGGATCGTTTGCTCGTGGGTATCCTTGGCGAGGATGCCCATGCCCTGAAGCGCCTCGCAGTAGCGGCGGGCGCGGCCGGCCTCGGGATGCAGTTCGACCGCCAGCATCAAGCCGCGTCCGCGCACCTCGCGGATCGTGTTGGCACGAATGTCTTTCAAACCTTCCAGAAAGCGCGCGCCCTGCCTGGCCGCGTTCTCGATCATGCCTTCCTCGGTCAGCACGCGCAGCGCCGCGCGCGCCACCGCGCAAGCAAGCGGATTGCCGCCGAACGTCGAACCGTGCTGGCCGGGCCTCAATGTCCCGAGCACGTCGTTGTTCGAGAGCACGGCCGACACCGGATAGAAGCCGCCGGACAAGGCCTTGCCTAGCAGCGTCACGTCCGCCTCGATTCCCTCGTGCTGTTCGGCGAGGAGCTTGCCGGTGCGGCCGAGCCCGGTCTGGATCTCATCGAGCACCAGCATCACGTTGTTGGTGGTGCAGAGCTCCCGCACCTCACTGAAATAGCCGGCCGGAGGAAGGATGACACCGGCTTCGCCCTGGATCGGCTCGACCAGAAAGGCGACCGTGTTTGGGGTGATTGCCTCCGCCAGTGCCGCGGCGTCGCCGAACGGGATGATCTTGAAGCCCGGCGCGAACGGCCCGAAATGTGCGCGCGTGTCGGGGTCGGTTGAAAAGCCGACGATGCCCAGCGTGCGTCCGTGGAAATTATTGGCGCAGACGATGATCTCGGCGTGGCCGTCCAGCACGCCCTTCACCTCATAGCCCCATTTGCGCACCGACTTGATCGCGCTTTCGACCGCCTCGGCGCCGCTGTTCATCGGCAGCACCTTGTGGGAGCCGGTGAGCGCCGCGATCTCTTCGTAGAAGGGGGCGAGCTGGTCGTTGTGGAAGGCCCGCGAGGTCAGCGTCAGCCTGTGCGCCTGTTCCACCATCGCCGCCAGGATCTTGGGGTGGCAGTGGCCCTGGCTGACCGCCGAATAGGCCGAGAGGCAATCGAGATAGCGGTTGCCTTCGGTATCCCAGACCCAGACACCTTCGCCGCGCGACAGGACGACCCCGATCGGCTCGTAATTGTGGGCCCCAAAGCGTGCTTCCGTTGCGACGAAATCAATGACCGACGCGCTCATCTGTCGTCACTCCATTGCTGCACGGGGCGGTGCCAACCGACTGCACCGCCGGCCTCAGCTTGATCTGGGTATCAACTTGCCGCCTTGGAAGTCTTCATCCCTCCGGTGGCGAAGCCCGATCTGATTTGCCAAAAGTATCAGAGGGTTCTCTACTGTGCATGGGGTTGTTTTCGCAGTTTTTGGTGTCGAGTCCTCAGCGAAGCGCACACGGCACGCTCAAAAAGCCTCGAAACCGCACCCGTCCGCCCCGCACCGGCTGGCCGCTCACGGCGTAGTCCGGGAAGCGCGCCAGGAAGCGCGAGATCGCAATCGCGCCTTCGAGCCGCGCCAGCGCCATGCCGGCGCATTGATGCGCGCCGGTGGCGAAGGCGAGATGCCGGTTCGGGGTGCGCGCGATGTCGAAGCTTTCAGGGTCCGGAAACTGCGCAGGATCGCGGTTGGCCGCCCCGATGCACAGCGTCACCGACGTGCCGGCATCGAGCGTGACGCCGCCGAGCTCGACCTTTTCCGTGGTCATGCGGTTGCCGAGCTGGTTGGAGCTCTCGTAGCGCAGCATCTCTTCGACGGCGGTCTTGATCATGTCGGGACTGCCGATCAGCCGCCGCTTCTGGTCGCGATTGCGGTCCAGCGCCACGAGGCCGTTGCCGATCAGATTGGTGGTGGTCTCGTGGCCGGCATTGAGCAGGAAGATGCAATTGTGTAGCAGCTCCTTCTCGGTCAGCCGCTCGCCATTCTCCTCACCCTGGATCAGGCGCGTCAGCACATCGCGCTCGGGATTGCCCGGCTTGTCGCGCCGGCGTGCCACCAGCGTCTGGAGATAGCTGAGAAAATCCGTCACCGCCTTGTTGCCGCGGGCGGCGACCTCGGGCGACACCACAGGTTCGAGCGCACCAAGGATCGCCAGCGACCAGTCGCGCAGCGGCCCGCGTTCCTCATGAGGCACGTCGAGCAGATTGCCGATCACCTCGATCGGGATGGACGCCGCGAAATCCTCGATCAGCTCGCAAGCCCCTTTGGCCGCGATGGCGTCGAGCAAGCCGTCCACCAGCTTGACGATGTCAGACTCCATGCCGGCGATCGCGCGCGGCGACAGCGCGCCCATGATCAGGCGACGTACGCGGGTATGTGCCGGCGGATCGTTGAAGACGAGGCTGGTTGTGTGATGTTCGTAGAGCGGGGTGTCGCCGTATTTCGGCGCGAACTCGCGCTTCTTGTCCGAGCTGAACGACTTGGTGTTCTTGTAGGTGGTGACGAGATCGTCATAACGGGTCAGGAACACGGTGCCGTTCGGCAGGCGCTTGACCGGCTCGTTCTCCCGCAGTGCACGATAGGTCGGGTAGGGGTCGTCGTAAAATTCCGGCGTCAGCTTCTCGAGGTCGAAGCTTGCCGCCAGCGCCTTCGCATCTGCGTTCATCCCGTTATACTCGCCGGTTAAAGCCGTTATGCCGTTTTTGTTGTTCTGGTCGGCGCATGCATGCGTCTACAGTCTTCCCACCTTGCTAGCCGACCGGACAGGAAAATGCACGCACGCGCTGACGCTGCCGACACGGCGCCGAATTGGCCCGACGATATTTTCGCGACCCTGCAACGCTTCGATATCAGGCAGGTGCCTTACGTGCCGGATGCCGGCCATTCGAGGCTGATCCAGCGCGTGCTGGCCTCATCCACCATGCGCGGCATTCCGCTCACGACGGAGGAGGAGGGCGTGGCGCTTCTCGCCGGCGCCTGGGCCGGCGGACAGCGCGGCGTCTTGCTGATGCAGTCGAGCGGCGTCGGCAATTGCATCAACATGCTGTCGCTGATCCCGATCCTGCGCTTCCCCTTCCTCACGCTGGTGACCATGCGCGGCGAGTGGGGCGAGTTCAATCCGTGGCAGGTGCCGATGGGATCGACCACGCAGGGCGTGTTCGAACTGTCGGGTGTCCAAGTGCTGCGGGCCTCGAACGCAGCCGAGGTGCCGGCCGTGCTCGAAGCCGCTGCGTCGCAAGCCTACAACGCGCTCACGCCTACCGCCGTCCTTCTGTCGCAGCGCCTGATCGGCGCCAAGGTTTTCACCAAATGAGCAAGGCCAATCTCCTCGACCGTCGGCAGGTGGTGTCCACGTTGCTCGCGAACCGCAAGGACGTCGTCGCGATCGGCGGCCTCGGGGCCTCGACCAACGACATGTGCGCGGCCGGCGACCACGCCCGCAATTTCTACCTTTGGGGCGGCATGGGCGGCGCCGCGATGATCGGGCTGGGGCTCGCCCTAGCGCAGCCAAAACTGCCGGTATTGGTCATCACCGGCGACGGCGAGATGCTGATGGGCATGGGCAGCCTGGCCACCATCGGGCTGCAAAAGCCTCCCAACCTCTCGATCGCAGTGCTCGACAACGAGGCCTACGGCGAGACGGGCGGCCAGACCAGCCACACCTCGGCCGCCGCGGATCTCGTCGGCGTCGCCAGGGCCTGCGGCATTGGGGATAGCCGGGCGGTCACGACCATGGCCGAGGTCGAGGCCTTTGCCAAAGCCGTTCACGACGTCTCTGCCGGGCCGCGTTTTGCCAATATGAAGATCGACAGCGCCAGCCTGGAGCGGATTTTGCCAAGCCGGGATGGGACTTACATCCTCAACCGGATCCGCGGCGACCTCGGCTTCCAGCCAATCTAGGGCGGGCCCTGTCCAGTCCCACCGGCGCCCAAGTCCTGCGCGCGGGCCGTGCAGGCGGGGGCAATTTCGACTAAATTAACAACGCATTCAGGTTGCGATGCAACATAGTGCTTGACTTTTGCGTGGGTGAGTGCTTACTCACTAGCATGAGCTCATTGCGTATGACGAGCGACCTGAGGCGTCAATTGATCCTCGGAGCCGCGAAACGCTGCTTTGCCCGACATGGCTATACCGGCACCACGACCAAGAGCGTGGCGGCCGCCGCTGCCATTTCCGAGGCGTTGCTGTTCAAGCATTTCCCGTCCAAGGCGGCCCTCTACGCCGAAATCCTCAGCGACGAATGCGAGGCGGACCCGGCGCTCACCGAGCTTCTCGAGCGGGAGCCTTCGACCGCCACGCTGGTCGAGGTGATCCGCGGCATGGTCGAGCATTTCCTGCACATCGCTGATGGTCCCGATCAGGAAGAGGCCCAGCGCCTGCGGCTGATGGCCACCAGCCACTTGGATGATGGCGAATTCGCCCGTTTGCTGTATGCCAAGATCGAGACGCTGATCGGGGCGATCTTCGTTTCCTCGCTCGAACGTGCCGTTGCCGCCGGGGACGCGCGGCTATGCAGCGGCGATCCGCTCAATCTGTTCTGGTTTGCGCATCACTCGGTGATGACTGCGGCGCTGACCAGGCTGCCGGCCACGCCTTGCCTCGCTTACGGCAAGGCTGAAGACCTTGAGCGGCAGCTGTGTGAGTTTCTCCTGAGGGGTATCGGACTTAACGACGCCGCAATTGCTTCGCATCTGGGCCACAATCAGGCCGCGGATGCCGGTAAGGCGGCGATTGCAGAGAGTGCATGACATGAACATCGTAACCGAACACAAGATTTCGGGCGAACCGATCGACAACAAGGCTCCCAAGCGTCCGGTCCGGCCGGTGCTCTGGTTCATCATCGTCGGCACGCTCCTGGCGGTGCTGGTCGGCGGCCTCGTCTGGTTCAACTATTTCCGCGGCCAGATGATCAAGCAGTTCTTCGCCAACAACAAGCCGCCGCCGACCGCTGTCAGCGCGGCAGAGGCCAAGTCCGAGGTGGTGCCGAACTTGCTCACCGCGGTCGGCGGCCTCGTCGCCGTGCACCAGGTCGACGTCAGTGCCGACGTCAACGGCCGCGTCACCGAGATCAAGTTCGCGCCGGGCACGCGCGTCGAAGCCGGCACGCCGCTGGTCCAGCTGTTCGACGCGCCGGAGCAGGGCGACCTTGCCAATTACAAGGCCCAGGCGACCGTCGCGCAGCTGTCGCTTGATCGTGCCAAGCAGCTGGCCGCGCGCCAGTTCGGTCCGCAGGCGACCGTCGATACCGCGCAGGCCGCCTACGACCAGGCGCAGGCCGGCATCGCCAAGACCGAGGCGCTGATCTCGCAGAAGCTGGTGCGCGCACCGTTCTCCGGTGATCTCGGCGTCCGCAAGGTCGAGGTCGGTCAGTATCTGACGGCGGGTACGGCGATCGTGTCGTTGACCGATCTGTCGGAGCTGTGGGCCAACTTCACCGTGACGGAAAAGGATTCCGGCAGCCTCAAGGTCGGCCAGACTGTCAAGTTGAAGGTCGATGCCTATCCGGGCCGCATCTTCGAAGGCAAGATCACCACGATCGAACCGCAAATCTCGACCGACACCCGCAATATCCGCGTGCAGGCGACGATCGCCAATCCGGAGAAGATCCTGAAGCCCGGCATGTTCGTGACCACCACGGTGGTGCTGCCGGACAAGCCGGCCGTGATCACCGTTCCGGAGACGGCGGTCGACTACACGCTGTACGGCGACTCGGTGTTCGTGATCACCGAGAAGAAGGAAGCCGACGGCAAGACCAGCCTGTCCGCGGTGCGCACCTTCGTGCAGACCGGCAACCGGGTCGAAGGTCGCGTCGAAATCATCAAGGGCGTGAAGGCGGGCGACAAGGTCGTCGCCGTCGGCCAGCTCAAGCTGCAATCGGGCGCGGCGGTGTCGATTTCGACCGACCCGGCTCCGCAGATCCCGGCGCAGCCGCCGCGCTACTGACCCTCTGCATTCAAGTGATCCGGCTCGGCCGGATCACTTTCCTTGAGATACAGAAATCGAGATCGCCGCGATGCGCTTCACCGACATTTTCATCAAGCGACCGGTCCTGTCGGTCGTCGTCAGCCTGCTGATCCTGCTGATCGGCCTGCGCGCGGCGATGGTGCTGCCGATCCGGCAATATCCCAAGCTTTCGAACACGGTCATCAACATCACGACCGTCTATCCCGGCGCGTCCGCGGACCTGATCCAGGGCTTCATCACGACGCCGATCGAGCAGGCCGTCGCCTCGGCTGAAGGCGTCGACTACATGACCTCGTCCTCGGTGCTCGGTACCTCGACGATCCAGGTGTACATCAAGCTGAATTTCGATCCGAACCAGGCGCTCACCGAGGTGCTGGCCAAGACGAATTCGGTCAAATATCTGATCCCGAAGGAATCCAACGACCCGATCGTGACCAAGACCACGGGCCAGACCACGGCCGTGATGTATCTCGGCTTTTCGTCCGAAGAGCTGTCGGGCTCGGCGATCTCGGATTATCTGACGCGCGTGGTGCAGCCGGTGTTGTCGACGGTCGACGGCGTCGCCTCGGCCGACATTCTCGGCGGCCAGACCTTTGCAATGCGGCTGTGGCTCGATCCCTTGAAGATGGCGGGCCGCAACGTGTCGCCGGCCGACGTCGCCGCGGCGATCCAGGCCAACAACTTCCAGTCCGCGGCGGGGCAGACCAAGGGCTATCTGATCGTTTCCAACATTTCCACGAACACAAGCCTCACTGACGTCAACCAGTTCCGGAAGATGATCGTCAAGGCCAAGGACGGCGGCTTCGTCCGGATGGAGGACATCGCCACGGTCGAGCTGGCCGCGCAGAGCACGGATGCGAGCGTCGCCTTCAACGGCGAGCATGCGATCTTCATCGGCGTGAACGCGACGCCGCAAGGCAACCCGCTGACTCTGGTCAAGGGCGTGCGCGCGCTGTTCCCGGAGCTCGAGCGCAATCTGCCGCCGTCGATGAAGATGAAGGTTGCCTACGATTCGACCAAGTTCATCCAGTCCTCGATCGACGAGGTCGAGAAGACGCTGGGCGAAGCCGTGATCATCGTGATCGTGGTCATCTTCCTGTTCCTGGCCTCGCTCCGCTCGGTCATCATTCCGGTTGTCACGATTCCGCTGTCCATGATCGGCGTCTGCACCCTGATGCTGGCGCTAGGCTTCAGCTTCAACCTGCTGACGCTGCTGGCGATGGTGCTGGCGATCGGCCTCGTGGTCGACGACGCCATCGTCGTGGTGGAGAACATCCATCGCCATCTGGAGGAGGGCAAGACGCCGGTCCAGGCGTCGCTGGAAGGGGCGCGTGAAATCGTCGGCCCGATCATCTCGATGACCATCACGCTCGCCGCGGTGTACGCGCCGATCGGCTTCCTTGGCGGCCTCACCGGTTCGCTGTTCCGCGAGTTCGCTTTCACGCTTGCGGGATCAGTGATCGTGTCGGGCGTGATCGCGCTGACGCTGTCGCCGATGATGTGCTCGGTGCTGCTCAAGAACACCGAAGAAGGCCGCTTCGCCAAGCTCGTCAACAAGGTGTTCGGCGCGCTGACGCGATGGTACGGCCGCAGGCTCGACCGTTCGCTGGATTACAAGGCGATTACCGGCCTGTTCGCGATCACGATCCTCGGGCTCGTCGGCTTCCTCTATATGCACACCTCGAAAGAGCTGGCGCCTGAAGAAGACCAGGGCATCGTGTTCGCGGTGACCAAGGCGCCGAAATACGCCAATATCGATTATGTCGATTTCTATGGCGAGAAGCTCGACAAGGAATTCGAGAAATTCCCCGAGACCGATCTGCGCTTCGTGCTGAACGGCATCAACGGTCCGCAGGGCGGCATCGCCGGCATGCTGCTCAAGCCCTGGGACGAGCGCAAACGTTCGGCGATCCAGCTGAAGCCGCTGGTGCAGGCCGAACTCTCCAAGATCGAGGGCGTGCAGGCGTTCGCGTTCAACCTGCCGCCGCTGCCGGGCGGACCGGGCGGTCTGCCGGTGCAGATGGTGATCAATTCCACCGCGGGTTTCCAGACGGTCTTCGAGCAGATGGAGAAGCTGAAGGACTCTGCGCGCAAGAGCGGCATGTTCATCGTCTCCGACAGCGATCTCGCCTACAACCAGCCGAACGTGGAGGTCACGATCGACCGTACCAAGGCGCAGGATCTCGGCGTCAACATGCAGAACCTCGGCAGCACGCTGGCCGTGCTGCTGGGCGGCAACTACATCAACCGCTTCAATCTCGAGGGCCGTTCCTATCAGGTGATCCCGCAGGTGCCGCGCAGCAGCCGGCTGTCGCCGGAATCGCTCGGTGGCTATTACGTGACGACCAACACGGGCCAGCAGCTGCCACTGTCGACCGTGGTCTCAGTCAAGACCAAGACCGCCCCGAATTCGCTGACCCACTACAACCAGCTCAATTCGGCGACGTTCTCGGCCGTGCCGATGCCCGGCGTGACGGTCGGTGCGGCGGTGGACTTCCTCGAGGGCGAGGCGAAGAAGCTGCCGGCCGGCTTCAGCCACGACTATCTCGCGGACTCCCGGCAGTACGTGCAGGAAGGCAATCAGCTCGCGATCACCTTCGGCTTCGCGCTGATCATCATCTTCCTGGTGCTGGCTGCGCAGTTCGAGAGCTTGCGTGACCCGTTGGTGATCATGATCTCGGTGCCGATGGCGATCGTCGGTGCGCTGATCCCGCTGTTCTTCGGCGTGGCGACCATGAACATCTATACCCAGGTCGGTCTGCTCACCCTGGTCGGCCTGATCACCAAGCACGGCATCCTGATGGTGGAGTTCGCCAACGAGCTCCAGGTCAACGAGCGGCTCGACCGCCGCTCTGCCATCGAAATGTCAGCCCGCATCCGCCTGCGGCCGATCCTGATGACGACGGCCGCGATGGTGACCGGCCTGATCCCGCTCCTGACCGCAACCGGCGCGGGGGCGGCCAGCCGCTTCTCGATCGGCCTGGTCGTCGTCGCCGGCATGTCGATCGGCACGCTGTTCACGCTGTTCGTGCTGCCCGCGGTCTACGTGGTGCTGGCGACCGACCATCGCGCGGCGGCCGATTCCGAGCGGAACAAGCAGGTCAACGAGCTCGACCTCGGCTCCAAGGCCCTGCGGCCGACCTGAAGCCGCTGGCTCGCAAGCGATCCAGAGGGCGGCAGCGGCGGGTCCGCTGCCGCCCTTTTTCGTTGCGCCCGGGCGCCGGTTTCGATGGGCGAGGGCCTTATCCCGCGCTTGCGAAAGACAAGGTCCCGTCTTCTTGCTAGGTTTCGGGTGATGAGCCTTTCCCTCCATCCCGACACCCCGCAAGCCAGGACGCTGCCGAGCGTGGCCTCGGATGGCGTCGCTGCCGGCGGGGGAACGGGACGAGGGATCAGGACCCGGCTGTTCACCAAATATGTCGCGCTGTTCGTGGCTGTCGTCGCCATCGCGCTGCTGGCCAACGGTCTGTTCGAGGTCTTCTTCTATTATCGCGAGCACAAGGCTTCGCTGATCCGGGTCCAGCATGAGCAGGCCGAGGCGGCCGCGGCCAAGATCGGCCAGTTCGTCAAGGAGATCGAGAGCCAGCTCGGCTGGACCACGCAACTGCCCTGGTCGGCGGGCTCGATCGAGCAGCGCCGGTTCGACGCGCTGCGGCTGTTGCGCCAGGTGCCCGGGATTACCGAGCTTGCCCAGGTGGACTCGACCGGCAAGGAACGGTTGCGTGTCTCGCGGCTGGCGATGGACGCGATCGAGAGCGGGATCGACCTATCCAACGATCCGAAGTTCACCGAGGCGGTCGCGCACAAGGTCTATTACGGCCCGGTCTATTTCCGCCGGGAGTCCGAGCCCTACATGACGCTGGCCCTGGCCGGCGCGAGCAGGGATGCCGGTGTCAGCATTGCCGAGGTCAATCTCAAGCTGATCTGGGACGTGGTCTCGCAGATCAAGGTCGGCCAGCACGGGCACGCCTATGTCGTCGGTCCGGAAGGGCGCCTGATCGCGCATCCCGATATCAGTCTCGTGCTGCGCAACACCGACATGTCCGGCCTCGCGCAGGTGCGCGCCGCCCAGGCTGCCGGCGGCACCATGCCGAACGCGCTCGAGGAAGCGCGCAACATCCAGGGACAGAAGGTCTTGACCGCATCGGCGCCGATCGAGCCGTTGCACTGGACCATGTTCGTCGAGCTGCCGGTCGAGGAGGCCTATGCATCGCTCTACGCCTCGCTGCAGCGGCTTGCGATCGTGCTGCTCGCGGCGTCGATCTTCGCGGTGCTTGCGGGGATATTTTTGGCGCGCCGCATGGTCGGGCCGATCCAGGCGCTGCGCAGCGGCGCGGAACGGATCGGCGGTGGCGACTTCTCCCAGCGCATCTCGATCCGGACGGGCGACGAGCTCGAAGGGCTCGCCGACCAGTTCAACGACATGGGCGCGCGCTTGCAGGAATCCTATGCCGATCTCGAAAACAAGGTCGAACGGCGAACAGCGGAATTGAGCGAGTCTCTCCAGCAGCAGACGGCGACCGCCGACGTGCTGAAGGTCATCAGCCGCTCGGCGTTCGATCTGCAAACCGTGCTGAATACGCTCGTCGGATCGGCCGCCCGCTTGTGTGACGCCGACGAGGGAACGATCTTTCGACCGCGCGATGGCGTTTTCTATTTGGCGGCAAGCTGCGGCCTCGATGCGAAGCAGGAAAGCAAGCTTCGGACCTTTGCTTCTTTACCAGAACGGGGAAGTGTGGTCGGGCGTACGCTGCTCGAAGCCAAGACGGTTCACGTCCCCGATGTGCAGGCCGATCCGGACTATGCACCCTCATCCGCGCGAAGGCGGTCCAATGTGCGTACGATGCTCGGTGTCCCCCTGCTTCGAGAAGGATCGCCAATCGGCGTGTTCGTCTTGACGCGACATATGGTGCGTCCCTTCAGCGAGAAGCAAATCGAACTCGCCACGACCTTTGCAGACCAAGCCCTTATCGCGATCGAAAATGTTCGATTGTTCGAGGAGGTTCAGGAACGCACGACAGAGTTGTCGCGATCCCTCGACGACCTGCGCGCCGCTCAGGATCGCCTGATCCAGACCGAGAAGCTTGCCTCGCTCGGTCAGCTCACCGCCGGCATCGCCCACGAGATCAAGAATCCGCTCAACTTCGTCAACAATTTCTCCGCGGTCTCCACCGAGCTGATCGACGAGCTCAAGGAGGCCCTGCGATCGGCTGCGCTCGACGGCAAGACCAGGGAGGAGGTCGACGAGCTGACCGGCATGCTCAGGAGCAATCTCGAGAAGGTGGTGCAGCACGGCAAGCGCGCCGATTCCATCGTCAGGAACATGCTGCTGCATTCGCGCGAGGGGGCGGGCGAGCATCGGGCCGTCGACATCAATGCGGTCGTGGAGGAGAGCCTCAATCTCGCCTATCACGGCGCGCGGGCCGAACGTCCCTCCTTCAACGTTACGCTTCAGCGCACGTTCGATCCCGCTGCCGGTATGGTCGAGATCTATCCGCAGGAGATCACGCGCGTCTTCCTCAACCTGATCTCGAACGGCTTCTATGCCACGGCCAAACGCAGGGAGAGCGCGGGTGAGGCCTTCGAGCCGACCTTGAGCGCGGCAACCAAGGACCTCGGCGACAGGGTCGAGATCCGGATCCGTGACAATGGCACCGGAATTCCGCCCGAGGTGAAGGAGAAGATGTTCAACCCCTTCTTCACCACCAAGCCGGTCGGCGAGGGCACCGGGCTCGGCCTGTCCATGAGCCACGATATCGTCGTGAAGCAGCACGGCGGCACCATCGACGTGAACACCATGCAAGGTGTATTCACCGAGTTCATCATCACCCTGCCGCGTACGATGGCGGCGGAGGGCACTTCCGGAGGCAAGTCGTGAACGTTTACATCCTGGTCGTCGATGACGAGCCCGACGTCGAGGCGCTATTCCGGCAGCAATTCCGGCGCGAGCTGCGCGCCGGCCGCTTCCAGATGGAGTTCGCCTCCTCCGCGCCCGATGCGCTCAAGCTGGCCGCCGAGGTTCGCGATCCCTCGCTGATCCTGATCCTGTCCGACATCAACATGCCCGGCATGAGCGGGCTCGACATGCTGCCGAAGGTGCGTGCCGCGCATCCGGACGTTCCCGTCATCATGATCACGGCCTATGGCGACGCCGAGACGCGGCGAAAGGCGATCGAGCGCGGCGCCGTCGGGCTCCTCACCAAGCCGATCGACTTTGCCTTGCTGCGGCAGGAGATCGACACGAGGCTCGAGCAAGCCGCATGAGCGCGACCATCCTCTTCGTCGACGACGAGCCGGATCTCGAGGCGCTGGTCCTGCAAAAATTTCGCAGGCAGATCCGCGACGGACAGGTCGTCATCATATTCGCTCGCGACGGTCTCGAGGCGCTGGCCTCGCTCGAGCAGAATCCGCAGGTCGACATGGTGGTCTCCGATATCAACATGCCCAGGATGGACGGGCTATCGCTGCTCGCGAAACTCCAGGAGGCCGAGGACAAGAAATCGACCATCATCGTCTCGGCCTATGGCGACATGAGCAATATCCGCACCGCCATGAACCGCGGCGCGTTCGACTTCCTGACCAAGCCGATCGACTTCGCCGATCTGGAGGCCACGATCGAGAAGACCATCCGCCATATCGAGATGCTGCGCGAGGTTCGGCGGCGCCAGATGGAAGCCGAGCGCGCCCACGCCGCGCTGTCGCGCCATTTCTCGCCCGAGCTCGCCAAGCGTCTGGCCGCCAGCGGCGACGGAGAGGGGATCGAAGTTCAGTGGCGCGATGTCGCCACCATCTTCACCGATATTACCGGCTTCACCTCGTTGGTCGAGAGCGCGCCGCCCGAGACGTTGGGCAAGCTGCTCAACGAGTATGTCGGCGGCATGACCGAAATCGTCTTCGTCCATGAGGGCACGGTCGCAAAGATCATCGGCGATGCGATCCAGGTGCTCTTCAATGCGCCCGGCGATCAGCCGGATTATGCCACGCGTGCGGTCGCCTGCGCCCATGAGCTCGACGCCTGGGCGCAGGACTTTCGCGCGCGCCAGAGCGCCATGGGTGTGACCTTCGGTGCCACCCGCATCGGCATTCACGCCGGTCCCGCGCTGGTCGGCAATTTCGGCGGCAATCGCTTCTTCGACTACACCGCCTATGGGGACTCCATCAACATTGCGGCGCGGCTGGAGGCCGCCAACAAGCATCTGGGCACCCGCATTTGCGTCAGCGCCAGCGTCGCCGAGGCGGCCGAGAATTTTCAAGGCCGCCCCGTGGGGGAGCTGATGCTGCGCGGACGCAGCGAGCCGTTGCGCGCCTTCGAGCCGCTGCCACCGGGCAAGTTCGAAGCCCCGGAAACGGCACTGTATTCGGAGGCTTTCGCCAAGATGGAGGCCGGCGATGCCGCGGCCATGCCGGCCTTTGCCGCGCTGGTCGGCATGCACGCCGACGATTCCCTGGCCGGCTTTCACCTGAAGCGCCTGCTCAACGGCGCCAAGGGCATTCGCATGCAACTGGAATAGGGGTTCGACATGATACGTGACTTCTCTGCCGGCAATTATCGTTTCATTCCGTCCGTGTTCCAGTATTCGGCGGGCGCCGCCGCGGATGACGGCTACGAAATCGAACGCGTCCGCTTCGACCGTGTGGTCCCGCTCGCGGAAGGGTTTGCGCTGGCGGCGAAATTCATCCAGGAGGCCGGGCGGCCGTTGACGGCATTCTGTGCCTGCGAGCTGCGTTCACCGGCAGCCTTCAGCGAAGAGGGCTTTCGCGCGTTCAACCTGCACTACGTGAAGACGCTGTCCGAATGGGGCATCTTCGACGGCACCACCAATCCGGTGGCGCGCAGCAATGTCTGTCCCGAGATCGATCCGCCGTCCGAGCCGTCGTTCTATGCGTTCTCGTTTACGCGTCCGACCCGCTCGAAAGCGCCGTCCTTCGTGATATCAGGCGGCGCCGAGGCACGTGAGGGCAGCGGCACCTATGTCGAGCGCACCGTGCGCTATCGCGACCTCAGCCCTGAGGGGCTGCGGGAGAAGGTGCGCTTCACCGCGACGTCGCAGATGGAAAGCCGGATGGCGGCTTTCGGCTTCGGCTGGAACGACACCACTGCGGTGCAGGCCTATTCCGTGCACGATTTCCACCATACGCTCGTCGACGAACTGGTCCGCCGCGGCGCGTTGCGCTCCGGCCTGACCTGGCATTTCGCCCGCCCGCCGGTGGTCGATCTCGAATACGAGATGGATTGCCGCCGCGTGATGCGGGAAGCGGTGATCTAGCGCTGCCGCGGGTCGAGCGCGTCGCGCAGGCCGTCGCCGAGCAGGTTCAGCGACAGCACCACGAGGAAGATCGCAAGCCCCGGCCAGATCGCCATCCACGGCGCCTGGGTCAGGAAGCGCTGCGCGGCGTTGAGCATGCTGCCCCAGGACGGCGCCGGCGGCTGCTGGCCGAGGCCGAGGAACGACAGCGCGGCTTCGGCGATGATGGCGGCGGCAATCGACAGTGTCGCCTGCACCAGCAGCGCGGGCAGGATGTTCGGCAGGATATGCGAGAGCGCGATCCGCCATGGCGGATTGCCGAGCGCGCGCGCGGCCTCGACATAGTCCTCGGCCTTGACGACGAGCACCTGGCCGCGGGTCAGGCGGATGAAGATCGGCGTTGCGGAGATGCCGATCGCGATCATGGCATTGCCGAGGCTCGGCCCGAGGAACGCCGCCAGCGCGATCGCCAGGATCAGGAACGGGCAGGCCAGCATCGCATCCGTGATCCGGCTGATCAGCGCATCGACGAAGCCACCGCGATAGCCAGCGACGAGACCGAGCGGCACGCCGATGCCGAGCGCGATCGCCACCGAGATGAGGCCCGCGAGCAGCGAGGCGCGCGCGCCGTAGACGATCCGGCTGAAGATGTCGCGGCCGAGCTCATCGGTGCCGAACCAGTGCGCCGAGGTGGGCGGCTTGCGCACCAGGCTCCAGCTCGTCGCGATGGGATCATAGGGCACGATCAGTGGGGCCAGCACGGCGAGCACGATGAACATCGTGAGCACGACGAGCCCGAATATCGCCGCCTTGCGCTTGAACAGCCGCCGGCGCGCGCGGCGGGCCGGGCTATCCAGCTCGTCGGCTTGCGTGAGAGGGCCGGGCAGCGCGGCGTCGGTCATGCTCTAGCCCCGCAGCCGTGGATTGACGAGGATATAGGCGATGTCGGCAACGAGATTCAGCGTGATGTAGATCGTGGCCGTCACCAGCACGACGCCTTGCACGACGGCGTAGTCGCGGTTGAAGACGGCATCCACGATCAGCTTGCCGAAGCCGGGGATGGAGAAGATCTGCTCGGTCAGGACTGCGCCGGACAACAGCGTCCCGAGCTCGAGCGCGCCGAGCGTGATGACGGGCGTCAGCGCGTTGCGCATGGCGTGCTTCAGGATCACCGAGCGCTCCAGGAGTCCCTTGGCCCGGGCGGTGCGGACGTAGTCGCTTTCCAGCACCTGCAGCATGGCGCTGCGGGTATGCCGCATCAGGACCGCGGCAATGGCATTGCCGAGCACGAAAGCCGGCATGATGGTGGCCGCCAGGCTCGCACGCCAGTTCTCGGTGAGCGGCACGTAGCCGGACGCCGGCAGCCAGCCGAGCTCGATCGAGAACAGGAAAATCAGCATGATCCCGAGCCAGAAGTTCGGCGTCGAGATGCCCCACAGCGCAAACAGGTTCGCGCCGTAGTCCCAGGCCGAGCCCTTCTTCACGGCCGCGACGATGCCGGCGGGGATGCCGATCAGGAACGCGATCACGATCGCCATGCCGCCGAGCTGCAACGTCACCGGCAGCTTCTGCGCGATCAGCTCGCGCACCGGCATCTTGTTGCGCAGCGACTCGCCGAAATCGCCCGAGAGCACGCCCTTGATCCAGTAGGCGTACTGCACCGGGACCGGCTGATCGAGCCGGTACTGATGACGGATCTGCTCGATCACGGCGGGATCGCGCTCTTCGCCCGCCATCACCAGCGCGGGATCGCCCGGCAGCAATTGCTGCAGCGAGAAGATCAGCACCGAGACGAAGAACAGCGTCGGCACGATCTGCGCAAGGCGGCGGGCGAGGAAGTTCAGCATTCTCGCGGCGTCACTTCAGCTTGAGTCCGATGACACGCACGAGGCCGTCGGGCATCTGCTTGTAGCCTTCGAGCTTGGTCGTGTGCGCGATGATGATGCGGCGGTGGTAGAGGTACAGCAGCGGCTCTTCGTCCTGGACCAGCTTGGCCAGGGCCTCATAGCTGGCCTTGCGCTTGGCGGGATCGGTGACCGATCTCGCGTCTTCCAGTGCCTTGTCGGCCTGCGGGTTGTTCCACGCGCCGTAATTCTGCGGCGCGCCGCTGTGCAGGAACACGAAGCTGTTGCCGTCGGGATCGACGCGCCCGCTCCAGGCGAGCATATAGGCCTGGTAGTCGCCGGCCTCGGCCTGCTTCAGCCCGGTCGCGAATTCGGTGAGGCGGATCTTCATGTCGAACCCAGCCTCGGCCGCCATCGACTGGATCACCTGCGCCGGCGTCTCGGTCTCCGCGCCCTTGGGCACCAGGAAATCGACGCTGACCGGCGGTGTCGCGCCGGCTTCCTTCAGCAGCGCCTTGGCCTTCTCGACATTGCGGGGACGGACCGGAAGGGATTTCTGATAGTAGGGATGATCAGGGTTGACCCATTGATTGCCGACCTGAAACTCGCCGTTGAACACGACCTGGTTGATGGCGTCGCGGTCGATCGCGAGGTCGAGCGCCTGTCGCACCTTTGCGGATTGGCTGAGCGGCCCCTTGGCCTTGTCCTTGCCGATGTTGAGCGTGATGCCCTGATAGCCGAGCTCGATGGCGGTCGCGACTTTCAGCCGTGAATCCGCGCGGACTTCCTTCAGGTCGGTGGCAAGCACGCGCTCGATCAAATCGAGGCCGCCGGATTTCAAGTTCGCAAGCCGCACCGTGGCATCGACGATCGGCTGGAACACGATCTTGTCGATGAAGACGTTGTCCTTGTTCCAATAGTCCGCGAACTTTTCGAACACGATGCGGTCCTGCTGCACGCGCTCGACGAATTTATACGGGCCGGCGCAGACCGGGCGCAGGCCGAATTTGTCGCCGGCCTCTTTCGCCGCCTTAGGCGACACCATCATCCCGGCGCGGTCGGTGAGCTGAGCGAGCAGCGGCGAGAACGGTGACTTCAGCACCAGCTTGACCGTGAGGGGATCGACGACTTCGATGTGATCGACCGAGGCGAGCTCGGGTTTGCGGAAGGATCCGGGGAACGTCAGATGCCGTTCCAGCGAGAACTTGGCGGCTTCCGCGTCGAACGGTTCGCCGTCGTGGAATTTCACGCCGGGCCGCAGCTTGATGACCAGCGCCTTGCCGTCGTCGGCGGTTTCGCTCGACAGCGCGAGCTGCGGCACGATGTTGAGCTTCTCGTCGATGTCGAACAGCTTGTCGCAGAAGGCGGAGAACACGATGCGGCCGACATAGGTGCGCGCCATCGTGGGATCGAGGATGTCAGGGTCCTCGGCGAGGCCGATGCGCAGCGTGGTCTGGGCCTGCGCGGCTCCAAGCGACAGCAGGACGGCGGCGGCCGTTGCGGCCAGGCGAAACATCTTCATCGGACAGTCCCCATTGCTTCGGCTACGTCGTTGTGGGCGCGGTGCCTTGTATACCAACCCCGGCGGTGGCAGCGCCTTCCGTCTTTTGGCTGAAGGCGGCGACCAATTTTGCAAGCGCCGGCGAAAACCCGCCGGCTGCCGGCAATATGGCGTCGGCAGACGGCAGTTCCGCCGTGCGGTGGCAGGCGGCGGCGTGGCCCGTGCCGTCAGCTAGAAGCGCCGGCGCCTCGTTGCGACAGCGCTCGATCACGAACGGGCAGCGGGTGTGGAAGCGGCAGCCAGAAGGCGGATTGAGCGCGCTCGGGATCTCGCCCTCGAGCAGGACGGTCGCGCGCTTCACCTTCGGCTGCGGCAGCGGGATCGCGGACAACAGCGCCCGGCTATAGGGGTGGCGCGGCGAGGCGAACAGCGCGTCCGCCTCCGCCGTCTCGACGATCTGGCCGAGATTCATCACCGCGACGTGGTCGGCGATGTGCTTGACCACGGCGAGGTCGTGCGAGACGAAAATATAGGCGAGGCCGAGCCGGTCCTGGAGCTCGCGCAGCAGATTGAGGATCTGCGAGCGGATCGAGACGTCCAGCGCCGAGACCGGCTCGTCGCAGATGATCAGCTTCGGCTCGACCGCGAGCGCGCGAGCAATGGCGATGCGCTGGCGCTGGCCGCCGGAGAATTCGTGCGGATAGCGCCGCGCCAGCCTCGGCTCCAGCCCGACCAGCCGCAGCAACTCCGCGACGCGCGCACGCCGCTCTGCCGGCGGCACGAGATCGTGCAGTGCCAGCGGTTCGGTCAGGATCTGGCCGACCGTCATGCGCGGATTGAGCGAGGCGTAGGGGTCCTGGAAGATGATCTGGGCCTCGCGGCGGAAGGCGCGGAGCGCATAGGGATCGAGCGAGAGGAGATCGCGGCCGTCGAACCGGATCGTGCCCGCATCCGGCTCGATCAGCCGCAGCACCAGGCGGCTGACGGTGGATTTGCCGCAACCGGATTCGCCGACCAGGGCCAGCGTCTTGCCGGCCTCGAGCGAGAAGGAGACGCCATCAACGGCTTTGACATGCGCCAGCGCCCGGCCGAACAGCGAGCGCTCGGCGACGAAATGCTTGACCAGGCCTGTAACCTCGAGCAGAGCGGTCATCGTTCGTGATCCCGACGAAACTCAGTCTCGTGTCCCGGGCGCGGCGCAACGCGAAGTGTTGCGACGCTGAACCGGGAGCCAGTCTGCCGCCACATGGGCCCCGGTTCAGCAGCGCACCACCGCGCTGCGCTTGTGCTGCGCTGCGCCCGGGGAACGGGAAGAGAGAACGAGGTCATCACGACACCAGGCGTTCGAGCGGCGCGCGGATGCAGCGCGAGAGGTGGCCGGGGCTGACTTCGATCAGCGGTGGCGGCGCCGTGGTGCAGGCGTCCAGCACGAACGGGCAGCGCGCGGCGAAGCGGCAGCCTGCCGGCGGCTGCGCCATGCTCGGCACCATACCCTCGATCGTGGCAAGTTGTTCGGCCCGATGGTCGAGTCGCGGGATCGAGCCGAGTAGGCCGACGGTGTAGGGGTGCTGCGGCGCCGAGAACAATTCGTCCACCGGCGCGCGCTCGACGATCTCGCCGGCATACATCACCGCGACCTCGTCGCAGACCTCGGCGACCACGCCGAGATCGTGCGTGATCAGGATGATCGCGGCGCCGCTTGCCGCTTTCAACTCCCGCATCAGCTCCAGGATTTGCGCCTGCAAGGTGACATCGAGCGCAGTGGTCGGCTCATCGGCGATCAGCAGGCGCGGGTCGCAGGCCAGCGCCATCGCGATCATCACGCGCTGGCGCATGCCGCCGGAGAGCTTGTGCGGATATTCATCGATGCGCCGCCCGGGCGAGGGGATGTGGACCCGGCGCAGCAGCTCGATCGCCCGCTCGCGCGCGCTTTTCCGCGAGCCGCCGCGGTGGCGCAAAATGGTCTCGATGATCTGGTCGCCGATGGTGAAGCTCGGATTGAGCGAGGTCATCGGTTCCTGGAAGATCATCGCGAGCCGGTTGCCGCGCAGATTGCGCAGGGTCTGGTCCGGCGTCTTCAGGAGGTCGAGGCCGTCGAAGCGGATCGCGCCCGATATCTCCGCGCTTTGTTTCGGCAGCAGGCCCATGATCGCCAGCGAGGTCACGCTCTTGCCGCAGCCGGATTCGCCGACAAGGCCGAGGGTCGCGCCGTTGGCGACACTGAGGTCGACACTGTCGACCGCGTGGGTGATGCGGCCGTCGTCGCCGTGGAAGCGGATGCGGAGGTCCCTGATCTCGATGAGAGGGCTCGCGCTCATGATTGCCTTGCACGCGCTGCTTGGATGCTGGCGTCGATGACGCCGCGGTCGGTATTGCCGGCCGGGTTCCGTCGCGTCGGCATGGAATCGCGAAAATGCACCCAGAGCTCGTGGCTGACGTGTTCGAGTCGCTCGAGTTCGCCGAGCGGATCGGGATGGTCGTCGGCGCGAATGTCCAGCGCCGGCCATTCCTCCTCGCCGTGAATCAACAGCGCGGCAGACTGCTTGCCGCGCTTGTCGCCGCCGGCGGCTTCCCCGGCGCGCATCGCGGCGAGCAGGCGGCGCGGGAAGGGCAGGCTGTCGTTGGCGATATAGGTCTTTGCGGTCTCGTCGAGCACGTCGGCGCCGGCCAGCATGTTGCCGGCGATGGAAAAGCCGCTGCCTGCGATGTGCCCGCACCAGTCGACGCAGTCGCGCCCGGTATGTGCGGCGATCTCGCCGCTCGCATCCATGATGTGGATCTGACGGCTCTCGCGGCCACCGTCGGTCGCGAGTAGCGCGGCCAGCACGTCGCGCGCATTGAGGCCTTCCCGCAACAGCTTGACGCCGTCGATGCCGTAATAGGGATTGACGAAGGCCTGCGTCGCGATGGCGCCGACGCCGGCGGCAATATACGGCACGCGTGCGCCGACGGCGAAAAAACGTGTCGCAACAGCGATGCCGAACTGGCCGGTGAAAGGGTCTCGCGCGATGATCGACCAGGTCATGTGCTGCCTTCAGCGTCCCGCGGCGTAACCTTGCATGCCGCGCGGATTGGCGGCGGCGCGCCGGCGCCGACCCACGCGCGAGGCTGCGGTGAGCCGGCCTTCGGACCAGTCGGGACCGACTTCCACGATATGCCCGCGCTCACGAAGGTTCTCGATCGTCGCCTTGGGTATGCGATTTTCCACCACGAGCACGCCGGGGCGAGCGGTACGCGGCCAGAACGAGATCGGGAAATGCTCGGAATGCCAGGCCGGCGCGTCGATCGCTTCCTGGAGATTGAGATTGCAATGGACGTGGCGTAGGAAGAATTGGGTGATCCACTGGTCCTGCTGGTCGCCGCCGGGCGAACCCCAGGCGAGGTAAGGCTCGCCGTCGCGCAGCGCCATGGTCGGCGACAGCGTTGTGCGCGGCCGCTTGCCCGGTGCGAGCGAACCGGGTTGGTTCTCCTCCAAATCGAACATCTGGGCGCGGCTGCCGAGACAGAAGCCGAGCTCGGGAATGATGGGCGAGGATTGCAGCCAGCCGCCCGACGGCGTCGAAGACACTATGTTGCCAGCTTTGTCGATGATGTCGAAATGCACGGTGTCGCCGCGCACCTCGCCGAAGCGCCCCACGGTTGGTTCACCGGCGCCTAGCGCGCCAACGGCCTCGCGCTGGCCTTCAGCGCGGCGCAGCTTGACGACGCCGCCAAAGCCCTCGATCGCGCCGGGCCGGAGATCGAGCGAGGCCTTCTCGGTAATTAGCTTACGACGTTCGTCGTTATAGGCGTCCGATAGCAGCGTCGTAATCGGGATCTCGCTGAACTTGGGATCGCCGTAGAATTTCTCGCGGTCGGCAAAGGCGAGTTTTGCGCATTCGATCTGAAGATGGATGAACTCAGGCCCGGTCGGGTCGAGCCCGTCGAGGGCAAAGCCCTTCAGCAGTGCGAGCTGTTGCAGCGTCACCGGACCCTGGCTCCAGACGCCGGCCTTGCAGACGGTGTAGCGGCCATAGTCGTAGGTGAGCGGCGCCTCGACCGTCGGCTGCCAGCGCGCCATGTCGTCGGCGGAAAGCACGCCGCGATGCGGCGAGCCGCTGACGTCCATCACCTCCTGGGTGCGGCAGAATTTGTCGATGGCTTCCGCGACGAAGCCTTGCGACCAGGCTTTGCGCGCGCGCTCGATCTCGGCGTCGCGGCCACCGCCGCCGCTCTCGGCTTCGCTGAGAATCCGTGCGTAGGTCGCGGCCAGCGTCTCGTTGGTAAAGAGTGTGCCGGGCTTCGGCACCTCGCCGTTGGGGAGATAGACCGCGGCGGAGGTCGGCCAGTGCTTGCGGAATAATTGCTCGACGGTCTGGATCGTGGCGCAGGCGCGCTCGACCAGCGGATAGCCGTCGCGGGCATAGGCGATCGCGGGTTCCAGCACGTCGCGCACGCGCATCGTGCCGTAATCGCGCAGCAACATCATCCAGGATTCGAAGGTGCCGGGGACGCAGGCCGCGAGCAGGCCGGTGCCGGGCACCATGTCGAGGCCTTCGCTCTTGTAATGCGCGATGGTGGCGCGTGCCGGTGCCGGGCCCTGGCCGCAGATCACCTCGGTGCGGCCGCGCTTCACGTCGTGGACGATGATGGGGACATCGCCGCCGGGGCCGTTCAGATGCGGCTCGACCACCTGGAGCGTGAAGGCGGTAGCGACGCCGGCGTCGAAGGCGTTGCCGCCCTTTTCCAGGATGGCCATGCCGACGGCGGTCGCGATCCAGTGCGTAGTGGCGACGACCCCGAACGTGCCTTCGATCTCGGGGCGGGTCGTGAACGGATCGGGATTGACGATGCTGGCCATGGATTACCTCATTTGCGGCGCGCGCAATTGATCACAGGCGATGTCGCGCCGCCAATGCGCTGCCGGCATGGCACGCGCGCGTCACGCCGGGACCGGCGCGGTGTTGACGGCGTGGCAGGCGACGCCGTCGATCAGTTCCGGCGTTTCCTTGCGGCAGAGATCGAACGCCAGCGGGCAGCGCGGATTGAAGGCGCAGCCGGGCGGCGGATTGATCGGGTTCGGGATCTCGCCCTTCACCGGAATGCGCTGGCGGCCGCTCATGGCAAGATCAGGCACGGCGCCCAGCAGCATCTTGGTGTAGGGCATGCGGGGACGTGCGAACAACTCCTTGCCTTCAGCGATCTCGACGATGCGGCCGAGATACATCACGCCGACGCGGCTCGCCATGTGGCGGACCACGGCGAGGTTGTGGCTGATGAACATGTAGGTCAGGCCGAACTTGTCCTGGAGGTCGCGCATCAGGTTCAGGATCTGCGCCTGCACCGAGACGTCGAGCGCCGAAGTCGGCTCGTCGCAGACGATGAACTCGGCGTCCGATGCGAGCGCCCGGGCGATCGCGATGCGCTGGCGCTGGCCGCCGGAGAACTCGTGCGGAAACTTCAGCCGGTCGTCGGGATGCAGGCCGACCAGGCTGAGCAGCTCGCCGACGCGGGCCTGGATGTCGCGCTCGCCCTGGATCAGGTCGAAGGCGCGGATCGGCTCGGAGATGATGGCATCGACGCGAAAGCGCGGGTTCAGGCTCGCATAGGGGTCCTGGAAGATCATCTGGATGCGGCGGCGCAGCTTCCTGCGCGCCGGCGCCTGCCGCGGATCCGTCATCGAGACGCCGTCGATCAAGACATCGCCGGAGCTCGGCGGCAGCAGTCCCACGACCATCCGCGCCACCGTGGTCTTGCCCGAGCCGGACTCGCCGACCAGCGCAAACGTCTCGCCCTTCCTGATGTCGAAGGTGACGTGATCGACCGCCTTGAGATATTCGAGATGCCCGCCTTCGAGCATGCGGTTGAGCCAGGGTTTCGAGACGTCGAACACCCGGCGCAGATTTGTGGCCTGGACGAAGGAAGCGCTCATGCCGCGCTCTCCGCCGGCACGCTGTCATAGAGATGGCAGGCGACCGATTGCGCACCGCGCGGCAGCGGCTCCGGTCGATCAACGCGACAGCGGTCGAACGCGAAGGCGCAGCGCGGGTTGAACGAGCAGCCGCGCGGGATCGCCGACAGCCGCGGCATCGAGCCGGGAATCTGCATGAGACGCTTGTCGTCGCCGGCCAGCGTCGGGATCGCGCCCATCAAGCCCTTGGCATAGGGATGCAGCGGGTTTCTGACGACATCCTGCACCGGACCGATCTCGGCGACACGGCCGGCATACATCACGGCGACCCGGTCGGAGGTCTCCGCGATCACGCCCATGTCGTGCGTCACCAGCATCACGGCGGTGCCGTGGTCGCGGCCGAGCCGCTTGATCAGCGAGATGATCTGCGCCTGCACGGAGACGTCGAGCGCGGTGGTCGGCTCGTCCGCGATGATCAGCTCGGGCTCGGCGCAGATCGCCAGCGCAATGACGACGCGCTGGCGCATGCCGCCGGAGAATTCGTGCGGGTAGCCGTCGATGCGCTTTTCCGGCGCGGGAATGCCGACCTCGGCAAGCAGGTCGATGGCGCGGCGGCGGGCGGCCGTCTCGGACAGGTTCAGGTGGGTTCGGATCGTCTCGATGATCTGGTCACCGACCCGGTAGAGTGGATTGAGCGAGGTGAGGGGGTCCTGGAAGATCATGCCGATCCGTTTGCCACGGATGCGGCGCATCTCCTCCGGCGGCAAATTGTCGATGCGCAGGCCGGCCAGGCGAACCTCGCCGCCCGCGATCCGGCCGGGCGGGTCGATCAGGCCGATCACGGCGAGGCCGGTCACGGATTTTCCGGCGCCGGATTCGCCGACCACGCCCAGCACCTCGCCCTTGGCGATGTCGAAGGAGACACCGTCGATGGCGCGCAGCGTGCCGCGGCGGGAGGCGAACTCCACCTGAAGGTTGCGAACGGAGAGGATGGGCTCGGTCATGGGTGAGGCGCTCTTATCGAAGTTTTGCTCATCGGAGCTTCGGGTTGAGCGCGTCGCGCAGCCAGTCGCCGAGCAGGTTGATCGACAGGATCAAGCCGGCCAGCGCGAGGCCGGGGAAAGCGACAATCCACCATTCGCCCGCGAACAGATAATTGTTGCCGATGCGGATCAGCGTGCCGAGCGAGGGCATGGTGTCGGGCAGGCCGACGCCGAGGAAGGACAGCGTTGCCTCGGTGATGATGGCCAGTGCGAGGTTGATGGTGGCGATGACCAGGATCGGGCCCATCGTGTTCGGCAGCACGTGCCGCAGCATGATCTTTGGCGCGGGCAGGCCGATCAGCTGCGCGGCGGCCACGTAGTCCTTGTTCTTCTCGACCATCACGGAGCCGCGCACCGTCCTTGCATACCCGACCCAGAAACTGAGGCCGATCGAGATCACCAGCACCACCAGCATGCTGGTGGCATCCAGACGGTTGCCGAGGATCGATTTCGCAATGCCATTGACCAGCAGCGCGATCAGAATGGCGGGAAAGGTCAGTTGCACGTCGGCGATCCGCATGATCACGCCATCGACCGCGCCGCCGAAATAGCCGGCGATCAGGCCGAGCGCGATACCGAGCGCGCCGGCGAAGATCACGCCGGCCACGCCGACGGCGAGCGAGATGCGCATCCCGTAGAGGATGGCGGAGAACACGTCGCGGCCCTGCTCGTCGGTGCCGAGCAGAAACGGGCTTTGGCCGTCGGCGGTCCAGAGCGGCGAGATGCGCGAGTTCATCAACTGGAGCTGCGCCGGATCGAACGGGTTCTGCACCGCGAGCGCCGATGCAAAGATCGCGAGCAGGAAGAGCAGCACGGTAATGGCCGCCGCCACCATGGTCAGCTTGGAACGGCGGAACGAGTAGAAGATGTCGCTGTCGAGGGCGCGGCTGAGCCAGCTGCGACCGGCATGCGCGGGCGGCGCGCTCTGCTTGTCGGAATTGGAGGCGACGGCGTCGGACATGCAGGGGCCTTATGTAGCGCGGCCGACGGTCGCGCGCAGGCGCGGATCGACTACGGTGTAGAGAATGTCGACCACCAGGTTGATGGTGACGAAGATCAGCGAGACCATCAGCAGATAGGCCGCCATGATCGGGATATCGACGTTTTGCACGGCCTGCACGAACAGCAGTCCCATGCCCGGCCATTGGAACACGGTTTCGGTGATGATCGAAAATGCAATAACCGAGCCAAACTGAAGGCCGGCCACGGTGATGACGGGAATGAGCGTGTTCTTCAGCGCGTGGCCGAAATGAATGGCGCGGGTGGTCAGCCCGCGGGCGCGGGCGAAACGAATATAGTCGGTTCGCAGCACTTCCAGCATCTCCGCCCGCACCAGTCGCATGATCAGGGTCATCTGGAACAGGCCGAGCGTGATCGAGGGCATGATCAATGCCTTCAGTCCCGACAGCGTGAGCAGGCCCGTGCTCCACCAGCCGAGCTTGACCACCTCGCCGCGGCCGAACGAGGGCAGCCAGCCCAATGTCACCGCGAACAGATAGATCAGGAGAATGCCGATCAGGAAAGTCGGCAATGAGATGCCGATCAGCGAAACCGCCTGGAATAATTTGGCCAGCACGGTGTCGCGCCTCAGCGCCGAATAGACGCCCATCAGAATGCCGAACACCATTGCAAACACGGTGGCGCAGATCGCAAGTTCCAGCGTGGCCGGCATGCGTTCCATCAGCAGGGTCGAGACCGGCTGGCGGAACTGGTAGGAGACGCCGAACTTGAATTGCGCGGCGTCGGCGAAATAACGCACGAACTGCACCGGCACGGGATCGTCGAGGCCGAGCGACTTGCGCACGGCTTCGCGTTCGGCCGCCGATGTGTCGATCGAGACGATCTGATTGACGGGGTCGCCGGCGAAACGGAACATCGAGAAGGCGATGATGCCGACGGCGAACATGACGCCGATGGCCTGAACGGCGCGGCGAAGAGTGAAAGCGAGCATGCCTTCCACTATCCTTGGGTGTGCGTGCGGTCGACGTCTTTGTCAGCCGGAAAAGGAAAGGTCCCGGATGCCTGACGCCGCCGGGACCTCGTGTTCAACTGGTGCTATTCCTTCTTGGTCGCCCAATGGAACATGACCAGATTGTCGGCGCGCTGCGGCAGGTTGACCTTCTTCGACACGCCCCAGGCCAGCGCCTGCTGGTGCAGCGGGATGTAGGACCAGTCCTTGTTGCCGATTTCGTAGGCCTGCTTGATCAGCTGGTTGCGCTTGGCAGTATCGGTTTCGACCAGCACCTTGTCGGTGATGGCGTCGAACTCCTTGTTGCAGTAGCCGCCGAGATTGGCCTCGCCGCGTGAGGATTTCGCGTCGTCGCGGCAGCCCATGATGTCATAGAGCACGTTGTGGGAGTCCATCGTGCTCGGCGTCCAGCCCAGGAGGTAGAACGAGGTCTGGTAGCCGCCCTGCTTCAACACCTTGGCGAAGTACTGCGCTTTCGGCTGCGCCAGCAGGTTGATCTTGACGCCGATGCGGGCAAGCATGCCGACGACGGCCTGGCAGATCGCGGCGTCGTTGACGTAACGGTCGTTCGGACAATCCATCGTGACCTCGAAGCCATCGGGATAGCCGGCTTCGGTCAGGAGCTTCTTGGCTCCATCGGGGTCGAATTTCGGCCGCGTGAACTCCTTGGACAGCACGAACAACTCCGGAGCGATCATCAGCGCCGATGGTGTCGACAGCTCGCGCATCACGCGCTTCTTGATCAGCTCGATGTCGATCGCCTTGTAGAAGGCTTCGCGGACGCGGACGTCCTTGAACGGGTTCTTGCCCTTGATGTTGGAGTAGAGCAGCTCATCGCGCATCTGATCGAAGCCGATGAAGATGGTGCGCAGCTCCGGCCCTTTCAGCACCTGGGCGTTGGGGCTGGAATCGACGCGGGAGATGTCCTGGATCGGCACCGGCTCGATGACGTCGACTTCGCCCGAGAGCAGCGCAGCGACGCGGGTTGCGTCTGAAGCGATCGGGGTGAAGACGATCTCCTTCAGGTTACCCTCGACCTTGCCCCAGTAGTTGGGGTTGGCCTTGAAAACCGTCTTCACGCCGGGCTGATGGCTTTCGATGGTGAACGGACCGGTGCCGTTCTCGTGGAGCGAGGCGTAGCTCGGCGTGGTCGCCGCCACCGGCGTCGGATCGACGACGTTGTTCTCCTCGGCCCATTTCTTGTCCATGATGTACCAGACATCCCACGAGTTATGCAGGATGGGATTGGGCGATGGCAAGACGAAGTCGACGGTGTAGTCGTCGACCTTGACGACCTTGACGTCGGGCGCAAGGCGGGTCTGCATATTGGACCCCTTCTTGCGGACGCGATCGGCGGAGAACACGACGTCGTCGGCGGTGAAGGGATCGCCGTTATGGAATTTCACGCCCTTGCGCAAATGGAAGCGCCAGCGGGTCGGCTCCGGAGTTTCCCAGCTTTCCGCCAGCGCCGGAATGATCTTGAGGTCCTTGTCGCGCGCGGTGAGGCCTTGATAGACGTGACCGAGATGGGCGTGGGTGGTGCTTTCGTTCAGCGTATAGGGATCAAGGGATTTCAGGTCACCCTGGTTGGCATAACGCAGCGTCTGGCTCGACGCCGGCGCGACCGTCAACGCAAGCGTACCGGCGAGCGTCGCCGCAAACAGACTTCGACCGACTGACATTCTTGACCCTCTCCACTCTGCCGTGCCGATGATTTTTGATTGTTCGGCAGGGCTGATTGATCCATGTTGCCCAGAGTTCTCGACCGGTGCAAGCGCCATTCCAGCAAGGAACGCGCCAAGTTGCACCGCTGTGCAGCAATGCTGACCGTGCCGCCTGGCATGGGGGACCGCGTCTTTCGACTTTGGTTGACTATATCGGCCGATTGCGGGACGCGGCATGTCGCGCCTGCATCAGGCCGCTTGCGTCGCACCACAACTCGCGGCGATACTGCCGGCAGGCCGCTCGAATCTCATCCGGAGGGGACATGAAAGTTAATATCGAAATCGACTGCACCCCCCTCGAGGCCCGCCAGTTCTTCGGTTTGCCTGACGTGGGACCGATGCAGACGGCGGTGATGGACAAGCTGCAGCAGCAGGTGCTCAGCAACATCGAGAAGGTCTCGCCGGAATCGCTGATCCAGAGCTGGTTCACCTTCGATCCCAAGATCGCGGAGCGGTTTCAGGACATGTTCGTCACGATGGCGGGCCTCGGCGGCACGCGCAGCAGCGACAAGAAGAAATAATGCCGTCCGGGCCAGACGGGCGGCAGGCCCCGGGCGGGCTTCGTCCGCCGGGCCTCGCCCTGCTGCTTGCAGAAGCGCGCGGCCTGTTCGAGTTCAATGCAAGCCTGTTGCTGTCGCCGATCCTGATGCGAGCGCCGAGGGGCGATGGCCATCCGGTGCTGGCGCTGCCGGGCTTTCTCGCCAGCGACCTCTCGATGGCCCCGATGCGGCGCTATCTCAGCGAGCTCGGCTATGAGGCACAGGCTTGGCGGATGGGCCGTAATCTCGGCGGCCTCGGGCGGATTCGGGAGTCGCTGCGCGCCCGTCTTGCCGAAATCCATGCTGCGAGCGGACGCAAGGTCAGCCTAGTCGGATGGAGCCTCGGCGGCGTCTATGCCCGCGATCTCGCGCTCCAGGCGCCCGACATGGTTCGCTATGTCATCACGCTCGGCAGCCCGTTTGCCAATGACGTGCGGGCGACCAACGCGACGCGGCTCTACGAAGCGCTGTCCGGCGAACGGGTCGAGGATCTTGCTGAGGCGCGCGAGGCGATCGCCGGCGATCTGCCGGTGCCGGCGACGTCGATCTATTCGCGGGCCGACGGCGTCGTGAACTGGCGGACCTGCCTGCTCCGTCCCTCCGACCGTGCCGAGAACATCGAAGTGCTCCTGGCGAGCCATATCGGGCTCGGGGTGAACCCCGCGGCGCTATGGGCCGTGGCGGACCGGCTGGCGCAACCGGAAGGGGAATTCTCGCCATTTGACCGGGCCGGGCCGTTTGCCATTGCATATGCCCCGCCGGAACAGGCAATATCGGCCTGACGAGAAGCGCCAGAAGGCGCCCGTCAAAATTGTTGCGGGAGGGAATTATGGCTGACGGTAAGAAGCTGTCGTCGCTGGACGCGTCGTTTCTCTATCTGGAAACGCCGGAGATGCCGATGCATGTCGGGAGCATGGCGATCTTTCGCCTGCCCGACGATTACAAGGGCGACTTCTTCGAAGACTTCAAGGCGATGATCGTCTCGCGCCTGCATATCGCGCCGATCCTGAAGGCGCGGCTGGAGAAGGCGCCGCTCGACATCGATCATCCCTCCTGGGTCGAGGACGATCAGTTCGACATCGACCGTCACATCTTCCGTGCCAGCCTGCCGCAGCCGCGCGACCGTGCCACGCTGGAGCGCATCGTCGGCTGGATGCACGCCAAGCTGTTGAACCGCGCCCGCCCGCTCTGGGAGTTCTACGTGTTCGAGGGCATGAAGGACAACGAGGTCGGGCTCTATTCCAAGATGCACCATGCCGCCATCGACGGCGGTGCCGGTGCGGCGCTGACCAACATGATCTACGACATCTCGCCGATCCCGCGGAAGGTCGATCCGCCGGCGGCTGGCAGCAAGCCCGGACAGGAGCCGCGCGACATCGCGGCGAACCTGCTGGATTCCTACCAGCAGCTTTTCAACCAGCCGCTCGACGCCGGCAAGGCCGCCCAGAACCTGCAACTGCCGCGCACCGGCAAGAGCGACATCGGCTCGATCCTGTTCGACAACGCGATGTACCAGATCGAGAGCGCGGTGCGCTTCGCGGGCAATATCCCGACCATGGTCAAGAGCGTCTCCGATGTGCTCGGCAAGGTCGCCGATCCCAAATCGCGCGAGAGCCTTGCCAGCATGGTGTCGCCGCCGACCATGCTGAACAAGACCATCTCGTCGGAGCGAAGCTTCGCCGGTGTGTCGATCCCGCTGTCTCGCGCGAAGGCGCTGGCCAAGCAGGCCGGCGGCAAGCTCAACGACGTCGTGCTGGCGCTCGCCTCCGGCGTGGTCCGGCGTTACCTGAAGGAGTACAGCACGCTGCCGGCGAAATCGCTGACCGCGGCGGTACCGATCTCGCTGCGCGAGGAGGGCAACACCGAAGCCAACAACCAGGTGTTCGGCATGATCTGCGCGATCGCGACCAACATCGACGATCCCAAGGCGCGGCTCGAAGCCATCATCGCGCAATCGACCAAGTCCAAGGAGATGTCGCATCCCCTGCGCGCGCTGATGCCCCAGGTCTCCAACATCTCGATGCTGGGCGCGCCGATCATGGTGCAGATCCTGGCGTTGCTCTACAGCCGCTCGAACCTGTCGGACGTGCTGCCGCCGGCTGCCAACATCACCGTGTCCAACGTGCCGGGGCCGCGGCAGACGCTTTACGCTGCCGGCGCGGAGCTATTGCACATCTTCCCGGTGTCGATCTCGACGCACGGGCAGGCGCTCAACATTACCGTGCAGAGCTATCGCGACCAGCTCGATTTCGGCTTCATCGTCGGCGCCAACATCATTCCGCATGTGCAGGTGATGTGCGACATGCTGCCGGAGGAGTTCGCCGCGCTGGAGGCGGCCTACGCGCCGCCGGCGACCGACATCAAGGGCGCTGCGGAATAGGAATGGTTCGATGATTGAAATGCCACAGCTCAAGTTCGTGCACACGAACGGAATCCGCATGGGATATTACGAGGCGGGCCCGATCACGGACACGCCGCCGATCGTGCTGTGCCATGGCTGGCCCGAGCTGGCCTTCTCCTGGCGCCACCAGATCAAAGCGCTGAGCGAGGCCGGCATCCGCGTGATCGCGCCCGACCAACGCGGCTATGGCGCGACCGACCGGCCCGAGGCGGTCGAGGATTACGACATCGAGCACCTGACCGGTGATCTCGTCGGGCTGCTCGACCATTTGCAGATCGACAAGGCGGTCTTCGTCGGTCACGACTGGGGCGGCTTCATCGTCTGGCAGATGCCGTTGCGGCACATCGACCGGGTGGCGGGCGTGGTCGGCATCAACACGCCGCATACCAACCGTGCCTGGGCCGATCCGATCGAGCTCCTACGCGCCCGCTTCGGCGACAAGATGTACATCGTGCAGTTCCAGGACCCGGCGCGTGAGCCCGACAGGATTTTCGGAAGTCGCGTCGAACAGACTTTTGACGCGTTCATGCGCAAGCCGGCGCCGCGCCCGGCCGACGCGCCGGCAGAGGAGGTGGTTGCCGGCGTCGGCGCTTCTCCGCGGGTCAATCTGGCGTTTCCGCAGATGATCGCCAGCTATGACGCAAAGCATGATCCGCGTACGCCGATCCTGTCGCCGGAAGAGAAGAAGGTGTTCGTCGACAATTTCACCAGAACCGGCTTTACCGGAGGCATCAACTGGTACCGCAACATGTCGCGCAACTGGACGCGCGCCGAAGGGCTCGATCATACGGTGCGGGTGCCGTCGTTGATGATCATGGCCGAGAACGACGCGGTGTTGCCGCCGTCTTCCGCCGATGGCATGGACAAGCTGATCCCCGATCTCGAAAAATATCTGGTCCGCGACAGTGGCCATTGGACGCAGCAGGAGAAGCCGGAGGAGGTCAGCGCCAAGCTGATCGAATGGCGTAGAAGGCGGTTTGGGTGACGACGCAGTCGTCATCCTGGGGCGATGCGTAGCGTCGAACCCGGGATCTCGAGATTCCGGGTCTGGTCCTTCGGACCATCCCGGAATGACGCAAGGCAGGGGAAACGCACGTCAATGTCATCCAAGAACCGTCTGGACCCGATCCCGCATCCGCCGACCAAGCCGGTGGTCGGCAACATGCTTTCGCTGGACTCGGCCGCCCCCGTGCAGCATTTGACGCGGCTCGCCAAGGAGCTCGGTCCGATCTTTTGGCTCGACATGATGGGCTCGCCGATCGTGGTCGTCTCGGGCCACGATCTCGTCGATGAACTGTCTGATGAGAAGCGCTTCGACAAGACCGTGCGCGGTGCGCTGCGGCGCGTACGCGCGGTTGGCGGCGACGGGCTGTTCACGGCGGACACCAAAGAGCCGAATTGGAGCAAGGCGCACAACATCCTGCTCCAGCCGTTCGGCAACCGGGCCATGCAGTCCTACCATCCGAGCATGGTCGATATCGCCGAGCAGCTCGTCCAGAAATGGGAGCGGCTGAACGCCGACGACGAGATCGACGTCGTCCACGACATGACGGCGCTGACGCTGGATACGATCGGCCTGTGCGGTTTCGAGTATCGCTTCAATTCGTTCTACCGGCGCGACTACCATCCCTTCGTCGAGTCGCTGGTGCGCTCGCTCGAAACCATCATGATGACACGCGGCCTGCCGTTCGAGCAGATCTGGATGCAGAAGCGGCGCAAGACGCTCGCCGAAGACGTCGCCTTCATGAACAAGATGGTCGACGAGATCATTGCCGAGCGCCGCAAGAGCGCGGAGGGGATCGACGACAAGAAGGACATGCTCGCCGCGATGATGACCGGCGTCGATCGTTCGACCGGCGAGCAGCTCGACGACGTCAACATCCGCTACCAGATCAACACGTTCCTGATCGCCGGCCACGAGACCACCAGCGGCCTGTTGTCCTACACGCTCTATGCGCTGCTCAAGCATCCGGACATCCTCAAGAAGGCCTATGACGAGGTCGACCGCGTCTTCGGCCCCGACGTCAACGCGAAGCCGACCTACCAGCAGGTGACGCAGCTCACCTACATCACGCAGATCCTGAAAGAGGCGCTGCGGCTGTGGCCGCCGGCGCCGGCCTATGGCATCTCGCCGCTCAAGGACGAGACGCTCGGCGGCGGCAAGTACAAGCTTCGCAAGGGCACCTTCACCACCATTCTGGTAACCGCGCTGCATCGCGATCCCAGCGTCTGGGGACCGAATCCGGATGCGTTCGATCCCGATAATTTCAGCCGCGAGGCGGAAGCCAAGCGGCCGGTCAATGCCTGGAAGCCGTTCGGCAACGGCCAGCGCGCCTGCATTGGCCGCGGCTTTGCCATGCACGAGGCCGCGCTCGCGCTCGGCATGATCCTGCAGCGCTTCAAGCTGATCGACCACCAGCGCTACCAGATGCATCTGAAGGAAACCCTGACGATGAAGCCGGAAGGCTTCAAGATCAAGGTGCGCCCGCGCGTCGATCGCGAGCGTGGCGCCTATGGCGGGCCAGTCGCGGCCGCTACTTCGGCGCCGAAGGCGCCGCGCCAGCCGACCGCCCGGCCCGGCCACAACACGCCGATGCTGGTGCTTTACGGCTCCAATCTCGGCACCGCCGAGGAGCTGGCGACGCGCATGGCTGATCTCGCCGAGATCAATGGCTTTGCCGTGCATCTCGGCCCGCTCGACGATTACGTCGGCAAGCTGCCGCAGGAGGGCGGCGTTCTGATCATCTGCGCCTCCTATAACGGCGCGCCGCCTGATAACGCGACGCAGTTCGTCAAATGGCTCGGCGGCGACCTGCCGAAGGATGCCTTTGCCGGCGTGCGCTACGCCGTGTTCGGCTGCGGCAACAGCGACTGGGCCGCGACCTATCAATCGGTGCCGCGTCTGATCGACGAGCAATTGTCGGCGCATGGCGCGCGCGCGGTCTATCCGCGCGGCGAGGGCGATGCGCGCAGCGATCTCGACGGCCAGTTCCAGAAATGGTTTCCGGCGGCGGCACAGGTCGCGACCAAGGAATTCGGCATCGACTGGAACTTCACCCGCACCGCCGAGGACGATCCGCTCTATGCGATCGAGCCGGTGGCGGTGAGCGCCGTCAACACCATCGTGGCCCAGGGCGGCGCGGTGGCGATGAAAGTGCTGGTCAATGACGAGCTTCAGAACAAGGGCGGGTCCAAGCCCTCCGAGCGTTCGACGCGCCACATCGAGGTGCAACTGCCGTCCAACGCCAGCTACCGCGTCGGCGATCATTTGAGTGTCGTGCCACGCAACGATCCCACGCTAGTGGATTCGGTCGCGCGCCGCTTCGGCTTCCTGCCCGCCGATCAGATCAGGCTGCAGGTCGCCGAGGGCCGCCGCGCGCAATTGCCGGTGGGGGATGCCGTGTCCGTCGGCCGCCTGCTCAGCGAGTTCGTCGAGCTGCAGCAGGTGGCGACGCGCAAGCAGATCCAGATCATGGCCGAGCACACCCGCTGTCCGGTCACCAAGCCGAAGCTGCTGGCTTTCGTCGGCGAGGAAGCTGAGCCGCTCGAGCGTTACCGGGGCGAGATCCTGGCCAGGCGCAAATCGGTGTTCGATCTTCTGCTCGAATATCCGGCCTGCGAGTTGCCGTTCCATGTCTATCTCGAAATGCTCTCGTTGCTGGCGCCGCGCTATTACTCAATCTCGTCCTCGCCGTCGGTCGACCCGGCGCGCTGCAGTGTCACGGTCGGCGTGGTCGAAGGGCCGGCCGCCTCCGGCCGCGGCACCTACAAGGGCATCTGTTCGAACTATCTCGCCAACCGTCGCGCGGGCGATGCGATCTACGCCACCGTACGCGAGACCAAGGCCGGCTTCCGGCTTCCCGACGATCCCTTGGTGCCTATCATCATGATCGGCCCCGGCACGGGCCTTGCGCCGTTCCGCGGCTTCCTTCAGGAACGGGCCGCACGCAAGGCGAAGGGCGCCAGCCTCGGACCCGCGATGCTGTTTTTCGGCTGCCGCCATCCCGACCAGGATTTTCTCTACGCGGACGAGCTGAAGGCGTTGGCGGCGAGCGGCATCACGGAACTCTTCACTGCGTTCTCGCGCGCGGACGAACCGAAGACCTATGTGCAGCACCTGCTCGCCGCGCAGAAGGACAAGGTCTGGCCGCTGATCGAGCAGGGCGCGATCGTCTATGTCTGCGGCGACGGCGGCAAGATGGAGCCGGACGTGAAAGCGGCACTGGTCGCGATCCACCGCGAGAAGAGCGGCAGCGACGCCGCCGTCAGTGCGCGCTGGATCGAGGAGATGGGGACGAAGAACCGCTATGTGCTGGACGTCTGGGCGGGAGGGTAGGCAGAGATCGTAGGGTGGATTAGCCCGCGGCTGCGCGCAGCGCAGTCCGCCGGCGTAATCCACCGCTTCTGATCCCGTGGAAAGTAAAGAGGTGGGTTACGCCTTCGGCTAACCCACCCTGCGAATCCCGATCATGCTAAACGTCCCTCATGATTCCCTGGGAAAAAATCGGCACCGCCAAAATCCCCGGCTCCGACGAAGAGCTTCGCCTGATGCGGCGAGGTAAGGAGTTCTCCATCAAGCTCGGCACCAACGAGCTGATGAACAACCGCCTGTCGGGTTCGGAAGCCGCGCTCGCAACGCTCGCGGCGAAGCAGATCGAGACGGTCGCCAAGCCCGTTGTCCTGATCGGCGGATTGGGCATGGGCTTTACGCTGCGTGCGGCGTTGGCGGTGCTTGGCGCCAAGGCGAAGATCGTGGTCTCCGAGCTGGTGCCGGCGGTCGTCGTCTGGGCGCGGGGCCCGATGGCGGAAGTGTTCGGCGAGAGCCTCGATGATGCCCGGGTGAGCATCCGGGAAACCGATGTCGGCGAAATCATCCGGGCGCAGCGGTCGGCTTTCGACGCCATTCTCCTCGACGTCGACAACGGGCCGGAGGGACTGACCCGCAAGGGCAATGATGCGCTCTATAGTTCGAGCGGGCTGAAGGCGGCGAAGACGGCGCTGCGGCCGGGCGGCATGCTCGCGGTCTGGTCGTCGGGACCCAACCCGGCCTTCACCAAGCGACTTCGCAGCGCCGGTTTCGACGTCAACGAGGTCAATGTCCGCGCGACCGGCAGGGGCGGCGGTGCGCGCCATGTGATCTGGATGGCGAAGAACTGTTAAGCTGCCTGCGCCGCCGCGCCATGCGCGTGCTTGTCGATGGCGCCGATGATCTCAGGCCAGAACCGCATCGGCAGTGCATGGCCCATACCGTCGATCATCAACAATCTTGCGTTCGGGATTGACGCCGCCGTGTCCTTGCCGCCCTCAGGCCGCACCAAGGGATCGACGGTACCGTGGATCACGAGCGTCGGCGTCTGCACGGCATGCAGCCGCTCCTTGCGGCTGCCGGACGCGAGCACCGCGCGGAGCTGGCGGCCGACGCCGGCCGGATTGAGCCCGCGCGCGAACACGCGCTCGGCGCGTTCCGGGTCGAGCGCTTCCTCCTCCGGAAAATGCCCGGCGCGCAACACCTTCCAGGTCTGGCCGTAGCGGACGATGAACTCCTCCTTGCTGCGCGGCGGCGGCGCCATCAGCATTGCGGCCGCCTCGCGCGTCGGCGGCGGCACGCGCGGACTGCCCGTCGTCGACATGATCGAGGTCAGCGAGCGCACGCGCTGCGGGAACGACAGCGTGACCTCCTGCGCGATCATGCCGCCCATGGAGGCACCGACAAGATGCGCCGATTTGATGCCGAGCGCATCCATCAGCCCGATCGTATCCTTGGCCATGTCGATCAGCCTGTAGGTTGCCGCGACGGGAATCCTGAAGAATCGCAGCTTAAGCAGCTCGAGCGGGGTCAACCGCTTGCCGCCCGTCAGATGGCTCGACTTGCCGATGTCGCGATTGTCGAAGCGGATCACGCGGAAGCCGCGTGCGGCAAGCTGCTCGCAGAACGCATCGTCCCAGTGGATCATCTGGGCGCCTAATCCCATGATCAGCAGCAGCGGCTCGGCATTGTCGTTGCCAAAAATCTCGTAGCAGATCTCGATGCCATTGGCGCGGACTGTCTGGGGCGGCTGATGGGCGTTCACGGGCGCGTTCCCTCAAGCGTTTGACTGATGCTGTATCGCACGGTTTCCCGTTGCAATGAAAGCCGCGCGCGGCACCGAGCCGCTGCTTGCCGGTTGACCGGCACGGCGCAACGGTGTGGTATGGCGAAAAAGAAGAGCATCGAAGCTCTCGACATCTGGAGGACACCGATGACCGACAAGACCAATGACCCGGTCGCCATGTGGCAAAAGATGGTTGGTGAGATGGAGAAGGGGTTCAACTCCTTCGCCAACCAGGCCATGTCGTCGCCCGAGTTTTCGCAGGCGATGAACCGTGCGGGGGGAGTTGCTGCAGGTGCTCAGAAGCAGCTCGGCGAACTCATGGAGAAGTACTTGGTCTCCATGAACCTGCCGAGTCGGGAGCAGGTCACAGGCCTTGCCGAAAGGCTGCAAGCTATCGAAGTCCAGATCGGTGAGATCAAGTCGCTGCTGAACCAGATGGCTGCAAGTGCCGGCGTGTCTCAGGGGGGCGATTCCGCATTGCGGCCGCCGCGCACCAAGCGCCCGCCGTCTGAGGGCGGAGAGCAGGCATGAATGCAGCTCCCGGACTTGATTTCGCTTCTATCCCGGAACGCATCCAGAGCGAGGTGCAGCGCGCCATCCAGCGCAGCATCAAGGGCGTCGAATATTTCTCGACCTCGGGTCCATCACTTGGATCGACGCCCAAGGACGTGCTGCATTCGCGCGGCACCATGAATCTCTATCATTATCGCCCCATGTCGGACGAGATCTACCGCGTGCCGGTGCTGATCGTGATGGCCACCACCAACCGCGGCTACATCCTCGACCTCGTCCCCGGCCAGAGTTTTATCGAATTCCTGCTCAAGCGCGGTTACGACGTCTATATGCTCGACTGGAGCGCGCCGCGGCCGGAGGAGAAGAGCCTGCGGATGGAGGACTATGTCCTCGACTTCATTCCGGACTGTGTTCGCCGGGTGCAAGCTGATTCCGGCGAGCAGGACGTCTCCGTGATCGGCTATTGCTTCGGCGGCGTGCTGTCGCTGCTCTACGGCGCGATCCACAAGGATGGGCCGATGAAGAATTTGATCTGCTTCACCACGCCGATCGACTTCCGCGAGATGAAGCTGTTCTCGAATTTCTCCGACCGTCGCTATTTCGACGTCGACCGCCTCGTCGACAGCGTCGGCAACGTGCCGCCGGAGATGATCCTGTCCTCGTTCGAGATGCTGCGTCCGGCCTCGCGCACGGTGAGCCAGATCCAGCTCTGGGAAAACATCTGGAACGACGAGTTCGTCAAGTCCTACCGCATGTTCGACCGTTGGGCGACCGACACCCTGCCGCTGGCGGGCGAGTATTTCCGCGCCATCACCAAAGACCTGATGTGGGACAACAAGCTGTTCAACGACACCATGTCGGTCGGCGGCCGGCCTGCGAAGCTCGACAACATCAAGGTGCCGATTCTGCATGCGGTCGCCGAGCATGATCACATCGTGCCGTATGACGCCGCCAAGCACCTGATCGCGAAGATCGGATCTGCGGACAAGGAAGAGGTGATGCTGAAGGGCGGTCACGTCTCGCTCGTCGCGGGAGCCAACGCCGTGAAGCGGCTATGGCCGAAACTGGATTCCTGGCTAGGGAAGAGATCGACATGAGCGAGCAGCGTTCGTATCCGCGTCACGTCAAGACCGACGCCGGCGATATCGAGATTCGCTTGATGTCGCCTGCGGATGAAGCCGCGGTGCTCGCCTTCGGCAAGGGCCTGCCGACCCACGATTTGTTGTTTTTGCCGCGCAATATCAGCGAGCCGAAGGTGCTGTCGGCCTGGGTCAAGGAGATCGAGCGTGGCGCGATTACGAGCCTGCTTGCGGTCAGGGACGGCAAGGTCGTCGGCTGCGGCACGCTGGTGCGCGATCCGCACTCCTGGTCGCCCCATGTCGGCGAGATTCGCATGGTCGTCTCGCTCGATGTGCGCGGGAAGGGGGTAGGGCGGGCGCTGTCGCAGGAGACCTTCGCGCTCGCGCTCGGCGCGGGCCTGGAAAAACTCTCGGTTCAGATGACGGTCGACCAGCAGGCCGCGATCGCCGTGTTCGAGAGCCTCGGTTTCAAGGCCGAAGCGTTGCTGCGAGATCACGTCCGGGACGTCGACGGCAAGACCCACGACATCGTCGTGCTCGGCCATAACATCGCGCAGGTCCAGGCCCAGATGGAGGCCTACGGGCTCCCAGGCGCCGTCCAGCACTAGGACCGCCGTCTCCAGCACTGGGGAGATGGTCCGACCGCTCTCCGGGAACCTGCTTGGCCAGGGAGGCATCATATGCCTCCTGTTAAGGCTGTTCACAGTTTCGTGATATCGCAGTGCAATAATAATATTGCATCGCACAATTAACTATGCCATATAAGCCGTGCCCCGGGCCATCGAGGACGGGGTGAGCCCATAGCTCAACCAATGAGGATGGAGAGAACCCCATGACCACTGAAACCAACACCGCTTTCGAGGGCTTCAAGGACGCTTTCAAGAACATCCAGAACCTGGAAGTTCCCGAGGCCGCCCGCGAGTTCGTCAAGAAGACCGCCAACACCGCCAAGGACCGTGCTGCAGAGGTGTTCGCTGGCTCCGAGCGCGTGACCGCCGCCGTCGAGAACGCGGTGACCGAGTCCGTCACCGAGGCCGGCAAGATCAGCCGCAATATCCAGCAGGCGATCTATGACGACGCCCAGGCGTTCTTCGCCAGCATCGACAAGCTTGCTTCCGCCAAGTCGGTCAGCGAAGCCGTCGAGATCCAGTCGAGCCTGCTCCGCGCCCGCGGCGAAGTGTTCGTCTCGCGCGCCAAGGCGACCGCCGACTATTTCGGCCAGCTCGCCGCCAACGGTGCGAAGTCCGCTCAGGACAATTTTGCCAAGGTCTACAACAAGACCGCCTGATCCGGCGCCCTGAGTCAAAACTCAATTTGAGGCCCGCTTCGGCGGGCCTTTGTTTTTGCCTCTTGCGTTCCCCGGACGCAGTGCAGCCGCCCCTGGCGATGCGAAGCATCGACCAGGGGTGTGGTGCACTGCTGATCCGGGGGCCATCCTGCATCGGATGCTTGCTGGGTCCCGGCTCTGCGGCGCATCGCTCTGCGCTGCACCGCGTCCGGGACACGCGGAGATCGACACGCTAAGTATCTACAATGACCCCACCCGCCGCCTTCTCCTTCGATACTCCCGGCGATGCCGAACGCGCGGCCGAGCTGCGCCGCGTGAAAGCGCTGGCGACGCTGGTGCTGGCTTCGACGCTTGCCCTGTTCGTCGTCGCGAAGTTGCTGCTGAACGCGCATCCCGTGTTCGGCTTCATCGCCGCCTTCGCGGAAGCCGCGACCATCGGCGGCCTCGCCGACTGGTATGCCGTGGTTGCCCTGTTCAAGCGGCCGCTCGGCCTGCCGATCCCGCATACCGCGATCATCCAGAGCAACCAGGCCCGGATCGCCGACAAGCTCGGCGAATTCATCCAAGTGCATTTCCTCGAGGCGGGACCGGTCGAGGCCAAGCTAAAGGAGATCGATTTCGGCTCCTTCGTCGCCGACTGGCTGCGCGACCGCAAGCGCAGCGACGATCTCGCGCGCTTCGCGCTCCGCCTGTTGCCGGAGGCCGTCTCGGCGACGGAGAGCTCGGGTCTGATGACCTTCATCATCCGCCGCATGTCATCGCAGCTCCAGGCGATCGACCTTGCGCCACTCGCCGCCGGCACGCTGCGCGGTTTCGTGGCGGAGGGGCGCCATCAGATCCTGTTCGACGATCTCCTGCGCGTGATGCACGAGACGCTGAACCAGAAAGAGACGATGGGGATGATCCGCGAGAAGGTGCGCGCGGAATTGCCGACCCTACTGCGGCTCTACCGAGCCGACAAGTTTCTGGTGAACAAGATCGTGGCGTCCGCGACCGCCTTCTTCAACGAGGTGCGCAGCGATCCCAAGCATCCCTTCCGCGGCGAGTTCGACCGCATGGTGCTGAGCTTCGTCGACCGGCTCGGCACTGACCAGGCCTATATCGACCGCATCGCCGGCTTGAAGCGCGACCTCCTCGCGCGGCCCGAGCTTGCCGATCTCGCACGCACCGTCTGGGCCAACACACGCTCCTTCATCGAACGCAGCGCGAGCGGCGAGACGCAGGTGCTACAGCATCATCTCGCCGGCATGTTCGTTTCCGCCGGCGATGCGCTCGCCGGCGATGCCGAGCTGCGCGACGAGATCAACAAGGGGCTGGTGACGGTGCTGCGCAGCTTCGTCGCCGACCAGAAGAGCGGCGTCTCGATCTTCATCTCCGACCAGGTCAAGGCCTGGGACATGGCGCAGCTGATTTCGCTGATCGAAATCAACATCGGGCGCGACCTGCAATACATCCGTTTCAACGGTTCGCTGATCGGTGGGCTCGCCGGGCTCGCGCTCTACTCCGTAGAATTCCTGCTCCGATTGCTGTGACTTTTGCGCCACGGACGTTAGCATTAACGCGCGGGCCTATTGTCGCCCCGCCACTCTCCCGCTTGAATGTCGGGAACCGGCCGCCTAGCTGATTCATGCTGCGCTGCGGAACGATCAAGAAGCCGGCGTATTGGAATTCATGCCCATTTGCCGGCATCGCGCCCGGCGCCTTCTCAGGGGAAACATTGATGACCGCTACTGCCCAGACGCTGCGTCCGCCGTCGAGAACTCTGATGTTTATGGAAGGGCGCGCGATCCACGAGTTCGGCGCATTCCTCGGCGCGCTGCCGCTGCTGAGCCTTGCGCCGCGCGGTGATGGGCACCCGGTGCTGGTGCTGCCGGGCCTCGTGGCCTCCGATGCATCCACGCGTGCGTTGCGCACGTTTCTGACCAGTAAGGGATATGCGGTGAGCGGCTGGCGCCAGGGCCGCAACTATGGCCTTCGCGAGGGCGTGCAGCATGCCATGGTCGATCTGGTCGAGAAGCTCAGCGACACCCATGGCCGCAAGATCAGCCTGGTCGGTTGGAGCCTTGGCGGCCTCTATGCGCGGCAGCTCGCCAAGATGATGCCCGAGCGCGTGCGGCAGGTGATCACGCTCGGCAGTCCTTTTGCCGGCAATCCTCGTTCGACCAATGCCTGGCGCGTCTATGAATGGGCGAGCGGGCGGAGGTCCGACGAGGTCGATCCGCGGTTCGGCGGCGAGCTCGCGGCGCCGCCGCCGGTGCCGACCACCGCCATCTTCAGCCGCACCGACGGCGTTTGCGCCTGGCAGGGCTGCATGGAGAAGTCGGGCGGGCAGACCGAGAGCATCGAGGTCGAGAGCAGCCATTGCGGCATGGGCCATCATCCCGCCGTGGTCTATGCGGTCGCCGATCGGCTCGCACAGAAGGAAGGCCAGTGGCGGCCATTCGACCGCAGCGGCTGGCGCAGCTTGGCCTATCCCGATCCGCATCGGTGATCTTCGCCTCTTTCCGCGTGCGGCAGGGCAATCGGATTTGAACATTGAGCAGAGGTCGTCATGCCCGGGCCTGTCCCGGGCATCCACGTTCTTGTGCTGCGTGAAAGGCTCGTGGATGGCCGGGACAGGCCCGGCCATGACGCTGTGAGTACGCCGCGAGTCCGACTCCCTCCGTCCCCGCGGAGCCTCCCCCTCATCCCGACCTTCTCAGCGCGAGCGAAGCTCGTCGCGGCCACGCAAGCGAGGAGGAGAAGAGAAGGCGTCGCACCCGTCCATTGTCGCGCCCGCATCAAACGCGCTATGCCTCGCGCATGGCGCATCCGCTCTCCCGCATCATCGACCAGCTCAAGCGTGAACCGTCGCGCACCGGCTCCATCGTCATCACCGTGTTCGGCGATGCCATCGTGCCCCGCGGCGGTTCGGTGTGGCTCGGCACGCTGCTCGAATTCTTCGACGGTCTCGACATCGACAGCGGCGTGGTGCGCACCACGATGTCGCGGCTTGCGGCCGATGGCTGGCTCACGCGGGAAAAGGTCGGCCGCAACAGCTTCTATCGGCTTGCCGAGAAGGGCCGCCAGACCTTCGAGGCCGCGACACGCCACATCTACGATCCGCCGCCATCCGACTGGACCGGACGCTTCGAGCTGCTCCTGATCGGCAATGGCGGAGATCGCGACGTCTCGCGCGAAGCGCTCCGTAACGCCGGCTTCGGCAGTCCGCTGCCGGGGGTTTGGGTCGCGCCGTCGGGCCTGGCGGTGCCGGATGAAGCCGCGGGCGCGATCCGTCTCGAAGTCTCGGCTGAGGATGACAGCGGGCGTCGCCTGCTCAGTGCGAGTTGGCCGCTGGACCGCACCGCGGATGCCTATCTGAAATTCATGAAGACGTTCGAGCCGCTGCGCGCCGCGATCGGCCGCGGCACCGATTTGTCCGAGGCCGACGCATTTACCGCGCGCATCCTCCTGATCCACTACTATCGCCGCGTCGTGCTGCGCGATCCGCTATTGCCCGAAAGCCTGCTGCCGACGAACTGGCCGGGCAGGGCGGCACGGAACCTGTGCGGCGAAATCTATCGCGCGCTGCTTGCCTCCTCCGAACAATGGCTTGATGGACATGGAACCAACGAGAAAGGGCCATTGCCGCCGGCGCGAAAGCTTCTGGAAAGGAGGTTCGAGGCCTGAGTTTTATGTTACAGAAATATCTTGCATGACGTAACTTTTGTTATATATTGCCTCCCAATAAATCGGGAGGATGCGCATGTATACCCAAGCGCTGAATACGGCCGAGACCGACGACCGCGGTCTTGAGGACGCAGCCAAGGCTGCGCAGTTCCAGGCCCGCATCGATGCCGAGGAGCGCATCGAGCCGAACGACTGGATGCCGGCGGCCTATCGCAAGACGCTCACACGCCAGATTTCCCAGCACGCCCATTCCGAAATCGTCGGCATGCTGCCTGAGGGCAACTGGATCACCCGTGCGCCGACCCTGCGCCGCAAGGCCGCGCTGCTCGCCAAGGTGCAGGACGAGTGCGGCCACGGGCTCTATCTCTATGCTGCGGCCGAGACGCTCGGCTCATCGCGCGAGGAGCTGGTCGATGCCATGCTCGCGGGCAAAGCCAAGTACTCCTCGATCTTCAACTATCCGACGCTGACCTGGGCTGATATCGGCACCATCGGCTGGCTGGTCGACGGCGCCGCGATCATGAACCAGATCCCGCTGTGCCGCTGCTCCTACGGCCCCTATGCGCGCGCGATGATCCGGGTCTGCAAGGAGGAGTCGTTCCATCAGCGCCAGGGCTACGAGATCATGCTGACGCTGTGCCGCGGCTCGGACGAGCAGAAGGCGATGGCGCAGGATGCGCTGAACCGCTGGTGGTGGCCGGTGCTGATGATGTTCGGCCCGCCAGATAGCACGAGCCAGCATAGCGACACCTCGACCAAGTGGAAGATCAAGCGTTTCTCCAACGACGAGCTGCGCCAGAAGTTCGTCGATGCCACGGTGCCGCAGGCGCAATATCTCGGCCTCACCATCCCCGATCCCGGCGTGATTCAGGATGCCGACGGGCACTGGCGTTACAGCGAGATCGACTGGACCGAGTTCAAGCAGGTGCTCGCCGGCAACGGCCCCTGCAATCGCGACCGCATGGCCGCGCGCCGCAAGGCGCATGCGGAGGGGGCCTGGGTACGCGAAGCCGCCGCCGCCTACGCCGCCAAGCGCTCGCATCGCCAGACCGCACAAGCCGCGGAATAGGGAGATCAACATGGCCACTCCGAACACGCCGCTGTGGGAAGTCTTCATTCGTAGCCGCAATGGGCTCGCGCACAAGCATGTGGGATCGCTGCATGCGAGCGATGCCAACATGGCGCTGCAAGCCGCCCGCGACATCTACACCCGCCGCGGCGAGGGCCTGTCGATCTGGGTCGTGCCGTCGACCGCGATCACTGCGAGCGATCCCGCCGAGAAGGCCATGATGTTCGAACCGGCGGAATCGAAGATCTACCGGCATCCGACGTTCTACGAGGTGCCGGAAGAAGTGGGACATATGTGATGCCGGTCGCCAACATCGATGTCTCCGAAACGCCGCTGGTGCTCTACGCGCTGCGCCGCGCCGACGATGCGCTGATCCTCGGCCACAGGCTGTCGGAATGGTGCGGGCATGCGCCGATGCTGGAAGAGGATATGGCGCTCTCCAACATCGCGCTCGACCTGATCGGTCAGGCGCGCGAACTCTACACCTACGCTGCCAAGGCCGAGGGCAGGGATAACGACGAGGACAAGCTCGCTTATCTGCGCGACGTCAGGCAGTACCGCAATCTGCTGCTGGTGGAGCAGCCCAACGGCGATTTTTCCCAGACTTTGGTGCGGCAGTTCTTCTATTCCGCGTTCGCCGACCTCTACTGGCGCGCGATGATGAATTCGCGCGACACGACACTGGCAGCGATTGCCGCCAAGTCGGAGAAGGAGAGCGCCTATCATTTGCGCCACGCCTCGGAGTGGCTCATCCGGCTCGGCGACGGCACCGATGAGAGTCATGCCCGCGCGCAAGCCGCGATCGATCATCTCTGGGCCTTCACCGGCGAGATGTTTGCCGTCGACGACGGCGAGCGCGCGCTGATCCATGCTGGTATCGCGATCGATCCCGGCACCTTGCGTGGTCGCTGGTTGCAGACGCTTTCCGATGTCGTCAGCGAAGCCACGCTGGTCTTGCCGCAGAATGACTGGATGCAGCAAGGCGGCCGCGTGGGCCGGCACAGCGAACATCTCGGCCATCTCCTGTCCGAGCTGCAATCGATGCAGCGCACCTTTCCGGGCCTGACATGGTGAGCCTGCTCGATCGTGACAGCGAACTGCGCCGGCGCGCCTGGGACGCTGCGGCGAGCGTGGTCGATCCCGAAATTCCGGTGCTGACCATCGCCGATCTCGGCGTGCTGCGCGAGGTTTCCCTCGACGGCGATCACGTCGAGGTCGCGATCACGCCGACCTATTCCGGCTGTCCGGCGATGAACATGATCGCGCTGGAAATCGAGCTGGCGCTGGAGCGCGCCGGTTTTCGCCGGTCAAAAGTCCGCACCGTGCTGTCGCCGGCCTGGACGACCGACTGGATGAGCGAGGAGGGCCGCCAAAAGCTGCGCGCCTACGGCATCGCGCCGCCGCAGGCATCAAGCTCACGCCGGGCGCTGTTTGGTGAACAGGCGGTGGGCTGCCCGCAATGCGGCTCGGAAAACACTGAGCTGCTGTCTGAATTCGGCTCGACCTCCTGCAAGGCGCTGTGGCGCTGCAAGTCCTGCCGCGAACCCTTCGACTATTTCAAGTGTCATTGATCATGTCAGCAGCCGCACCGCGCTTCCATCGCCTGGCCGTCAGCGACCTTCGTCGCGAGGCGTCCGACGCCGTCTCGATGACCTTCGCCATCCCCGGCGATCTCGCCGGCGATTACGCTTTCACGCCCGGCCAGTACCTCACGCTCCGCACGACGCTCGACGGAGAGGAGGTGCGCCGCTCCTATTCGATCTGTTCCGGCCCTGATGACGGCGAGATTCGTATCGCCGTGAAGAAGATCGACGGCGGCGCGTTTTCGAACTGGGCGGCGGACGAGCTGAAATGCGGCGACCAGCTCGACGTGATGACGCCGACCGGGCGCTTCGGTGCAGTCCCGCCGGCGGATATTGCACGCATCCATGTCGGCTTTGCCGCGGGCTCCGGCATCACACCGATCCTGTCGATCGTGAAGGGCGTGCTCGCGCGTGAGCAAGGCAGTCGCTTCTTCCTGTTCTACGGAAACCGCACGACCGACAACATCATGTTTCTCGAGGCTCTCGAGGAGCTCAAGGATCGCTTCATCGACCGCCTCTCCATCTTCCACGTTATCTCCGGCGAAGAGCAGGACATCCCGATCCTGCATGGCCGGCTCGACGGCGACAAGGTGAGGGTGCTGCTGCGCTCGCTGGTGCCGGCGGCCAGCGTCGATCATCTCTACATCTGTGGCCCTCTCGGCATGAGCGAGGACATCGAGACCACCTGCCGCGAGCTCGGCATCGCGGAAGAGCGTATCCACGTCGAGCGCTTCGTCTCCGAGTTCGGCGGCAAGCCGCGGCCGAAGAAGGTGGTCGCGCCCGACGCGCCGCCGAAGGCGATCGCCTCGCTGATCATCGACGGCAAGCGCCGCGACGTTCCGGTCGCCGAGGACGAGGCGATCCTCGATGCGGCGCTACGCGCCGGCGTCGATCTGCCCTTCGCCTGCAAGGGCGGCATGTGCTCGACCTGCCGCGCCAAGCTGGTCGAAGGTGAGGCGCCGATGGACATCAACTATTCGCTGGAGCCCTGGGAGTTGAAGGCCGGGTTCGTCCTGACCTGCCAGGCGAAACCGTCGTCGGAGCGTGTCGTGGTCGATTATGACCATGTCTGAGCAGGTGCTTCAGACGCCGGCGATGCAAATGCGTCGCATTATTTGACAGTTTTGGCCAACCAGCAGAACATCATGGAAAACCATCTGGCCGGGAGAAGCGCGTGAACGTCAAAGCTGCCCTGTCGCCCGAGGATGTTGCCCGCGCCTGCGCTGAGGCGATGTGGGCGGAGGACGATGCCTCCAAAGGGCTCGGCATGGAGATCGTGGAGATTGGCCCCGGCTATGCAACGCTCGCGATGACGGTGCGGCCGGATATGGTCAACGGCCAGCGCATTGCCCATGGCGGATTCATCTTCACACTCGCCGATTCCGCCTTCGCCTTTGCCTGCAACTCGCACAACGAACGCGTGGTCGCAGCGCAGGGGCAGATCACCTTCATCAAGCCGGGCAGGCTCGGCGATCGCCTTGTTGCGAAGGCGTGCGAGGTCACCCGCGGCGGCCGCTCCGGCATCTATGACGTGCGAGTTACCGCAAGCGATACCGTCATCGCCGAATTCCGCGGACACTCGCGTGTCATTCCCGGCACGTGGCTGCCGACGCAGAACCAATAATCAATCAAGAAAAAACTAATCAATGGTGGGAAGCGAAGATGGCTTTGACGAGACTCAAGGAAGGCGGCAGCGCCTATAGCGCCGAGATGGACGCGCATGAGCGCGCCTCGCGCGACGAGATCATGGCGCTGCAGAAGCAGCGGCTGACCTGGTCGCTGAAGCACGCCTATGACAACGTGGCGCATTATCGCAAGGCCTTCGACGAGGCCGGCGTGCATCCGTCCGATTTTCGCGAGCTCTCCGATCTCGCGAAATTCCCGTTCACGGTGAAAACGGATCTACGCGACAACTATCCCTTCAACATGTTCGCCGTGCCGCGCGAAAAGCTGGTGCGCGTGCATGCGTCCTCCGGCACGACCGGCAAGCCGATCGTGGTGGGGTATACGCAGGGAGACATCGACACCTGGTCGGACGTGATGGCGCGCTCGATCCGCGCGGCCGGCGGCCGCACCGGCATGATCATCCACAACGCCTACGGCTATGGCCTCTTCACCGGCGGCCTTGGCGTGCATTACGGCGCCGAAAAACTCGGCTGCACCGTGGTGCCGATCTCCGGCGGCATGACCGAGCGGCAGGTGCAGCTGATCAACGATTTCAGGCCCGACATCATCACGGTGACGCCGAGCTACATGTTGGCGATCCTCGACGAGTTCAAGCGTCAGAAGCTCGACCCGCGCCAGTGCTCGCTCAAGGTCGGCATTTTCGGCGCCGAGCCCTGGACCAATGCGATGCGCGGTGAGATCGAAGAGGCCTTCGACATGGACGCGACCGATATCTATGGTCTGTCCGAAGTGATCGGCCCCGGCGTCGCCCAGGAGTGCATCGAGACCAAGGATGGCTTGCACATCTGGGAGGATCATTTCTACCCCGAGGTGATCGACCCTGAAACGGGTGCCGTGCTGCCCGACGGGGAAAAGGGCGAGTTGGTCTTCACCTCGCTCACCAAGGAAGCCTTTCCGGTGATCCGATATCGCACCCGCGACCTGACGCGGCTGCTGCCGGGTACGGCGCGGCCGGGCATGCGGCGGATGGAGAAGGTGACGGGCCGCTCGGACGACATGATCATCCTGCGCGGCGTCAACCTGTTCCCGACCCAGATCGAGGAGGTGCTGCTCGCGACCGATTGGTGCGGCGGCCACTTCATCCTGGAGCTCACCCGCGAGGGCCGTATGGACGAGCTGACCATTATCGCGGAGGCGCGATCCGAAAGCTGGGACGGCCGCGGTCTCCTCGACCACGCCGACCGGATTTCGACGCACATCAAGAACACCATCGGCATCAGCTCCAGAGTGCAGGTGGTCGCGCCCGCCACGCTGGAACGCTCGCTGGGCAAGGCCAAACGCCTCTACGACAAGCGGCCCAAGGACTGATTTGAAGGACTGACCTGACCGATTGACTTGATCGGCCCCAAAGGCGACAAGGCCCGCGAGAAATCGCGGGTCTTTTCATGTCGCCAGCCGATACCAAAACCGTCGAAGCGCGCTGCGTGCGCCTCAATGCCAAGGCCGAGAACGCCGCCGCGGTCGCGCCGGTGGTCGAGCGCCACACGCTAACGCGCGGCCCCAATGATCTCCTGATCGAGGTGAAGGCCGCCGCCGTCAATCCCTCCGACGTGAAGGCCGCGACCGGGTTGATGCCCTATGCCGTATTCCCGCGCACGCCGGGCCGCGACTATTCCGGCGTGGTGATCGACGGGCCGGCCGGCACGGTCGGCCGCGAGGTGTTCGGCTCCTCCGGGGATCTCGGCATCCGCCGCGACGGCACTCACGCAACCCATCTCGTCGTCGAAGCTGACGCCGTCGTCGATAAGCCGAAGACGGTGTCCTGGGAGGAGGCCGCCGGCATCGGCGTGCCCTTCGTTACCGCGATGGAAGGTTTTCGCCGCGCGGGCGTGCCGAAGAACGGCGAGACCGTTTTGGTGTTCGGCGTCAATGGCAAGGTCGGCCAGGCCGCGGTGCAGATCGCGACCTGGCAGGGCGCGCGCGTCATCGGCGTGGTGCGCAAGGCGGAAGCTTACGAAGGCCACACCAACGCCCCCATCGAGGTGATCGGCGCGTCCGCGACCGACGTCGCCACGCGCGTACGCGAATTGACCGGCGGCAAGGGCGCCGACATCGTCTTCAATACCGTCGGAGATCCCTATTTCCAGGCCGCGCACAAGTCGCTCGCATTGCGTGGCCGTCAGATCCTGATCGCCGCGATCGACCGCATCGTGCAGTTCAACATCCTCGAATTCTACCGGGGCCAGCACACCTATGTCGGCATCGACACGCTCGGCCTGTCGTCGGCCGCGACTGGCGCGGTGCTGCGCGATCTCGGCGCGGGCTTTGCGAGCGGCCAGCTGAAGCCGTTCCCGATCAAGGCGAATGCCGTCTATCCGCTGGAGCGCGCCAAGGAGGCGTATGTCGCGGTCGCCGGCTCTTCGCGGGATCGCGTGGTCCTGAAGCCGTAATCATGGATTCGTCCGCAGCACTCGTCATCTTCGCCGGCCTCGCCATCGGCCTTGTCTACGGCGCCGTCGGTTTGCTCAGCGGCTTCTGCCTGATGAGCAGCATGCGCGGCTGGCTCGCGCAAGGAGACGGGCGACTGGTGCGGACCTATGCGCTGGCGATCGCCGTCGCGATCGCCGCCAGCCAGTTCCTTGCCGGCAACGGCGTGGCCGATCTGGGCAAGTCGATCTACCTGCAGCAGACGTTCTCGGCGCCGGTGCTGTTCCTCGGCGGAGTGCTGTTTGGTTACGGCATGGTGCTGTCGAACGGCTGCGGCTCGCGCGCCCTGGTGCTGCTCGGCCGCGGCAATCTCCGCTCCTTCGTCGTCGTGATCGTGCTCGCCATCGCTGCGCAGATGACGCTCAAGGGTCTGATCGCACCGGCGCGCATCGCGCTGGTTCAGGCCTCGCAAACCACCGTCAGCGCCAATTCGCTGCCGTCCCTGCTGGCGACGCTTGGTCCAGCTGAAGCTCTTTCGCGCGCGCTGGCTGCCGCCGTGCTCGTCGTCGTGCTGATCCTGTTTGCCTTCGCGCATCCGGCCTTCCGCCGCTCGCCCGGTCAGATCGCAGCGGGAATCATCGTCGGCCTGCTCGTTGCCGCGGGCTGGCTCGTCACCGGCTATCTCGGTGCCGACGACTTCAATCCGGTGCCGGTGACCTCGCTCACCTTCATCGCGCCGATCGCGGACGCGCTGCAATACGCCATGCTCTCGACCGGCCTGACGCTCAATTTCGGCATTGCGACGGTCGCCGGCGTCCTCGCCGGCAGCCTCATCACCGCGCTCGCCACCGGCCGCTTCAAGCTCGAAGGCTATTCCTCGCCGCGCCACATGCTGCGCTCGGGCAGCGGCGCCGCGCTGATGGGCATCGGCGGCGTGATGGCGTTCGGCTGCTCGATCGGGCAGGGGCTCACGGGCGTGTCGACGCTGGCGCTGGGCTCGTTCGTCGCGCTCGCCGGCATCCTGCTCGGCACGACCGCGGGTCTGCGTGGCGTGCTGCGGGTTCAACCGCTCGCGATGGCCTGACCGCGCAACAGCCGGTCGCCGAGCGTCGCAAGTCCGATGCCGGTGACGATCAATCCGGCCGCGACGGCGAGGCTCAAGTCGAGGGGCTCGCCCAGCAGGATCGCCGCACTGGCGATACCGACGAGCGGCGTCCCGGTGGTGCCAAGCGACGTCGTCAGCGCCGAGATGCTCTTGTTGACCATCGACATCGCCCAATAGGCCAGCGCGGTTCCGATCAGGCCGGAGTAGAGGAACAGCATAGCCAGCCGCCACGACCATTCCACATGTGGCAGCCCGTCGATGACCATCGCCAGGGTCGAGAGCACGACCGTGGCCACGAGCACTTGCCAAAACAGGAGCTGGAGCGGGGAGGCGATCCAGCGATGCGCGCGGATATAGATGATGTTCGCAGCCCACGAGATCGCGGCCAGGATGACCATGCCGGCGCCGAGCACGACGTTGGCATTGCCCCAGTCTATTGAGGACGGATTCAGGATCACGGCAAGGCCGATCAGTCCGAGCAGGGCGCCGGCAAGCTTGGGTGCGGTCAGCATGTCCTTCCCGAGCAGGGGTGCCGCAATCGCGACCCAGAGCGGCGTGGTGTAGCCGAGCACGATGCCCTTGCTCGCGGGCAGGAAGCGCAGGCCGGCCGCGACCAGAATGGAGAAGAGCGTCATGTGCAGCAGCGCGACGCTGAGGACCACCGGCACGTCGCGCCGCTCCGGAATCACGAGATTGTTGCTCAGTCCGAGGATGACAAACAATCCTGCCAGCGCGATCCAGCTCCGGATCGCCGAGCTCAACAGCGGCGGGACGAGCTGCACCAATTGCTTCGTCACCGACCAGTTCACGCCCCAGGCCAGCACGACGATGAGGAACAGGCCGACGGCCGCGCGGGGGGACAGGGAGTTCATCGCAAGATCCTTGAAGCAGTCCGGTCCGGCCGATAGCATCCGCACTGATACCCACAAAAGCGCCAGATCGGAAAGGAACAAGGTGCCAGTTTCGGACGATATGATCTCGGCCCTGATCGACCTGAAGCGGGCCGGCGACGACGGGCTGGTGGCTCAACTGACGAGCCAGCTCCGAGGCTTGATCGCGACCGGCCGCCTCGGCAAAGGCCGCACGCTCCCCTCAAGCCGCCGGCTGGCCAGCGATCTCGGCGTTTCCCGCAACACCGTCACCTATGCGTTCGAGCAGCTCGCCGCGGAGGGATATCTCGCGGCGTCGCACGGCCGCCGTCCGGTGGTCACCGTCGACGGCGGCGAACGGCGTCAAGGAGCGGAGGCCGTTGCGGCGCGCGTGCGCACCGGCAAGCCGCGGCTTTCACCCTGGGCCTCGCAGCTCAAGCAGACCGACTGGCCGATGTCCTATCAGGTGCCGCTCAGACCGTTGCGGCCAGGGCTTGGAGATGCGCGGGAGTTTCCGAACGAGATCTGGGCTCGCTGCCTGCGCCGCAGCGCCGTGCGTGCGGCCAAACGCGAGCTCGGACCCGTCAACCGAACGCGCCTGCGCGAGGCGCTCGCGCATTATCTGGCCGCGAGCAGAGGCGTTCGCGCCACGGCAGAGCAGGTCATGATCCTGCCGAGCGCGCAGACCGCGCTGACCTTGATCGCGGCAGTTCTCATCTCCCCCGGCGACGAGGTCTGGGTCGAGGATCCCGGCTATCCCGGCGCGGCCGCCGCTTTCCGCGCCTCCGGCGCGCGCGTGACCGGCATGAGGCTGGACACGGAGGGCATGCAGCGGATGCCGGGTCTCGCGGCTCCGAAATTGATCTTCATGACGCCATCGCACCAGCATCCCACCGGACGGATGATGTCACTGGCGCGCCGCACCGAATTTCTCGGGCTGTGCATGCCCGGCAAGACCTGGATCGTGGAGGACGATTATGACGGCGAATTCCACTATGACAGCCGGCCGGTGCCTGCCTTGCAAGGCCTCGATGCCCATGGCCGCGTGTTCTATGTCGGTACCTTCTCGAAGGTGATGACATCGGATATCCGACTCGGCTATCTCGTCGTGCCGTCGGCATTGGTCAGCACGTTGGAAATCGCGCAGCGGCACATCGGGTTGATTGCCGCGAGCCACATCCAGGAAGCGCTGGCCGAGTTCATCGCCGACGGGCATTTCCTCGCGCATCTGCGCCGGATGCGCCGGCTCTATCACGCGCGCCGCGACCACCTCGTTGCAGGACTGGAGCGCCATCTGGGCGAGATGCTCTCGGTCGAAGTGCCTGCGGGCGGCATCCAGCTCGTCGCCCGTCTCAAACGCGGCACCGCCGATCGGGCGGCAGTCAAACGACTGGCTGCCGCGGGCGTTGAAACGCGGGCGCTGTCCAGCCTGGCGCTGGACCGGCCGCGGGATCATGGCCTGCTGCTCGGTTTTGCGGCCTGGCGTGAGAACGAGATCAGCGCGGCATTGCGGACGATGGCATCGTGCTTCTAGCGCAGTCGCGCTAGCCCACGGCCTTCGTCACGATGCGGATCTCCGAGGTCAGTGTCCGATGCACCGGGCACTTGTCGGCGATCTCCATCAGCTTCTTGCGCTGCTCGGCATCCAGCGCGCCGTCGATTGCGATGTCGCGCTCGATCTGGTCGAGCATGCCCTCGCGCGTGTCGCACTCCGCGCAATCCTTGGCGTAGATTTTCGAATGCTTCAGCGTAACGGTGACGCGGTCGAGCGGCAGCGATTTGCGGTCGGCATAGAGACGCATGGTCATGGAAGTGCACGCGCCCAAGCCGGCGAGCAGGAAATCGTAGGGCCCGGGGCCGGCGTCCTCGCCGCCGGCAGCCACCGGCTCGTCCGCCACAAGCCGATGCGGGCCGACGCTGATGACCTGGTTGAACTTGCTCTTGCGGGTCTCCCGTACCACGACCTGGCGCGGCGCCTCAGGCAGATCCATCGCCTTCGCGGGCTTTGCCGTGTCGATGTAGCGGCTCGACCAGGCCGCGATCAGATCGGCCGCATAGAGCGCGTCGGCGGGCTTGGCGAGCAGATGATCGGCATGGTCGAGCGAGACGAAGCTCTTGGGGTGCCTGGCGGCAACGAAGATCTTGGTCGCATTGTCGATGCCGACGGTGTCGTCGACCGGCGAGTGCATCACCAGCAGCGCCTTGTGCAGCCCCGTGATGTCCTTCATCAGCTCGTGCTCGGCGATGTCGTCGAGGAACTCGCGCTTGATCCGGAACGGGCGTCCTGCGAGCGAGACCTCGACCTCGCCCTGCGCGCGGATGTTGTCGAGATGCTCCCTGAAGAGGCCGGTCACGTGCGCCGGATCGGATGGCGCCGCGATGGTCACAACTGCCCTGGCTTCTGGGATATGTCCGGCTGCCGCGAGGATCGCAGCGCCGCCGAGGCTGTGGCCGATCAGGAGCGACGGCGCCTTGCGGGCGTTGCGCAGATGGTCGGCTGCGCGAACGAGATCGGCGACGTTGGACGAAAACGTCGAATTGGCGAAATCGCCTTCGCTCGAGCCGAGCCCGGTGAAGTCGAAGCGCAGGACCGCGATGCCTTTGGCTGCCAGCGCGACCGAGATGCGCTTGGCGGCGAGCGTATCCTTGCCGCAAGTGAAGCAGTGCGCAAACAGCGCGTAGGCCGCGGGCTCGCCGTCCGGCAACTCCAGCGCGGCGGCAAGCTGATGTCCGCCTTCGCCCGTGAATTGAAAGCGCTCCGTCGACATGGGCTTCCCCTCGTTCCTGCTTGAATTCTAATCGTCGGAATAGCGTTGCTCGGCCCAGGGGTCGCCGCGATTATGATAGCCGCGGACCTCCCAGAAGCCGGGCGCGTCCGCGGTCAGGAATTCGATGGCCTGGAGCCATTTCGCGCTCTTCCAGAAATAGAGATGCGGCACGACCAGCCGCACCGGGCCGCCATGCTCCTCCGTCAGCGGCTGGCCGGACCAGCTATGGGCGAGCAGCGCATCCTCGGCGGCAAAGTCTTCCAGCGCGAGGTTGGTGGTGTAGCCGTCATGGGAATGCAGCGTCACGAAGCGTGCATCCTCGCGCGGCTGGCAGGCCGCGAGCAGCTCGCGCGTGGCAAGCCCTTCCCACTCATTGTCGTAGCGCGACCAGGTGGTGACGCAATGGATGTCGGAGGTGAACCGGGCCTGCTTCTGCGCGATGAATTCGTCGAAGGTCCAGAACACGGGGCTCTCGATCGCGCCGTAGACGTCGAGCCGCCAGCGCTCGCGTGACACCGGCGGCACGACTCCGAGATCGAGCACAGGCCAGTCCTTGGTGAGGTGCTGGCCGGGCGGCAGCCGTTGGTCCTCCGGCCGCGTGATCTTCCCTGTGAGGAAGCGGCCCTCGCGCACCCATTTCTCCTTGGTGCGCGTCAGCTTGCTGTCGGATGGCGTCTCGTCAGCCATGGTCTACTCGTGCCGATGCATTGCCGAAGTGTGCTTGGTGTCGCGCATGGTAGCATAGATGATCAAGGACAGGCAGATGATGCCGCTGAGGTAGAAATAGAACCATTCCTCGTGCCCGATGCTCTTGAAATAGAGCGCGATCGCCGGCGCCGTGCCGCCGAAGACCGACACCGTGATGGCATAGGGCAGGCCGACGCCGAGCGCGCGGACATTGGTCGGGAACAGCTCGGCCTTCACCACGGCGTTGATCGAGGTGTAACCGGCGACGAACAGCCAGGCACAGCAGATCAGGACGAACGCGACGAAGGGCGACTTGGTCTCCTTCAGCGTCATCAACAGCGGTACGGTCGCGAGCGTGCCGGCGACACCGAAGAAGATCAGCAGCGGCTTGCGCCCGATCTTGTCGGAGATCGCGCCGTAGATCGGCTGGAGGATGGTCGCGAAGACCAAGGTGCCGAAGATCACGAAAGTGGTCTGGTCCTCGGTCAGCCCGACCGAGAGCTTGACGAAGGTCTGCATGTAGGTGGTGAAGGTGTAGAATGCTGCAGTGCCACCGGCGGTGAGGCCGACCACCAGCAGCAGCTCGCGCGGATAACGCAGCAAATTGGTGATCGAGCCGGTCGGCTTCACCACCTTCCTGGCTTCCTCGAACGCCTCCGTCTCGTGCAGGCCGCGCCGCATCACCGCTGCGAAGATCGCCAGCGCTGCGCCGATCGCGAAGGGGATACGCCACCCCCAGTCCTTCAGCTCCTGTGGGGTGAGGAAGACCTTTTGCAGGAGCAGCAGCACGATGATCGCGGTGAGCTGGCCGCCGATCAGGGTGACGTATTGAAAGCTCGAATAGAAGCCGCGGTGCTTGGGATCTGCGACCTCGCTGAGATAGGTGGCGCTGGCGCCATATTCGCCGCCGAGGCTCAGGCCCTCGATGACGCGTGCAAGCGCGAGGATGACCGGCGCGGCGAATCCGATCGTGGCATAGGTCGGCGTCAGCGCGATGATCAGCGAACCGAAGCACATGAAGACGACAGAGAGCGTGAGTGAGATGCGCCGTCCGAAATGGTCGGCGAGATAGCCGAAGAACCAGCCGCCCAGGGGGCGCATCAGGAACGTCGCCGCAAAGACGACGGCGACGTTCAATTGCTGCACGACGGGGTCGTTGCCAGGGAAGAAGGCGGGAGCGAAATAGAGCGCGAACGCCGTATAGGCGTAGAAATCGTACCATTCGACCAGATTGCCGATGGAGCCGATGAAGATTGCCTTGATCCGCCGCTTGGCGTCGGCGATGTCGATGTAGTCGGAGGCCGGCTCGATTGCTTGTTCGGTCATGCCCGGCCTCTCCGTTGTCTGGAAAGGCCTACATCGCCTTTCCGAGCAAGAATGGCAACTGGCGGGGGCCCCGCACCGTGCCCTGTGACCAGGTCACGGCGCCTGCCGGATCGAGTCGGAAATCTGGAATGCGTTTTAGCCATTCCTCCAGCGCAACCTGCATCTCCATGCGCGCCAGGTTGGAACCGACGCAGCGGTGAATGCCGAGGCCGAAGGCGGCGTGCCGGTTTTCGCGACGGTCGATCACGACTTTGTCAGCGTCCGGAAACATCTTGGGGTCGCGATTTGCGGCCGGGAAGGACAGCAGCACCATGTTGCCCGCCTTGACCGGGCAGCCCGAGATCGTGGTCTCCTTGACCACCTCGCGGGCCATCGTCACCGGAGAATAGGCGCGCAGCAGCTCCTCCACCGCAGTCGGGATCAATGCGGGCTCGGCGATCAGCCGCTCGCGGTCGGCCGGCGTCTTCGCAAGATGCCAGAGCGAGGAACCGATCGCGCTCCAGGTGGTGTCGATGCCGGCGATCAGGAGCAGGCGCAGCGAGCCCAGGACGTGCGAGTCTTCGAGCGGGTTGCCCTCCTTGTCCTTGGCGTTCATCAGGTAGGAGATGAGATCGTCGGTCGGCTTGTCCTTGCGCGCCTCGATATGCGCGCTGAAATAGGCGCTCATCTCCTGCACGGCCTGCAGCAGCTTGCTCTCGTCCTTGATGCCCAGCTCGAGGATCATGTGGATCCAGTTGATGAAGACATCGCTGTCGCTCTCGGGGATCCCGAGCATGTGGGCGATGGCCCGAACCGGGATATATTTGGCGTAGCGTGCGGCGGCGTCGACCTTGCCATCGGCGCTGAAGCCGTCGATCAGCTCGTTGCAGATCGCGCGCATCCGCGGTTCCAGCTTCTTCATCGCGTCCGGCGTGAAAGGCGGCAGCAGCAGCTGCTTGGCCGGCTTGTGCACGGGCGGGTCCGAAGTGATCGGCGGTGCGGCGTTCCTCGCCACCTCGGGACGGACGTCGCGCACGATGATGCGGCGCGAGGAGAAATGCTCGGTGTCGTTGGCGATCTCGCGTACCGCCTCATAGGTCGTCGGCATGTAGCAGCCGAGGAAACGCTCGGTGTGCACAACCGGGCTCGCTGCGCGCAGCTCGTCCCAGATCGGGAAGGGATCCTCCGTCCATTGCGGATCGGTATGGTCGAAATCATGGACCCAGTCGGTGACGGGCGGATGGGCGGCGGGCGGACTGGCGTCGGACATGGCAGGGAATCCCTTGGCTCGTGTTCGCTGAAAGGACGCGGGGCGGCAAAGGCCGCACTACTCCTCGATCACATCGATCGCGATTTCCGGGCAGTTGGATTTGGCAAGCCACGCCTTGTCCTCGAGTCCCGGCGGGACCGTGCCGTCGCGGGCTTCGTGGGCGTTGCCGTATTCGTCCAGCTCGAAAAGTTCCGGCGCGAGTGCCTTGCAGCGCGCGTGGCCCTGGCATTTGTCGGGATCCACGTGAACCCTCAGTCGCTCTGTCATGGCGGCATCCTCGGTCGTATGCGCGGGGCCCGCAGGGCGGCGCGTTCCTCATGTCGATTTTATCCGCGGCATTTGCCGTGGGCTTTAAGTTATATGCTATTACATTCGCGGCAGGCTTTCCCTGTCAAGCGCAAACTTATAGGTTCGCCACACCATGCGCTCACAACTCGCCCGCAAGCCTGCGAACACCTACCATCATGGCGACCTTCGCGATGCTCTGATCAAGGCCGCATTGCGCGAGGCGGAGCAGGGCGGTGCCGAGGCGATCAGCATCAAGGCGCTGGCGAAGCAGCTCGGCGTCTCGCAGCCGGCGCCGTACCGGCATTTCGCCGATCGCGAGGCATTGCTCGCGGCGGTGACGGCGGAGGCATTCCGGCAGCTCAGCGCGATCTTTCGGGAGGCGATGGCGAAACCGTCAAAGCAATCTAAACTGTCGCGGCTGGCGCAGGCCATGCTCGAATTCGGATTGCGACGGAACGGCATCTACCGCCTGATGTTCGCGTCCCGCACGGTGGCATGCGCCGCCAAGGGCAGCGAGCTGCACGAGGCTACGCGCGAGACCTTTTCGCTCGTGATCGAAGCCCTGGAAGTGCCCGCCGTCGGCTATTTGCGCGAGCGCCAGGCGCTCAAGATCTGGGCGGCGTTGCACGGCGTGGTGATGCTGGCCGAGCAGGGCCTGTTCACCGGCGAGGCCGCGCATGCCACCCGCGAGGAACTGGTCGAGGATTTCGTCAGCGAAACGAAGGCCGCGCTCGCCGCTGCCATCAAGGACGTGCGGCGTCGGAAAGCGACAGGTGCCTAAGCCTTCGCTTTCAGCAGCTTCATCAGCTTGTCGACCGCGCTGTCAGGCGTGGTCACGACGGGACGGCCAGTCGCTTCCGAGACCAGCGGTGCCGTTGCTGCGATGCTGAACTGCGCCAGCGCGATGACGTCGCAATCTCGCAGGTCCTTTGACGCTTCGACGATCAGCCGGTCGTGGGTGGCGCGGTCGCCGCGGTCGAGCGCCGCCAGCGCGCCCTCGGCAAGCTTCGACACGATTTGGACGGAGGCCGGAAACTCCGGCGGCATCGACACAAGGGTCGGGGGGAAAGTGGACAACAGGCCGATGCGCCTGCCCATCGTCGCCGCGCGCTCGATCATGGCTTCGTTGGGCTTGAGCACCGGCATCGGCGCATGCGCGCGTGCGACCGCCTCGATACAGGGGCCGAAGGCCGAGCAGGTGAACAGGATCCCGTTCGCCCCGGTCGCCGCCGCATAATCGCCGAGTGCGAGGAAGCGATCGGTCATGGCATCGTTGAGCGCACCGTCCCGGGCAAGATCCGCCGACAGGCTGTCGTCGAGCAGGTTCATCAGCCGCGCCTCCGGCCACGCTTTTGCAAACGCGGCTTCGATCGGGGCGATGGAATGCTTGAGGGCGTGGATCAGGGCGATGCGCATGGGATGTCTCGTCTCCCTCGCCCCGCTTGCGGGGAGAGGGTCGGGGTAAGGGGGAGTCTCCGCGGGGACGATGAGAGTTGGACTCGCGGAGAGTCCCCCTCACCCGACCGCTGCGCGGTCGACCTCTCCCCGCAGGCGGGGAGAGGTGAACTCCCTACTTGAACGGCACCGCGTACATCAAGCCGCCCTTGCTCCAGAGGCCATTGAGGCCGCGGTCCAGCTTGAGCGGGCTCGCCTTGCCGACATTGCGCTCGTAGATCTCGCCGTAATTGCCGGTGACCTTGATCGCGGTGACCAGCCATTTGTTGTCGAGCCCGAGCCGCGAGCCGAGGTCGCCGGAGGCGCCCAGCAGGCGCTGGATCGCGGGCGTCTGCGACTTCGCCATCTCGTCGACATTGGCCTGCGTCACGCCGAGCTCCTCGGCCTCGATCAGGCCGTAATGCAGCCAGGTGACGATGTCGCTCCAGACCTCGTCGCCGTTGCGGGTGAAGGGCCCGAGCGGCTCCTTGCTGATCGTCTGCGGCAGCACGACGTAGTCGGCCGGGTTCGGCGCCGCGGTGGTCACGGCGCCGGCGAGTGCGGAGGCGTCCTGGGTCATGGCATCGCAGCGGCCGCCGAAGAAGGTCTGGTACATGGTGTCGACGCGGTCGAATACCAGCGGCTTCCAGTCGATGCCGTTGGCGCGGCCGTAATCGCCGAGCGTCACCTCGTGCGTGGTGCCTTGCGCCACGCAGACGGTGGCGCCCTTGAGGTCCTTGATGTCCTTGACGCCCAGGTCCTTCTTCACGACAAAGCCCTGGCCGTCGTAGAAGTTGACCGGGCCCTGCCGCAGGCCGAGCGTCACACCGCGCAGATAGGTCTGCGTCGAGTTGCGGTAGAGCACGTCGATCTCGCCCGATTGCAGGGCGGTGAAGCGGTTCTGCGCTGTCAGCGAGACGTAGCGCACCTTGCTGGCATCACCGAGCACGCCGGCAGCGAGCGCGCGGCAATAATCGACGTCGAGACCTTTGTAATTGCCTTGCGAGTCGGGCGCCGAGAAGCCGGCAAAGCCGGCGCTGACGCCGCACACCAGCGTGCCACGGCTCTTCACCGTATCGAGCGTCGCGGCGGATGCGACAACCGTCGATGCAGCGAGGACGCTCGCTGCGATAACCACTTTCCTCATCATGCTACTCCCCTCAGTGATTGACACTACGCAACACGTTGTCGACGGCCGTGCCGAGCTTGTCGACGATCAGGTCGATCTCCTCTGCGGAGGCGATATAGGGCGGCGCCAGCAACACGTGGTCGCCGCGCACGCCATCCACGGTGCCTCCGCCGGGATAGCAGCCGAGCCCATTGGCGAAGGCCTCCGCCTTGATCTTCTGATTGAGCTTGAGCGCGGGATCGAACGAGGCGCGGCTGGCGCGATCGGCGACGAGCTCGATCGCCCAGAACAGGCCACGGCCCCTGATATCGCCGACATGGCGGTGATTGCCGAAGCGCTCGGTCAGGCGCTGTTCGAGCTGCTTGCCGCGCTCCTTCACGCGCTCGAGCAGGCCGTCCTCGCGGATCACCTCTTGCACCGCCAGTGCGGCGGCGCAGGCGAGGGGGTGTGCCAGATAGGTGTGGCCGTGCTGAAAGGCACCTGAGCCCGCGCGGATGGTGTCGATGATCCTGCCGCTCGCGAGCATCGCCCCAATCGGCTGGTAGCCGCCACCGAGGCCCTTGGCGATCGCCTGGATGTCGGGCGCGACCCCTTCCTGCTCCCAGGCATGCGTGGTGCCGGTGCGGCCCATGCCGCACATGACTTCGTCGAGGACGAGCAGCGCGCCGTGCCGGTCGCAGATCTCACGCACCGCCCTGAAGTAGCCGTCCGGTGCCGTCACCGCGCCGGCGGTGGCGCCGACGACGGGCTCGGCGAGGAACGCCGCGACCGTGTTGGGACCGAGCCGCTGAAATTCCGCTTCGAGCTCCGCCGCCAGGCGCGCCACGAACTGCGCATCGGATTCACCGTCGCGCTTCTCGTGATAGGCAAACGCCGGCGTCACATGACTGAAGGCGGCCGAGAGCAGCGGCGCATAGGGCGCGCGGCGCCAGGCATTGCCGCCGGCCGCAAGGGCGCCCAGCGTGTTGCCGTGGTAGCTCTGTCGCCGTGCGATGAAATGTTGTCGCTGCGGCTCACCGCGCTCGATGAAATACTGCCGCGCGAGCTTGATGCTGGCTTCGATCGCCTCGGACCCGCCGCTGACGAAGTAGGCGTAAGCGAGACCGCCGGGCTCGTGGCCGACCAGCGTCTCGGCGAGCGCTTCGGCCGGCTCGGACGAGAAGAAAGCAGTATGCGCATAGGCCAGCGTCGAGGCCTGCTTCGCCATCGCCGCGATCACGCGTGGATGCTGATGGCCGAGGCAGGAGACCGCTGCGCCGCCGGAAGCGTCGATCACGCGGCGTCCGTCCTCGGCAAAGAGATAGACGCCTTCGCCGCCGATCGCCTTGGGCGGCGTCTCGCGGAGCGAGCGGTGCAGCACGCGGCTGGTGCGAGCGGCCATGGATCAACCTTTCTCTGAGACGTAGATGGAGGCAGCAGTGAGCCGCGCCTCGGTAGTCTCCAGGCGCTTCTTCGCGGCCACGCCGCCGAGCGAGAACGTCACCGCGGCGAGCGACTGCGCGATCGCGATGGCGCCGGTGAGACTCGGGAAGAAACCGGGAGAGGAGGCCGCCTCGAACAGCAGCACGTGGTCAGCGCCCTCGGCCATCGGCGCAGAGAGACTGTCCGCGATGGCAATCAGGGTTGCGCCGCTGTGATGGGCGGCTTGCGCGACGCGGACGCTCGCATGCGTGTAAGGCAGGAAGCCGATGACGATGACGGCCTCGCCTGGCCGGAAGGCGCCGAGATCGAGATCGTCGGGACCGGATACGCCGACGAGCTGCACCTGCTCGGGGCGGAACAGCCGCAGCTCGTAGTTCAACAGCTCGGCAACGCTGCGGCAGCTGCGATAGCCGGCGATCCAGATCCGCTTGGCCTCATGCAGGGAGCGCGCGGCCTCCGCAATCGGCTGCGCCGGAATGCGCGGCAGGCCGGCGGCCTCGGCCTCGAGCTTGTCGGTGACCAGCGCGACATCGGCATTTGGGCCGGGCCGGCGGCTTCTGGCGCGGCCGGAGAAGGGCGAAGTCTGCGATGGTCGCCGCGCCTCGGTCAGCGCCGCGCGCAATTCGTCCCAGCCCGAATAACCGATCGCCTTGGCGAGCCGCGTGAACGCGGCGGGATCGGCGCCGGCTTCGGCCGCGAGGTCGCGCATCGAACGGGTGGTGGCGTCGTAATCGTTGGCGGCGACGAAGCGTCCGACTTCCTGCAGCCGCATCGGGAGCGACGGCAATGCAATGCGCAGTTCGCTCAGCGGCGAGGATTTTGCGAGCTCGGCCATGAAACATTTGTTGCACGAATTATAGATTGGTGCAACAGTTGACGTGCGCTGGCCGGAAATCGTCGCTCTTCAAGAAGGATTTTTGCGCTGTGACCACGGACGCTCGGAGACCGCCGCGCCGCCGCCTGTTCGGCGCATGGGGACGCCGCGAGCTGCAGGGCCTGTTCTGGCAGGTGCTGGTGGTCGGGATCGCGGTCGCGGTCATCGCGTTTCTCTGGTCGAACACCGTCACCAACCTCTCGGCGCGCCGCATCACCACCGGCTTTGCCTTTCTCGGCCGCGAGGCGGGCATGCCGATCGCCGACAGCCTGCTCGCCTATAATCCGAGAGACACCTATCTCTGGGCCTTCGTCGTCGGCGTCGGCAACACCTTGCGCGTCGCCGTGATCGGCATCGTGCTCGCGACCATCCTGGGCACGCTGATCGGCATCTCGCGCTTGTCGGCCAACTGGCTGCTGTCACGACTCGCCGCCGTCTATGTCGAAACGCTCCGCGACATCCCGCTGCTGCTTCAGCTCCTGTTCTGGTACGTGCTGATGCAGGCGCTGCCGGCCGCGCGCGCAGCATGGCGGCCGATCGAGGGCGTGTTCCTGTCAAATCGCGGCCTGATCCTACCGGCAATTCCGCTTGGCCCGCCGCAGCTTTGGGTGCTCGGCACGGCGGTGTTCGGCCTTGCCGTGGTCTATCTCATCCGGCGATGGCTGATCGCGCAGCAGATGCGCGACGGCCAGCCGCGGCCGGTATGGCCCTTTGCGGTGAGCTTCATCCTCGCGTTGCCCGTGCTGGTGTCAGTACTGCTTCGCGTGTCCTGGACAATCGAATGGCCGGAGCTGCGCGGCTTCAATTTCGTCGGCGGGCTGACGCTTGCCCCGGAATATTTTGCGCTGCTGATCGCGCTCGTCACCTACACCTCGGCCTTCATTGCCGAGATCGTGCGCAGCGGCATCCAGTCGGTGCCACGCGGACAGTGGGATGCTGCCAACGCGCTTGGCCTGCGCCGCAGCTTCATGCTGCGACAGATCATCCTGCCGCAGGCGCTGCGCGTCATCGTGCCGCCGATGACGAGCCAGTATCTCAACCTGACCAAGAATTCCTCGCTCGCGGTCGCGATCGGCTACCAGGACGTGGTCTCGATCGCCAACACCACGCTGAACCAGACCGGGCAGGCGATCGAGGCGATCGCGCTAATCATGGCGGTGTTCCTGACCATCAGCCTTTCCATCAGCTTCTTCATGAACTGGTACAATTCGCGCATCGCGCTGGTGGAGCGCTGAACATGACCGCGATCGCCGACATGCCGGAAGTGCCGCGCGCCGCCCGCCGTCCGCAGACGGGAAATCCGGCGTTGCGCTGGCTGCGCACCAATCTGTTCTCGTCGATCCCGAACGGTATCCTCACCGTCGTGCTGCTGGCGATCCTCGCCAAGGGCATCTTCAGTTTCGTACAGTGGGGCATCGCCAATGCCGTGTGGCTGACCCCGGCGAACGATTCCAGTGCCTGCCGCGCGGTGCGTGGCCTCGGCGCCTGCTGGGCGATCATTCCCGAAAAGTACCGCTTCATCCTGTTCGGCACCTATCCGTTCGACGAGCAGTGGCGGCCGGCGCTGTCGGTATTGCTGTTCATCGCGCTGTTCTACCTCTCCACCCGTCGCGCTTTGTGGCGGCGCGAGCTGGTCCTTCTCTGGATCGGAGCGCTCGCGCTGATCAGCGTGCTGATGTGGGGCGGCGTGCTCGGCCTTTCCTTCGTTTCGCAGGATCGTTGGGGCGGCCTCCCGGTCACGCTGATCCTGGCGACGTTTGGCCTTGCATTCGGGTTTCCGCTCGGCATTCTCGTCGCGCTCGGCCGGCGTTCGAAGCTGCCGGCGATCCGCTCGCTCAGCGTGCTCTATGTCGAGCTGATCCGCGGCGTGCCGCTGGTGAGCCTGCTGTTCATGGCAAGCGTGATGTTTCCGCTGTTCATGCCCAGTGGATTCAATATCGACAAGCTGCTCCGCGCACAGATCGCGATCATCCTGTTTGCGGGTGCCTATCTCGCCGAAGTCATCCGCGGCGGCCTTCAGGCCGTGCCGCGCGGGCAATACGAGGCTGCCGATGCGCTGGGGCTGTCCTATTGGCGCAAGAACCGGCTGATCATCCTGCCGCAGGCGATCCGCCATGTCATTCCGCCGCTGGTCAACACCTTCATCGCTTTCTTCAAGGACACCAGCCTCGTCCTGATCATCGGCATCTTCGATCTGCTGACGACGGCGAAGACGGCGATCATCGATCCCGCCTGGCAGCAGTTCTCGGTCGAGGTCTACATCTTCGTCGCCTCGATCTATTTCATCTTCTGCTTCGCAATGTCGCGCTACAGCCGCAGCCTCGAGGCGACGAGTCGAACGTGAGGATCTCGTGTCCCGGACAAGGCGCAGCGCATCAGCGCTGTGCCGCAGAGCCGGGACCCAGAAGATGCACGGGAAGTCGTGGAAGGATGGGCCCCGGCTCTGCAGCGCACCGCCGAAGAGGCGCTGCGCTGCGTCCGGGGCACGAGAGTGAGATTACTTTTGCACCTTCGGATCGATCGGCGTCGTGTTGCGCAGGCCCAGAATATCCTCCAGCACCTTCGCGCCCGCGAGCACCTGCGCATCCCCCCTTGGTGCGCCAACGACCTGCACGCCGACCGGCAGGCCAGACGCCGTGAAGCCGCACGGCAACGACAGCGAGGGGCAGCAGGCGAGCGTGATGGCGTAGACGATGCCGAGCCACTCGACGTAATTGTCGAACCTCTTGCCGGCGCATTCGGCGACATAGCGGTGTTCGATCGGGAAGGGCGGCACGATCGTGGTGGGCGTCAGCAACAAATCGTAGGACTTGAAGAACTCGACCGCCCGCGCAGTCATGCCGACGCGCTGGGCCTCGGCGCGTTCGAGCTGCTCGACCGTGAGCTTGAGGCCTTCCTCGATGTTCCAGATCACCTCGGGCTTGAGCAGGTCACGCTTGGTGCGCAGCAGATTGGCCTTGGTGATCGCGAAATCGAAGGCGCGCAGCACGTGGAAGCATTCATGCGCCTCGCGCCAGTCCGGATGCGCTTCCTCGACGATGGCGCCGGCCTCGGCAAAGCGTTCCGCCGCCTTTCGCGTGATCGCCTTCACCTCGGGATCGACAGGCGTAATGCCGAGATCGGGCGAATAGGCGATGCGCTTCGGCTTCCTGCCGGACTGAGCCGCCGACAGGAACGAGGTCGTGGGCGCCGGCAGCGACAGCGGATCGTCCGCGTAGTCGCCGCTCATCGCATCCAGCAGCAGCGCGAGATCCTCGACGTTGCGCGCCATCGGGCCGACCACGCCGAGATTGCGATCGATGCCGGATTTGGGGGTATGCGCGACGCGGCCGATGCTCGGGCGCATGCCGACGACGCCGCAGAAAGCCGCGGGGCTGCGCAAGCTGCCGCCCATGTCGGAGCCCTGCGCCAGCCAAGCCATGCCGGTGGCCAGCGCCACGGCCGCGCCGCCGGAAGAGCCCGCCGCGGATTTTGAAGTATCCCAGGGATTGAGGGTCGCGCCGAACACCTCGTTGAAGGTGTTGGCGCCGGCGCCGAATTCCGGCGTGTTGGATTTGGCGTAGACGACCGCCCCGTTGGCCTCGAGGTTCTCGACCATGAGGTCGGACTTGGCAGGGATATTGTCCTTGAAGATCGGCGAGCCCTGCGTGTTCAGTACGCCCGCAACGTCGGTCAGATCCTTGATCGGCACCGGCAGGCCCGCGAGCAGCCCCCGCGCGCCGGCGGGTTTCCGCATCAAGGCCTTGGCGCTGTCCCGCGCGCGCTGGAAACACAGGATCGGCAGCGCGTTCACCTTGCCGTCGACTTCACTGATGCGCTTCTCCACGACATCCAGCAGTTCGAGCGGCGAGACATCGCCGGACCGCAGCTTGTCGACGACGGCGCAGGCGGTTTCACGGATCAGGTCTTGAGGCAATTATTGTACTCCTAGCTCTAGATTGTCATTCCGGTGCGCCCGAAGGGCGAACCCGGAATCTCGAGGTTCTCAGGTGCGCAATCGCGCACCATAGTTCGATGCTTTGCATCGCCCCGGAACGACGGTCCCCGAGGTCAGTTAACCCCATCCAGCGCTGATGCCGCCGTCGACCGTGTAGATCACACCCGACGTATACCCGGCGCGGTCCGACCCCAGGAACGCCATGAGGTCGCCGATCTCGCGCGCATGCGCGGGACGGCCGAGCGGCAGGCTCTTCTGGAATTCCTTGTAGCGGTTCTCGTCGCCGAACTGGTGCTTGGCCCGCGTCTTCAGCAGGGTGACGTGGCGATCGGTGCCGACAGGGCCGGGATTGATGCCGACCACGCGGATGTTGTCGGCGAGACTTTTTCCCCCGAGCGCGCGGGTGAAGGCCATCAGCGCGGCATTGCCGGCGCTGCCGCAGATGTAGTTGGCGTCGAATTTTTCGCCGGCCGCGCCGATATCGTTGACGATGACGCCGCCGCCCTTCGCCTTCATCTGCGCGTAGATCTGCCGCGTCAGGTTGATATAGCCGAACACTTTCAATTCCCAGGCGTGACGCCAGGTCGCCTCGTCGATCTTGTCGATCGAGCCGCCGGGGATGTCGCCCGCATTGTTGACGAGCACGTCGATGTCGGCCGCTTCCTTCGCGAGCCGCGCCAGATCCTCAGCCTTGCGAAGATCGACGATGCTCGTTGCGGCATCGATCTGGTGGGCGGAGCGCAGGCGCTCGGCCAGCGCCTTGAGCTGGTCGCCGTTGCGGGCGGCGAGCAGGAGGTGTGCGCCTTCCTCGGCAAACGCTTCGGCGGCTGCGGCGCCAATGCCCTTGGACGCGCCCGTGATCAGGACGCGCTTGCCACGCAGATGCAGATCCATGAGGGTACTCGCAGGATAGGAACAGGATAAAATCAGTAGGCGCTTGGCCGCGCCATGGTCAACATTGCAGTGCAGCGTTGCGCTGCCGCTGCGTTTGGTCCATTGCAGTGCGGTCAAAAGGCGGCGGCTGCCGGACCAACCAAGGACGTTCTCGATGAGCAAGAAACAATACCGGATCGCGGTCATTCCCGGTGACGGCATCGGCAAGGAAGTGATGCCTGAGGGCCTGCGCGTCCTGGAATCGGCGGCGAAGAAGCACGGGGTCTCCCTGCATTTCGACCATTTCGACTTCTCGTCGTGGGACTATTACGAGAAGCACGGCCAGATGATGCCCGATGACTGGAAGGACAAGATCGGCAAGCACGATGCGATCTATTTCGGTGCGGTCGGCTGGCCGGCCAAGATTCCGGACCACGTCTCGCTGTGGGGCTCGCTGATCAAATTCCGCAGGGAGTTCGACCAGTATGTGAACCTGCGCCCGGTGCGGCTGATGCCCGGCGTGCCGTCGCCGCTGGCGGGCCGCAAGCCCGGCGATATCGATTTCTGGGTGGTGCGCGAGAACACCGAAGGTGAATATTCCTCCGTCGGTGGCCGCATGTTCCCCGACACCGACCGCGAGTTCGTCACCCAGCAGACGGTGATGACCCGCACCGGCGTCGACCGCATCCTGAAGTTCGCCTTCGAGCTCGCGCAGTCGCGGCCGAAGAAGCATTTGACCTCGGCGACCAAGTCCAACGGCATCTCCATCACCATGCCCTATTGGGACGAGCGCGTGGAGGCGATGGCCAAGAAGTTTCCGGGGGTGAAGTGGGACAAGTACCACATCGACATTCTCACCGCGAACTTCGTGCTGCATCCGGATTGGTTCGACGTCGTGGTCGGCTCCAATTTGTTCGGCGATATCCTCTCCGACCTCGGTCCGGCCTGCACCGGCACGATCGGCATCGCGCCGTCAGGCAACATCAACCCCGAGGGCGATTTCCCCTCGGTGTTCGAGCCGGTGCACGGCTCGGCGCCTGATATCGCCGGCCAAGGCATCGCCAACCCGATCGGTGCGATCTGGTCGGGCGCCATGATGCTCGAGCATCTCGGCGAGAAGGAAGCCGGCCAATCGATCGTCGAGGCGATCGAGCGCACGCTGGCCGAACGCACGCTCCGCACCAAGGACCTCGGCGGCAACGCCGACACCACGGCCTGCGGCAAGGCCGTCGCGGATATGGTGGATTGACGGAGAATGCGCAGGGCGGGTTAGCCCTGCAGATGCGCAAAGCGCATCTGCTTGGCGTAACCCACCTCTCGGCGAAGAAGGTGGTGGGTTATGCCTGCGGCTAACCCACCCTACGATTTCTATTTCGTTCTCGATCAGCCAGCGATGTCCTCGATCGCCGTCTGATCCAGCCCGAATTTCTTCCCGGCCTCGATGATCTCCTGCCAGGTTGTCGGATCGACCGGAATGCCTTCGGCAAGGCGCTTCTTCTTGGTCTCGCGCTCGGGCTCGCCGGCGATTCTGACCTTGTCGACGCCGGGGGCAGGCGGCGAGCCGGTTTGCCAGGCAACAAAACTCTCGACTTCGCGCGCGAGGTTTTCGCCGGTGCCGAGCTTGCCGGGATCGATGACGATCGAGAGCATGCCGTTGAGGACGTTGTACTTGCCGTCGGAGGGGCCCTTGACCACCTGCCCGCCGGAGAGCGCGCCGCCGAGGATTTCGCAGACCAGCGCGAGGCCGGAGCCCTTGTGCTCGCCGAAGGGGAGGATGGCGCCGTGCGGCGGGATCACGGTGTAGCGCGGGTTGGTGGTGGGCTTGCCTTCATTGTCGATGATGGTGCCAGGCTCGAGCGCGACACCCTTGTTGTGGGCGACGCGGGTCTTGCCTTGTGCGATCCTGCTGGTGGCGAAGTCGAGCACGATCGGGTCCTTGCCGGCGCGCGGGATGCCGACGCAGAACGGGTTGGTGCCGTGGCGCGCATCGCTGCCGCCCCAGGGCGCCACGATCGGGCGGGAAATGACGTTGACGAAGTGGATCGAGACCAGTCCGTGGTCGATGCACTGCTCAGCCCAGTGGCCGATGCGACCGATGTGATGCGAATTGGAGAGGCCGACGAGGCACACCCCGTTTCGCTTAGCGCGTTCGGCTGCCAGCTCCATTGCTTCATGACCGATCACCTGCCCGTAGCCGGTGAGGCCGTCGAGAGTGAGGAGCGGACCGGTGTCGAGCACGATCTTGACGTGCGCGTTCACCGCGAGGCCACCATTGGTGACGCTCTGGACATAGCGCGGGATCATGCCGACGCCATGGGAGTCATGGCCCTTGAGGTTGGCCTCGACCAGATTGGTGGCCACGAGCTCGGCTTCGCGGTCCGAAGACCCGCCCGCCTTGACGATGGCACGAATGGCGTTGGTGAGCGGCTCTGCCTTGATGGTGCGATAGTCGGCCATTGTTATTGCTCTTATCCCTTCACAATTTGGCGGGGGGAGGACGTAGGGTGGGTTAGGCGAAGCCGTAACCCGCCTCTTCAGTCTCCGCGGAATAGACAGAGGTGGGTTAGGCCCTGCAGATGCGCTTCGCGTACTGCAGGGCTAACCCACCCTACGAATTCACGATCCGGCGGCAGTGCTCCCACGCCGCGCCAATCAGGTTCTCGCTCGCCTCCGGTGTACGGAACGCCGAATGCGCCGACAGCGTCACATTCGGCAGTTTTGTGAGCGGATGATCGCCGGGCAGCGGCTCGATGTTGAAGACGTCGAGGCCGGCATGGCGGATGTGGCCGGATTTCAGCGCGTCGATCATGGCGGCCTCGTCGACGACAGCGGCGCGGGCGGTGTTGATGAGGATGACACCACGCTTCATTTTTGCGATCTTCTCGCGCGTGATCATGCCGCGCGTCTCGTCGTTGAGCAGCAGGTGCAGCGACACGACGTCGCTCCTTGCCAGCACGCTGTCGAGATCGGTGAATTCCACGCCCGGATGGCTCTTCGGCGAGCGATTCCAGGCGATCACCTTCATGCCGCTGCCGGACGCAATGCGCGCGACCTCGGCGGCGATGCCGCCGAAACCGATCAGGCCGAGTGTCTTGCCGGTGAGCTGCATGCCGTCTTCGCGCAGCCAGTTGCCGACGCGCATCTCGCGGTCCATCATCGCGATGCCGCGGGCCGACGCCCACATCAGCGCGATTGCGGATTCGGCGACCGCGGTATCACCATAGCCCTTGATCAGATGCACGGAGATGCCGAGTTCCGCCAGCTCCTCAGGGTTCATGTAGCTGCGCGCGCCGGTGCCGAGGAACACGACGTGCTTGAGGCCGGTGCACTTCTTCGCCACCTCGGTCGGCAGCGCGGTGTGATCGACGATGGCGATCTCGGCGCCATCGAGGATGTCAGGATATTGCTCGGGCTTGATGTCGGGATCCCGGTGGATCCGCACCTTGGGATCCCCGGGCTTCTCCAGCCGTTCCATGATCACGGCTAGCGCTTCATTGGCGTCGACGAAAACTCCGCGCATGGCTCTCTCCGGTCAGGACGCGACGCCGGCGATCGCCAGCACGGTATGCATGAGAACGTTGGTGCCAGCAGTGCAGTCCGGCTGCGTCGCATCCTCCAGCTCGTTGTGGCTGATGCCGTCCTTGCAGGGCACGAACACCATCGCCGCCGGCATGATCGTGTTGAGGTTGCAGGCGTCGTGGCCGGCGCCGGAGGTGATGCGGCGCGAGGAATAGCCGAGCGTCTTTGCCGCGTTCTCGACCGCCGAGATCAGCTTGGGATCGAAATGCGTCGGCGGCTTGCGCCAGACCAGGTCGATCTTGACCTCGACCTTGCGGCGCGCGGCGATCTCGGCAATTGCGGCGCGCAGATCGCGATCGAGCGCGTCCATGATGGCGCCGTCCGCGCTGCGGCAATCCATGGTGAAGGCGATCTCGCCCGGAATGACGTTGCGCGAGGGGTTTGCGATCACGGCTTCGCCGATGGTGCCGACCGCATTCGGTCCGTGCTTCTTCGCGATGGATTCCATCGCCAGCACGATCTCCGACAGCGTCGCCAGCGCGTCGCGCCGCAGCGGCATCGGCGTGGATCCGGCATGGCTCTCGAAACCGGAAATCTTGCCGTCATACCACAGCACGCCCTGGCCGGAATCGACCACGCCGATGGTCTTGCCCTCGGCCTCCAGGATCGGGCCTTGCTCGATGTGCAATTCGACGAAGCAGCCAAGCTTCTGGAAGCCGACCGGCTTGTCGCCGCGATAGCCGATGCTGTCCAGCGCCTGGCCGACGGTCGTGCCCTCGGCGTCCTTGCGGGACAAAATGTCGTCGGTGGTGAAGTCGCCGACATAGGCGGCGGAGGCCATCATCGCGGGCGCGAAGCGCGAGCCTTCCTCGTTGGTCCAGTTGACGACGCAGATCGGCGCTTCGGTCTCGATGCCGGCATCGTTCAGCGTGCGGATCACCTCCAGCGCGCCGAGCGTGCCCAGAATGCCGTCATACTTGCCGCCGGTCGGCTGGGTGTCGAGATGCGAGCCGATGCCGACGGGCGGCTTCGACATGTCGCGGCCCTTGCGCAGGCCGAATTGTGAGCCGAGTGCGTCGGTGTGCACTTCGAGACCAGCGTCCTCGCAGGCCTGGCGGAACCAGTCGCGTACCTGCTTGTCTTCGCTGCTCAGCGTTAGCCGCCGCACACCGCCTTTGGCCGTCGCGCCGAATTGCGCGGTCTCGTGGATGGAGCCCCAGAGGCGGGCGGAATCGATTTGCAGATTGGTGGCGGCTCGGCTCATGCGGTCAGTCTCTCAGTTGTCATTCCGGGGCGGCTCGAAGAGCCGAACCCGGAATCTCGAGATTCCGGGTTCGATGCTGTCGCATCGCCCCGGAATGACGTTGAAGGTTGTCCGGCGCCTTTTTCAATGACGCGCCAGCGCGGGCGCGTCAACTGCGAGGCTGCTCTGCGCAATCTGCCGTGCAAGCTCGGCGACGCGCTCCACGGCGACGACGTCGGGCGAGGCGAGCCAGCTAGCGGTGAACGTCAGCGGTGCGATCGCAAGATCGGTGTCGAGCAGCTGTAACCGCCCGTCGGCGAGCTCGTTCTCGACGATCGCGTCGGGGATCACGGCGACGCCGAGGCCTTCGACCGCCATGTGGATAACGGTCGCTAGCGATGCGGACGCGTGCAGCCGGATCGGCGGCAGCTCCGGCCGGTCGAATACCTCGCGCACGACCTCGTAAGGCTTGGTCTTGCGCGGGAAGGTGATGATCGGAAACCGCGCAAGCTCCGCCGGTGTCACCCGGCCTTTGCCGAGGCCGAGCGAAGGGCTTGCGAGGAAGCCGATCGGGTAATCTGCGAGCACGCGATTATGCACGCCCGACGCCGACAACGGTCCGACCACGAAGGCAAGCTCGATCTCCTGCGCGAGCAGGCGCGCGGTGAGGTTGGGCGTGATGTCGACCTCGATCTCGAGCGATAGATTCGGATAGACCTGGTTCACGCTCTTCACGAGGCGCGGCAGCCAGGTGTGCACGATGGTCTCAGCGACGCCGAGCCGCATCACGCCGCGCATCGCCGAGCGGTCGCCGATCTCCGCCATCATCTGAGCGCGCAGGCCGATCAGCTTCTCCGCATAGACCATCATCTGCCGGCCGCTCGGCGTCGGCGAGGCGACGCGGTGGTCGCGGTTGAGCAGCTTGACGCCCATCTCGCGCTCGAGCTGGGCGATGCGCTGGGAGATCGCCGGCTGGGTCGTATTGAGCCGTGCTGCGGCGCCGCGGAAGCTGCCGAGCTTTACGACCCAGAGAAAAGTCTCGATCGACCTGAAGTCCAGCATTGAAAGGATTTTCCTTGCCGATAAAATAGATTTATCGATATCGATTAGAAAGGACGATTAGACTTTATAGCACGCTTGGTGTTGGCTGTCTTTGTCGAGTTTATAGGCAGGTCGATTACATGACTGTTTTGGTGGCAGTGCAGCAAACTGAAACGCCCGACGCCCTTCCGAGCCGCAAGGCGCGGCTTGCCTACCGGCAAGGGCTGGTCGCCTCCACCGCAGGCGTCGCCCCCGGCTTCGTCCAGGGCAATCTGGCGATCCTGCCGGCGGAATATGCCAGCGCCTTTCATCGCTTCTGCCAGCTCAATCCGAAGCCGTGCCCGATCATCGGCATGTCCGATGTCGGCAGTCCGCACATCCCTTCGCTCGGCGCCGATCTCGACATCCGCACCGACGTGCCGCGCTACCGCGTCTGGCGCGACGGCGAGGTCGTCGACGAGCCGACCGATGTGACGAAGCATTGGCGCGACGATCTCGTGACCTTCGTGCTCGGCTGCTCCTTCTCGTTCGAAGAAGCCTTGCTCGACGAGGGCATGCCGATCCGGCACATCGAGCGCAATGTGCGCGTGCCGATGTATCGTACCAACATCGCCTGCGGCGAGGCCGGTCCGTTCGCCGGCCCCATGGTGGTGTCGATGCGTCCGTTCAAGCCTTCGGATGCGATCCGCGCGGTGCAGATCACCTCGCGCTATCCCGCCGTGCACGGCGCGCCCGTCCATCTCGGCCATCCGCATCTGATCGGCATCAAGGACATCGCCAAGCCGGACTACGGCGATCCGGTGCCGGTCGCCGACGACGAGATTCCGGTGTTCTGGGCCTGCGGCGTGACGCCGCAATCCGTCATCAACGCCGCCAAGCTCCCGTTCGCGATCACGCATTCGCCCGGCCTGATGCTGGTGACGGATCTCAAGAACAGGACCATGGCCGTGATTTAATGGGCAGCGTATGCTGCATGTTAGGGCTTTACTGCATCCATCAATCGCTTCATTCGATCAGCCGAAATTCAGTACAGGGGACTTTGCCATGACGATCACTCGCCGCGACGTGTTGTTGGGAGCCACCGCGACTGCCGCACTGGTGCCGCTGGCGGCGCGCGCACAGACTTCCGAAGTCGTGATCGGCGTCATCTATCCGTTCTCCGGCGGCAGCGCGCAGCAGGGCGTCGATGCGCAGAAGGCCTATGAGACCGCGCTCGAGGTCATCAACAAGGACACCGATTTCGACCTGCCGCTGGCGAAGGGCGAGGGCCTGCCGGGCCTCGGCGGCGCCAAGGTCCGCCTCGTGTTCGCCGATCACCAGGCCGATCCGCAGAAGGGCCGCGCCGAAGCCGAGCGCCTGATCACGCAGGAGAAGGTCTCAGCCATCATCGGGACCTATCAGAGCGCCGTCGCCGTCACGGTGAGCCAGATCTGCGAGCGCTACCAGGTCCCGTTTGTGTCCGCCGACAATTCCTCGCCCAGCCTGCATCGCCGCGGCCTGAAGTACTATTTCCGCGCCGCGCCGCATGACGAGATGTATTCGGCCGCCATGTTCGACTTCTTCGACGCCATGAAGAAGAAGGGCACCAAGATCGAGACGCTGTCGCTGTTCCACGAGGACACTATCTTCGGTACCGATTCCGGCAACGCCCAGGCCAAGATCGCCGGCGAGCGCGCCTACAAGATCGTCACCGACATCAAGTATCGCGCCAACTCGCCCTCGCTCTCGGCCGAGGTGCAGCAGCTCAAGTCCGCGAATGCCGACGTGCTGATGCCCTCGAGCTACACCACCGACGGCATCCTCCTGGTCAAGACCATGGCCGAGCTCGGCTACAAGCCGAATGCGATCGTGGCGCAGGACGCCGGCTTCTCCGAGAAGGCGCTCTATGATGCCGTCGGCGACAAGCTCGAAGGCGTGATCTCGCGCGGCACCTTCTCGCTCGACCTCGCGCAGAAGCGCCCGATGGTCGGCAAGATCAACGAGATGTTCAAGACGCGGTCGGGCAAGGACTTCAACGACCTCACCTCGCGCCAGTTCATGGGCCTGATCATCCTCGCCGACGCCATCAGCCGCGCCAAGTCGACCGACGGCGAGAAGATCCGCGATGCGCTGGCCGCGACCGACATCCCGGGCGAGCAGACCATCATGCCCTGGAAGCGCGTCAAGTTCGACGAGATGGGCCAGAACAACGACGCCGACCCGGTGCTGCTGCAATATATCGGCGGCAAGTTCGTCACCATCTTCCCGCCGCAGGCCGCGATCGCCGAGGCGGTCTGGCCGATGAAGTAAGACTGGGACGCGGGAGCTCAGATGCAGCTCCCGCCCTCATCCCGAGGAGCGGGCGTAGTCCGCGTCTCGAAGGACGAGGGCTGGCCATCCTTCGAGACGCGCGCCTGAGCGCGCTCCTCGGGATGAGGATCTATTTCGGGGGACGGACTTTTGACAGCGCAAGCCATTATCCAGAGTCTCGCGAGCGGCCTCCTCATGGGGCTGTTGTACGGACTGATCGCGGTCGGCCTCGCGCTGATCTTCGGCCTGATGGACGTCACGAACTTCGCTCATGGCGAGTTCCTGATGATCGCGATGTACCTGTCCTTCTTCCTGTTCGCGTTCTTCGCGATCGACCCCTTGCTTTCGGCGCCGTTGGTCGCCGCGGCGCTCTTTATCTTCGGAGCGGTGGTCTACTTGCTCATTGTACGCTTCGCCATGCGGGCCAAGGCCAACGCCGGCATGGTGCAGATCTTCACCACGTTCGGCCTTGCCATCGTGATGCGGGGCCTGGCGCAGTTCTTCTTCACGCCTGATTATCGCAGCATTCCGCAATCCTGGCTCGGTGGCAAAACCATCTCGGTCGCCGGCATCTTCCTGCCGGAGCCGCAGCTGGTCGGTGCGCTGGTCTCGATCCTCGCCTTTGCCGGCCTCTACTTCTTCATCCATCGCACCGATTTCGGCCGCGCGCTGGAAGCCACCCGCGAAGATCCCGGTGCGGTCGCGCTGGTCGGCATCGACAAGAACCGCGTGTTCGCGTTCGGCTGGGGCCTTGGTGCCGCGCTGGTCGGTCTCGCTGGCGCGATCATGGCGAGCTTCTTCTATATCTATCCCGATGTCGGCGCGTCCTTTGCGCTGATCGCCTATGTCACGGTGGCGCTCGGCGGCTTCGGCAGCGTGTTCGGCGCCTTTGCCGGCGGCATCATCGTCGGCCTCGTCGAAGCGACCACCGCGCTGGTGCTGCCGCCGTCGCTGAAATCGGTCGGCATCTACGCGGTCTATCTGCTGGTCGTCTTCATCCGGCCGCGCGGCCTGTTCGGATCGATCTGATGGACAAGGATTTTGCAGCGCGGCGCCGCCGCGACCTCATCATCGCCGCGGTGCTCGCCGCGATTGCCGCAGCGACGCCATTGTTCGTGAAGGACGTCGTCGTCCAGAACATCCTGATCCTGACGCTGATGTATGCGGGCCTGTCGCAGAGCTGGAACATCCTGTCCGGCTATTGCGGGCAGATCTCGCTCGGGCACGCGCTGTATTTCGGCCTGGGCGCCTACACCACCGAGCTGCTGTTCACGAAGTTCGGCGTGCTGCCCTGGTTCGGCATGCTGGCGGGCGGCGTCGTGTCGGCGCTGATCGCGATGGGGCTCGGTTATCCCTTCTTCCGCCTGCGCGGCCATTACTTCGTGATCGCCACCATCGTCATCGCCGAGATCGGCTTGCTTCTGTTCCACAACTGGGAATGGGCCGGCGCCGCGATGGGCATCACCATTCCAATCCGCGGCGACAGCTGGCTGAAATTCCAGTTCCTGCGCACCAAGCTGCCGTACTTCTATTTCGCGCTGGCGCTGTGCTGCCTCGCCTGGTTCGTTACCTGGTGGCTGGAGAACTCGAAATGGGGATTCTGGTGGCGTGCGGTAAAGGACAATCCGGACGCGGCCGAGAGCCTCGGTGTCGACGTGTTCAATTCCAAGATGGGCGCGGCCGCCGTCTCCGCCTTCCTGGTCGCGGTGGGTGGCAGCTTCTATGCCCAGTTCGTCTCCTACATCGATCCTGAAAGCGTCATGGGCTTCCAGTTCTCGCTCTTGATGGCGCTGCCCGCCGTGCTCGGCGGCATCGGCACCCTGTGGGGTCCGGTGCTAGGGGCCGCCATCCTGATCCCGCTGACGGAGCTGACCCGCTTCAAGTTCGGCGGCTCCGGGCGCGGTGTCGACCTCATCGTCTACGGTACGCTGATCGTCCTGATCTCGCTGGCCTTGCCGCGGGGACTGCTCAGCCTGTTTTCACGCCGGAAGAAGACGGGGGCCGCACGATGACCGCGCTTCTTGAAACCCGCGGCGTCTGGCAGCGGTTCGGCGGCCTCGTCGCCAACAGCGACGTCTCGATCTCGGTCGGCCGCGGCGAGATCGTCGGCCTGATCGGCCCCAACGGCGCCGGCAAGTCGACGCTGTTCAATCTCATCGCCGGCGTTCTGCCGCCGACGCAAGGCTCGATTCTCTTCGACGGCGAGGACGTCACCCACATGCCGGCGGCCGAACGCTGCCAGCGCGGCGTCGGCCGCACCTTCCAGGTCGTCAAGAGTTTTGAGACCATGACGGTGATCGACAATGTCATCGTTGGCGCGCTGGTGCGCAACACTGTGATGCGCGAGGCCCGTCGCAAGGCGCACGAGGTCTTGGAGTTCACCGGCCTTGCCGCGCGCGCCGACGTGCTTGCCAGCGACCTCGTGCCCGCCGAGAAGCGCCGTCTCGAAGTCGCCCGTGCGCTCGCGACCGAACCGAAACTGCTGCTGCTCGACGAAGTCCTCACCGGCCTGACGCCGACCGAAGCGCAGACTGGTGTCGCGCTGGTGCGCAAGGTGCGCGATGCCGGCATCACCGTGTTGATGGTCGAGCACGTCATGGAGATCGTGATGCCCTTGGTCGATCGCGCCATCGTGCTCGATCTCGGCAAGGTGCTGGTCGAGGGCAAGCCCGCCGATGTCGTTCGCGATCCCAAGGTGATCAGCGCATATCTGGGAGATCGTCATGCTCAGCGTGCGTGAAGTCACGACCGCCTATCAGGGCCTGGTCGCGATCTCCGCGATCTCGATCGAGGTCCAGAAGGGTGAGATCGTCTGCGTCGCCGGCGCCAACGGCGCGGGCAAATCGACGCTGCTCAAATCCATCGCCGGCGCCGAGCGGCCGCGTTCCGGCACGGTGACGTTCGACGGCAAGCGCCTCGACGGCATGGCGCAGCACCACATCACGGCGACCGGCATTGCCTATGTGCCGGAGAATCGCCGCCTGTTCCCGCGCCTGTCGGTGCGCGACAATCTGCGTCTCGGCAGCTATCTCTACCGCGGTGACGCGAACCGCGAGGGGCCGCTCGATCTCGTCTTCCAGCTGTTTCCCCGCCTGGCCGAGCGCCTGGAGCAGCGCGCCGAAACGCTAAGCGGCGGCGAGCAGCAGATGCTCGCGATCGGCCGCGCGTTGATGACGCGCCCGCGTCTGTTGATGCTGGACGAGCCCTCGCAGGGCATCATGCCAAAGCTTGTCGACGAGATTTTCCAGGCGGTGAAGCGCATCCGCGACGCCGGCATGACCGTGCTGATCGTCGAGCAGCGCATGGCCGAGTGCCTGGAGATCGCCGACCGCGCCTACATCCTGCAAACCGGCCGCGTGCTGATGCAGGGGCCCGCGGCTGAGATCAGGGGCAATCCCGACGTGAGGAAGGCGTATCTGGGGCTGTAGCTGCGGCGATTGTCTCCACAATCGCAACCGTCATCCTGAGGTGCGCACCCTTCGCGCGCCTCGAAGGATGAGCCGCGAGCGCCTGGAGCCCATCCTTCGAGGCTTCACCTTGCGATGCATCGCATCGCAAGGCTCGTACCTCAGGACGACGGCGGTGGGTGTGGTTCAATGCCCGTTCCCATGCTCCGGCAACGTCACCCCAAACACCTTCACCAGATCCGCCACCTGTTCCGGTGACAGATAGCGCGGGTTCATCCCCCGCAGCAGCAGATAGAGCTTCGCCGTCTCCTCCAGCTCCTCCGTCGCGAACACCGCGGCTTCCAGCGTGTCGCCGGCAACGACCGGGCCGTGATTGGCGAGCAGCACCGATGAATATTTCCCCGCCAGGCCCTTGATCGCATCCGCGACCGCGGGATCGCCGGGGCGGTAGTACGGCACGAGCGCGGTGGCGCCGCATTTCATCAGATAATAGGCCGTCATCGGCGGCAGCGCGGCGCGCGGGTCGATCTCGGGCAGCATCGAGAGCGCGACCGAGTGTGTCGAGTGCAGATGCACGATGGCGCGGGCACTGCCGCGCGTGTCATAGAGCGCGGTGTGCAGCGGAACTTCCTTGGTCGGGGCATCGCCCGACACCAGCTGGCCCTTCTCGTCCAGCCGCGACAGCTTCGCAGGATCGAGGAAACCGAGCGAGGCATTGGTCGGCGTCACCAGCCAGCCGCCGCCGTCCAGCCTGACGCTGATATTGCCGGAGGAGCCGGGCGTCAGCCCGCGCTCGAACAGGGACCGTCCGAAGCGGCAGATGTCCTCGCGCAGCCGCGTCTCGTTGCTCGCTTCAGGTTTCATGGCCGTCATGCCCGCTTGTCTCACGCTTTGGCAGCGCGGCCAAGGCGTGATATCGGTTCGCCGAGCCGCCGCAAAAGCCGGCCGTCCGGGAAACGTTCGCAAGGGTTAGTTGCATGTCCGCCTCCACGTCACAAAATCAGCGCATCGCGGTCATCGGGCTCGGCTCGATGGGGTTTGGCATGGCGACCTCGCTGAAGCGCGCCGGCCACGCCGTCACCGGCTGCGACGTGTCGGCCGAGGCGGTGGCGCGTTTCGTCAAGGATGGCGGTGCGGGTGCCAAAACGCCGGCCGAGGCGGCCAAGAGCGCGGACATCGTCGTCAGCGTCGTCGTCAATGCCGCGCAGACGGAAGCCGTCCTGTTCGGCAAGGATGGGGCCGCCGAGACCATGCCTGAAGGCAGCGTCTTCGTATCCTCCGCCACGATGGACCCCGACGTGGCACGACGCCTTGCCAAGCAGCTGGAGGCGACCGGCCGGCATTATCTGGATGCACCGATTTCCGGCGGGGCGCAGCGCGCCGCGCAAGGCGAGCTGACGATCCTCGCCTCCGGCAGCCCCACAGCGTTCGCGAAGGCGCGGCCTGCGCTCGATGCCATGGCCGCAAAGCTCTACGAGCTCGGCGATGCCGCCGGCCAGGGCGCCGCCTTCAAGATGATCAACCAGCTGCTCGCCGGCGTGCACATCGCCGCCGCCTCGGAGGCGATGGCATTCGCCGCCAAGCAGGGCCTCGACATCCGCAAGGTCTATGAGGTGATCACGGCCTCCGCCGGCAATTCCTGGATGTTCGAGAACCGCATGCCGCACGTGCTCGACGGCGACTACACACCGCGCAGCGCCGTCGAGATCTTCGTGAAAGATCTCGGCATCATCCAGGACATGGCGCGCAGCGCGCGATTCCCGGTGCCGGTCTCCGCCGCCGCGCTCCAGATGTTCCTGATGACATCGGCCGCGGGCATGGGCCGGGACGACGACGCCTCGGTGGCGCGGATGTATGCGCAGGTCACCGGCGTCAAGCTGCCCGGCGACAAGTAACGAAGAGGACGCCAATGCCCCGTTTCGCCGCCAATCTCTCGATGATGTTCACCGAGGTGCCGTTCCTCGATCGCTTCGATGCCGCAGCCCAGGCTGGCTTCACCGCGGTCGAGTTTCTCTTTCCCTATGAGCATCCGGCCGAGGCGGTCGGCGACCGCCTCAAGCGCAACGGCCTGACCCAGGCGCTGTTCAACCTGCCGCCGGGCGACTGGAACGCCGGCGAGAAGGGCTTTGCGGCGCTCCCCTCGCGCTTCTCCGATCTCAAGGCGGGCCTGGAGACGGCGCTGCCTTACGCCAAGGCGACCGGCGTCAAGCGCCTGCACCTGATGGCCGGCATCGCCAACCGCGGCGAGCGCGTCGCGATCGAGGCATTCTACAAATCGGTGGCATGGGCTGCGGAGTTCTTCGCCCCGCACGGCATCGATATCGTGCTCGAGCCGATCAATGCGCGCAACGTGCCCGGCTACTTCCTCAACGATTTCGGCTTTGCGCGCGATCTGATCCAGGAACTGAGGCTTCCGAACCTCAAGCTCCAGTTCGACATCTATCACTGCCAGATCATCCATGGCGACGTCACGATGCGGCTGCGCGAGATGATGCCGATCATCGGCCACATCCAGATCGCCAGCATCCCTTCGCGCAACGAGCCTGACGGGGAGGAGCTGAACTATCCGTTCCTGTTCGAAGAGCTCGACCGCCTCGGCTATGCCGGCTTCGTCGGCTGCGAGTACAATCCGCGCGGCAAGACCACGGATGGCCTTGCCTGGTTCAAGCCTTACGCTGGAGTGAAGCCGTGACACTTGCGTTGGGCTGCATCGCCGACGATTACACCGGCGCTTCCGATCTCGCCAACACGCTGACGCGCGCGGGCCTGCGCACCGTGCAGACCATCGGCGTGCCCGCCGACGATCTCGCACTGCCCGAGGTCGATGCCGTCGTGGTGTCGCTGAAGAGCCGCTCGATCGAGGCCGGCCTTGCCGTGTCGCGTTCGCGCGCGGCGGATCAGTGGCTGCGCGGCCGCGGCGCCGGCCACGTGCTGTTCAAGATCTGCTCGACCTTCGATTCCACGGACGCCGGCAATATCGGCCCGGTGATGGACGCGCTGCGTGCCGATAGCGGCGAAGGTGCCGTGCTGGTGACGCCGGCCTTCCCGGAGACCGGCCGCACCGTCTACCAGGGCAACCTCTTCGTCGGTGCCGTGCCGCTCAACGAGAGCCCGCTGAAGGACCATCCGCTCAACCCGATGCACGATTCCAACCTGGTGCGCGTGCTGGCGCGCCAGAGCGGGACGCAGATCGGTCTCGTCGATCTCGCCACCGTCACGCGCGGCGCAGATGCCGTGCGGGCGCGGCTGGCCGAGCTGGCGGGCAAGGGCATTGGCGCTGCCATCATCGACGCGGTCTTCGACCGCGACCTCGAGACCATCGGCCTCGTCGCCGCCGAACATCGGCTGTCGGTCGGCGCCTCCGGCATCGGCCTCGGGCTCGCGTGTGCGCTGGTGTCAACGGGTAAAGTCAAATCGGCCGGGGCGAACGGCGAGACCGGCATTGCCGTCGGCGGACCGGCGGCCTGCCTCGCCGGGAGCTGCTCTCAGGCGACGCTTCAGCAGATCGCCAACGCCGAACGCGTCATGCCGGTGCTTCACCTCGATCCGGACCGTATCGTTACGGGGGGCGGCGAAGCACAGCGTGCGCTGGACTGGGCGAGACCGCGGCTTGCGGAGGGGCCGGTGTTGATCGCCTCGAGCGCGACGCCCGATCAGGTCGCCGCACTGCAGGCGCGGCACGGTCGCGACGCGGCCGGCCACGCGATCGAGCAGACCATGGCCGACATCGCGGAAAGCCTTGTAAAATCAGGCGTGCGGCGACTGATCGTTGCCGGCGGCGAGACCTCCGGTGCGGTGGTCGATCGGTTGAAGATTCCCGGATTTCTCGTCGGAGTGGAAATCGCGGCAGGTGTCCCGGTGCTGCATGCGGTGGGCGCGCAAGCCGACATGCTGCTCGCTCTGAAGTCCGGAAACTTCGGCGGCGGTGAATTTTTCTCCGACGCGCTTAGGCTCATGCGCTGAGCGCAGAGCATTTTTAGCGACGTGTTCATCTCTTTGAGGCTCCGTACTCGTACGGAGTCGTAGTTAACATCTGCGCAGGTGCTCTGGTGTTGGATGTTGGTGCTGCTCCCTTTGGTTGATTCGTAATACCTCCGGACGCGCACCGCGCCAGCACAAAGAGACCCGATTATGCTTGCCACCATTTCCATCCGCGCCAAGATCATCAGTGTCGTGGCGTTCCTGCTGGTCGCAATGGCCGGCATGGGTCTCCTGGCCGTCATGAAAATGCGGTCGATGAACGCCAACACGATCGACATCACCACGAGCTGGATGCCCAGTGTGCGAGTGCTTGGCGAGCTGCGTGCGAGCGTCATCACCTATCGCAACGTGGTCCGCCAGCACATGCTTTCCGAAACACTGGACGAGAAGCTCGCCAACGAGAAGACGGGTGTGACGGTGATCGAGGCGCTCGCCAAGATCCGCGGCCGGTACGAGCCAATGATCACCTCGCCGGAGGAGCGGGCGCTCTACAACCAGTGGGCAAAACTCTGGGACGACTACAAGAAGGGCACCGAGGAGGTGATGGCGCTCTCGCGCAAGGAGGCCGGCAAGGTCCCGCACGAAGCCCAGGAACTGAACAGCAAGACGGTCAACAAGATCGGTCTTGCGTCGGATGAGGTCCTGATGAAGGACATCGAGCTCAACACCAAGGGTGGCGATCAGGCGGCTCAGGATGCCGCGGACAGCTACTCCTATGCTTTTATGCTGGTCTCGATCATTCTCGGCGCCGCCGTCATCATCGGCATCGGCGTCGGCTTCTATCTCGTCCAGGACGTCTCGAAGGGCATCAACTCGATCATCGAGCCGATGCAGGCGCTGGGCAAGGGCGACCTCTCCGCCGAAGTCCCGCACCGGGGCGAGAAGACCGAGATCGGCGCCATGGCCGACGTGCTCCAGATCTTCAAGGAGGCGCTGATCGCCAAGAAAGCCGCCGACGAGGCTGCGGCCACGGATGCCGAAGCCAAGATCGAGCGCGGCCGCCGCGTCGACAACATCACCCGCGAATTCGAAACCATGATCGGCGAGATCGTCCAGACCGTGTCGTCGGCCTCGACCCAGCTGGAAGCCTCCGCCTCGACGCTGACCTCGACCGCCGACCGCTCCCAGAGGCTGGCGACCACCGTTGCCAGCGCTTCGGAGGAAGCCTCGACCAACGTGCAGTCGGTGGCCTCGGCCACCGAGGAGATGGCTTCGTCGGTCGGCGAGATCAGCCGTCAGGTGCAGGAATCGGCGCGGATGGCGGGCGATGCCGTCGGCCAGGCGCGCGCCACCACCGAGCGGGTCAGCGAGCTTTCCAAGGCGGCGTCCCGCATCGGCGACGTGGTCGAGCTGATCAACACCATCGCCGGCCAGACCAACCTGCTGGCGCTGAACGCGACCATCGAGGCCGCACGTGCCGGCGAGGCCGGCCGCGGCTTCGCCGTGGTGGCCTCCGAGGTGAAGGCGCTCGCCGAGCAGACCGCGAAGGCCACCGGTGAGATCGGTCAGCAGATCTCCGGCATCCAGGCGGCGACCAACGACTCGGTCGGCGCCATCAAGGAAATCTCCTCGACCATCGAGCGCCTGTCGGAAATCTCGTCGGCGATTGCGGCGGCGGTGGAAGAGCAGGGCGCGGCGACCCAGGAGATCGCCCGCAACGTGCAGCAGGCCGCGCAAGGTACCCAGCAGGTCTCCTCCAACATCACCGACGTGCAGCGCGGGGCGACCGAGACCGGCACGGCCTCCTCGCAGGTGCTGTCGGCGGCGCAAATGCTGTCGAACGATTCGGGCCGGCTGAAGAATGAGGTCAGCAAGTTCCTGACCAACGTGCGCGCGGCCTGATCCTTCGGGACAGGTATCAAACTACGCAAGAGCGGCGTCATCGGCGCCGCTCTTTGCTTTTGGCGCACCGCCCGGCCCCGGACTTATTTTTCACGTGGGTCATACGGTTCCAAATCTTTACGGGTTCCGAACGCGGGGAACTTTAAGTCCTCGCAGCATTTCGGAGGCCCATCGTGAAGCTGTTTTCGTTTTCTGCCATTCGCTCCATCCAGTTGAAGATTGCCCTGATCGCCGGCCTCTGCCTCGCGGTCACCTGCGTCGTGCTGATCGGCTACGGCCTCTTCTCCACGCAGAGCATGAACCAGTACGTGACCCACGAGGTCATGCAGCTGGTCGACAATCAGACCAAGGAAAGCCTGACGAACCGCGCTGCCACCGAAGCCAGCGCCATCAAGGCCGAGCTGGAGGTCGGATTTGATGCCGCGCGCACCATCGCGCATGCGTTCGCGACGCTGGCAGACGAGAAGACCGGCACCCCCATCGCAGCCCGGCGCGCCCAGTTCAACGCGCTGCTCCGCCACGTGCTCGAGCTCAATCCTGCTTTCAACGGTACCTATTCTGCCTGGGAGCCCGGCGCGCTGGATGGCGATGACGCGGCGTTCAAGGGCCGCAAGGAGGTTGGATCGGACAATACCGGCCGGTTCCTGCCCTATTGGACGCGCAATGCCAACGGCGACATCGCCGTTCAGCCGCTGGTCGAGTACGACAGCAGCGAGCGGCATCCCAACGGTCTGGTGAAGGGCGCCTGGTACATCAATCCGAACACGACGGGTAAGGAGAACATCCTCGGTCCGCTGCCCTACATCGTGCAGGGCAAGGCCGTCTTCCTGGCGACCATGTCGGTGCCGGTCATGATCGGCGGCAAGTTCCGCGGCGTTGCCGGCGCCGACTACAATCTCGACTTCGTGCAGAAGCTGGCCCTCAAGATCAATGCCTCGCTGTTCGAGGGCAAGGGCAAGGTCGCGATCCTCAACGATACCGGCCTGATCGTGGCCAACAGCGCCAATCAGGACGTGATCGGCAAGAACGCTTCGGCAGCCGATCCGCGCTGGAGCGAGAGCCTCGCCATCGTCAAGGCCGGCAAAAGCGCAGTGCAGGACGATCCGAAGTTCGCCAACATCGATATCTATGCGCCGATCCGCTTCGGGCTCACCGAGAATGCGTGGTCGGTCGTGATCTCGGTCCCGCGCGAGGTCGTGCTGGCGTCCGCACGGCAGCTGGATGCCTCGCTCAGTGCCCGCGCGACGTCGAGCACGTTCTGGCAGCTCGGTGTCGGCCTCGTCATCGTGCTGGCGGCGATCTTCTTGATCTCGTTCGCTGCACGCAAGATCGCGCGGCCGATCCAGGACTGCGCCAATTTCGCCGACGGCATCGCCAAGGGCGACTTCAACCAGCAGCTCAAGATCGATCAGGCCGACGAGGTCGGCAGGCTCGCGACGTCGCTGAGCTCGATGCAGGACGACATCAAGCGCAGGATCGAGCAGCGTGCCCAGGACCAGGCCGCTGCCGATCGCGAACGCAAGCGCACCATGAACGAGCTGGCCGACAGCTTCGAAGCGCAGGTGGGCGGTATCGTGGAAACGGTGTCCGCCGCATCCGGCGCGCTGGAAAGCTCGGCCGGATCGCTGAGCTCGACCGCCGAGCGGGCGCAAGAGCTCGCCTCCGTCGTCGCCACCGCATCCGACCAGGCATCTGGTAACGTGCAGTCGGTAGCCTCGGCGACCGAGGAGATGGCTTCGTCGGTCGGCGAGATCAGCCGTCAGGTGCAGGAATCGGCGCGGATGGCGGGCGATGCCGTCGGCCAGGCGCGCGCCACCACCGAGCGGGTCAGCGAGCTTTCCAAGGCGGCGTCCCGCATCGGCGACGTGGTCGAGCTGATCAACACCATCGCCGGCCAGACCAACCTGCTGGCGCTGAACGCGACCATCGAGGCCGCACGTGCCGGCGAGGCCGGCCGCGGCTTCGCCGTGGTGGCCTCCGAGGTGAAGGCGCTCGCCGAGCAGACCGCGAAGGCCACCGGTGAGATCGGTCAGCAGATCTCCGGCATCCAGGCGGCGACCAACGACTCGGTCGGCGCCATCAAGGAAATCTCCTCGACCATCGAGCGTCTCTCGGAGATCTCGTCGGCGATTGCGGCGGCGGTGGAAGAGCAGGGCGCGGCGACGCAGGAGATCGCCCGCAACGTGCAGCAGGCCGCGCAAGGTACCCAACAGGTCTCCTCCAATATCACCGACGTGCAGCGCGGAGCGACCGAGACCGGCACGGCGTCCTCGCAGGTGCTGTCGGCGGCGCAAATGCTGTCGAACGACTCGGGCCGGCTGAAGAATGAGGTCAGCAAGTTCCTGACCAACGTGCGCGCGGCATAAGTTCGCGCGCACAGCTATCGCTCCAGGAACGAGCGGCGTCAAAAGCGCCGCTCGTTTCCTTTTTTGCGGCCGGTAGCATGATGTTGCCTACAGGTAGCATCAAGGGGAAGCACCCGTAGACGCACGGTGGTTCCGTTTCATCGTTGGTTAAACTCGCTTTATGAGAATGACGCCAAGACGACTCGAACAGCGGCCGTCCGAATTGGAATGAACGAATAGTCAATTCATTTGGGGGCCCCAATGCGCAAGAATTTTCCCGTCACCGATGTCGAATATCCGGTCAGCGACGAGACGCTGATCGTTTCGCGCACCGATCTCAAGGGCAAGCTGACTTACTTCAACGAGGACTTCATCGCGGCCGCCGGGTTCACGTCCGAGGAGCTGATGGGCCAGCCGCACAATATCGTTCGCCACCCCGACATGCCGTCGGAGGCGTTCGACAATCTCTGGAACACGCTGAAGGCCGGCAAGCCCTGGCTCGGCGCGGTGAAGAACCGCCGCAAGAACGGCGACTTCTACTGGGTGCTGGCGACGGCCTCTCCGATCCGGGAGAACGGCCAGCTCAAGGGTTACACCTCGATCCGCACAAAACTGCCGGCCGATCAGCGCAAGCTCGCCGAGGAGGTCTACGCCGCGATCCGCGAGAAGACGGCGCATGGTTATCGCGTCGACGCCGGCATCATCCGCCGCCGCTCGTGGCTCGACCGTTTCAGCGTCTTCACGAGGACGTTGAAGGCGCGTCTCGTCACGACCATGGCGCTCCAGGCGCTGTTCATGCTCGGGCTCGGCATCGGCGGCGCGCTCGCTTCCGGTGGTTCGGCCAGCCTGATCCTGTCGGCGCTGGCCGTCGTCGGTGCCGTCGTCGTCGGTTTCGCGGGCCTTGCAACCATGCGTGCGATCCAGGGGCCGATGCAACAGCTCAACGACACCCTGGTCAACCTCGTGCAGGACAAGCTCGACAACCGCATCGTGATCGAGCGCGACGACGAGATCGGCGAGGCACTGCGCAACCTTCAGACCGTGCAGACCATCATCCGGTTCAGCCGCGACGAGGTGCAGGCGGTGCAGCGCCGTGCCGAGACGCAGCGCAAGGCCGACATGACCAAGCTTGCCGACGGCTTCGAGGCCGCGATCGGCGAGATCGTCGAGACGGTGTCGTCGGCCGCAACCGAGCTCGAGGCGTCAGCCTCGACGCTGTCCTCGACCGCGGGCCGGGCGCAGGAGCTGGCCACGGTGGTCGCATCTGGCTCGGAAGCAGCGTCCACCAATGTCCACTCGGTGGCGTCGGCCGCCGAAGAGATGTCGTCCTCGGTGCGCGAGATCGGCCGCCAGGTGCAGGACTCCTCCCGGATCGCGAGCGAGGCGGTCAGCCAGGCGCATGCCACCACCGAACGTGTCAGCGAATTGTCGCGGGCCGCATCGCGGATCGGCGACGTCGTCGAGCTCATCAATGCGATCGCCGGCCAGACCAATTTGCTGGCGCTCAATGCCACGATCGAGGCGGCGCGGGCCGGCGAGGCGGGTCGCGGCTTCGCCGTCGTGGCCTCCGAGGTCAAGGCGCTCGCCGAGCAGACGGCGAAGGCCACCGGAGAGATCGGCCAGCAGGTCGGCGGCATTCAGGCGGCGACGCAGGATTCGGTCAGTGCCATCGGCGAGATCAGCGGCACCATCGCGCGTTTGTCGGAGATTGCCGCAACGATCGCCGCGGCCGTGGAGCAACAGGGCGCGGCCACCCAGGAAATTGCCCGTAACGTTCAGCAGGCCGCCCAGGGTACCCAGCAGGTCTCGTCCAATGTCGGCGACGTCCAGCGCGGCGCCTCCGAAACCGGCTCGGCGTCCTCGCAGGTGCTGTCGGCGGCGCAGATGCTGTCCCGCGATTCCAATCGTCTCAAGCTCGAGGTCGGCAAGTTCCTCAACTCCGTCCGCGCCGCCTGAGGACAGCACGACGTACCAGCGTTGCACGCGCGCGTTATCGCGGGCAACGTTTTGATAAGCATATGCGGTGGCGCCCCCGGCAGCGCGGCCGCACTTTGACGTGAGACAACATCGCGTTGCGGGCTTCTTGTATCTCTCGTGAGGGTCGATTCCTTCGTCCAGAGGAAGCGGCACTCGGGAGAAGGAAGCCAGCGGTGCATCTCAGAATTGGCACGGTCCTACCGGTCATCATTTCGGCGCTTGCCTTGATGGGAGTGGCGGCCACCGGCTACACGGCCATTCACGCCTACCACGACCGTCAGGAGGCCGAGATCTTCGTCGGCCTCAACGGCATTTCGCAATCGTTGCTGCACAGCGCCGGGCAGTGGGCGAAGGAGCGGGGCATGACCAATGCGGCGCTGAATTCGCCCGAGGTGCTTCCGGCCGATCGCCGCTCTGAAATCGATGCTGTGCGCGCGACGTCGGATCGGGCCTTCCGCGATGCCGTGCAGCGCTTGCGTGGCGTCACGGCCATGAAGGGCGCCGAACAACGCATCTCGGAAGCCGAACGGGCATTCCAAAGCTTCGAGAGCCTGCGCCGCAGGGTCGATGCGAATCTGGCCAAGCCTGGGTCGGAGCGGGACGCCGAGGTGGTCAAGGCCTTTGCCCCGGCGATCACCGACTTGATCGAGGTCGCCGCCAACAGACTGCGCCTGACGCAGGAAACGCTGACCAGTTCGCCTTCGGCGGCCATGGCACGCCTCGTCGGCCTCCGGCACCTGACAGCGGAGATGGCAGAAAACGCCGGGCGCGAACGTGCGCTTCTCGGCGGGTTGATCAGTTCGCACGCGAAGCTCGCCGCGGACGGCATCGGCCGGATCGCGACCTTCCGCGGCCACGTGGAGCTCGCCTGGGAGACGGTTGCCCCGATCGCCGACCGCACCGACGTTCCGGCAGCACTCGCGCGAGCCATCAAGTCGGTGAATGAGGATTACTTTCAGACCTATGGCGCACTGCGTGCCGAAATCCTCGCCGCAGGTCCGAGCGGCGAGTACAAGATCGGCAGCCGCGATTATGTGAGCCGCGCGACGACGGCCATCAATTCCATTCTTGGGCTCGCGGATGCAATCGGCGCGGCGGCGGGTACGGAGGCCGCCGAACAGGCGAAGGCGAGCGCCTCCAACCTGATCATCAGCGTTGCAATCCTGCTTGCGAGCCTCGGCCTCACATTGCTGAGCTTCTGGGTCGCGGTTTCCAGGATCGTGCGTCCGCTCTCGGCACTGACGGCCGCGATGGACGAATTGGCCGGCGGCAATTTCGCAGTGGTTCTCCCCGGGCTTGGCCGCAAGGACGAGGTAGGCGACATGGCTCACGCGGTGGAGACGTTCAAGGTCAAGGCCGAGCAGAAGGCGCACGAGGTCGCGGACGCCAAGATCAGGCAGGACCAGATCGCGGCCGAACAGCGCCGTGCCGACATGCACCGGCTTGCCGGTCAATTCGAGACTGCAGTCGGCGAGATCGTGGACGCGGTGAGTTCGGCGTCGACCGAGCTGGAAGCCTCTGCCGGCGCGATGAACGTGACGGCCGCGCGGGCGCAGAAGCTCGCCGTCACCGTCGCCGACGGTTCGGAGGAAGCCTCCGCAAACGTCCAGTCGGTCGCGTCGGCGACCGAGCAGCTGTCGTCGTCCGTCAACGAGATCAGCCGCCGGGTGCAGGATTCGGCGCGAATGGCCAACGAAGCCGTTGATCAGGTCCGGCTGACCGACGGGCATATCGACGGATTGTCGAGAGCGGTCGCGAAGATTGGCGACGTCGTCGAACTGATCGACCAGATCGCGGGGCAGACCAATCTCCTCGCGCTCAACGCAACGATCGAGGCGGCGAGGGCCGGCGAGTCCGGTCGCGGCTTCGCGGTGGTGGCTTCCGAGGTCAAGGCCCTTGCCGCGCAGACCGCGAAGGCGACCGGTGAGATCGCGCAGCAGATCACCGGCATTCAGTCGGCGACCCAGGAATCCGTCGCGGCGATCCGCGACATCGGCGGCACCATCGCGCGGCTGTCCGAAATCGCTGCGGCCATTGCCGCGGCGGTGGAGGAACAGGGGGCGGCGACGCAGGAGATCACACGAAACGTGCAGCAGGCGGCCAAGGGCGCCCAGCAGGCCTCGTCCAATGTCGGCGAGGTCGAGCGGGGGGCCGCCGAGACCGGCGCGTCGTCCTCGCAGGTGCTGTCGGCGGCGCAGATGCTGTCCCGCGACTCCAATCGCCTCAAGCTCGAGGTCGGCAAGTTCCTGAACGCGGTCCGCGCCGCCTGAGACAGGCCGCCGCATAGCTGCGATGTCGATTTCGCAGTGCGGTAGCAGGGAAGTGAATGCAGGATAGTTCTGCTTATTAGCGTTTCCGGCGGTGCTCGGGTAAAGGGGAATGGGGATCGCCGTGGGGGCAGATTCCGTATTCTCATCTGACCCGGATTTGCCTGGCGCATGATTGCTCTGGTCCGTATTGCCCTGAGCCGGCCCTATACGTTCGTCGTGCTGGCACTCTTGCTGCTGATCATCGGACCGCTCGCGGCGCTGCGGACCCCGACCGACATCTTTCCGGACATCCGCATTCCCGTGATCGGCGTGGTCTGGCAGTACACCGGCCTGCCGCCGGACCAGATGTCGGGCCGCATCACCACGCCGTTCCAACGCGCGCTGACGACGACGGTCAACGACATCGAGCACATCACGGCCAATTCCTACAACGGCTTTGGCATCATCAAGATCTTCTTCCAGCCCAACGTCGACATCCGTACCGCCAACGCCCAGGTCACCGCGATCTCGCAGACGCTGATCAAGCAGATGCCGCCCGGCGCGACGCCGCCCTTGATCCTGAACTACTCGGCCTCCACCGTGCCGATCATCCAGGTGGCGCTGTCGGGCGACGGCCTGACCGAGCAGAACCTCGCCGATATCGGCATCAACAATCTGCGCACGCCGCTGGTCACCGTGCCCGGCGCGGCGATCCCCTATCCATTCGGCGGCAAGCAGCGCCAGGTCCAGATCGACCTCGATCCCACCGCGCTGCAGGCTCGCGGCCTGTCCGGCCAGGACGTCGCCAATGCGCTCGCCGCGCAAAACCTGATCACGCCGGTCGGCACCCAGAAGATCGGGCAGTTCGAGTACAACATCCAGCTCAACAACTCGCCGCTTCGGATCGACGAGCTCGGTAACCTCCCGATCAAGACCGTCAACGGCGCCATGGTCTATGTGCGCGACGTCGCCACCGTGCGCGACGGCAATCCGCCGCAGACCAACATCGTCCATGTCGACGGGAACCGCTCGGTGCTGATGATGGTGCTGAAGGCGGGCGCGACCTCGACGCTCGACATCATCGCCGGCATCAAGCAGAAGGTCATCGACGTCAAGGACCAGCTCCCCGACGCGCTCAAGATCGGCTTCATCGGTGACCAGTCGGTGTTCGTCCGCGGCGCGATTCAAGGCGTCGCCGTCGAAGGCGTGATCGCGGCCCTGCTCACCAGCGTCATGATCCTGTTGTTCCTCGGCAGCTGGCGCTCGACCATCATCATCGCGGTCTCGATCCCGCTGTCGGTGCTGGGCGCCATCATCATGCTGTCGGCGATCGGCGAAACGCTCAACATCATGACGCTCGGCGGGCTCGCGCTCGCGGTCGGCATCCTCGTCGACGACGCCACCGTCACGATCGAGAACATCAACTACCACCTGGAGCAGGGCAAGCCGGTCGAGCAGTCGATCCTCGACGGCGCCAACCAGATCGTGACGCCGGCCTTCGTCTCGCTGCTCTGCATCTGCATCGTGTTCGTGCCGATGTTCTTCCTCTCGGGCGTCGCGCGCTTCCTGTTCGTGCCGATGGCGGAAGCCGTGATGTTCGCGATGATCTGGTCGTTCATCCTGTCGCGCACGCTGGTGCCGACCATGGCGAACTATCTGTTGCAGGCGCATGTCCATCACGAGGGCGGGCCGCCGAAATCGCGCAATCCGCTCGTCTGGTTCCAGCGTGGCTTCGAGGCACGGTTCGAGCGCATCCGCGGCGGCTACCATGGCTTCCTCGGGCTGGCGCTGGCGCACCGCGCGGTGTTCGTGATCGGCTTCCTTTGTGTGGTCGGCGCGTCCTTCGCGCTGGTGCCGTTCCTCGGTCGCAACTTCTTCCCCGCGGTCGATGCCGGCAACATCCTGATGCATGTCCGCACCCAGGTCGGCACCCGCGTCGAGGAGACCGCCAACCAGCTCGCCGACGTGCAGAAGGCGGTCCGCAAGCTGATCCCGGGCGAGATCGAGACCATGACCGACAACATCGGCATGCCGATCTCCGGCATCAACATGACCTACAACAACACCGGCGTGATCGGCCCGCAGGACGGCGACATCCAGATCAAGCTGAGAGAAGGCCACAAGCCGACCGAGGAACACGTACGCGTGCTGCGTGAGCAATTGCCGCGGCTATTCCCCGGCGTCAGCTTCGCGTTCCTCCCTGCAGACATCGTCAGCCAGATCCTGAATTTCGGCGCGCCGGCGCCGATCGACCTGCAGATCCGCGGCGCCAATCTCAGTGCCAATTTCGTTTACGCCAACAATCTGCTGGCCAAGGTCCGCAGGATTCCCGGCGTTGCCGATGCACGGATCCAGCAGTCGCCGAACGCGCCGACCTTCAACATCGATGTCGACCGGACCCGCGCGCAATATGTCGGCCTGACCGAGCGCGACGTCACCAACAGCCTCGTGGTCAATCTCGCCGGCTCCTCGCAGGTGGCGCCGACCTACTATCTCAACCCCGAGAACGGCGTGTCCTACTCGATCGTGATGCAGACGCCGCAGTACCAGATCGATTCGCTCAGCGCGCTGCAGACGCTGCCGATCACCGCGGCCGGCAATGCGCAGTCGCCGATCCTCGGCGGCATCGCCGACATCAGGCGTTCCAGCTCGAGCGCGGTTGTCTCGCAATACGACATCCAGTCGATGGTGCAGATCTTTGCGACGACCTCGGGCCGCGATCTCGGCGCGGTCGCCGCCGATATCCGCAAGGTGATCGCCGACACTGCCAAGGAAGTGCCGAAGGGCTCTTCGGTAGTGCTGCTCGGGCAGGTGCAGACCATGAACAGCGCCTTCACCGGCCTGTTGTTCGGTCTGCTCGGTGCCGTCGTGCTGATCTACTTCCTGATCGTTGTGAACTTCCAGTCCTGGTCCGATCCGTTCGTGATCATCACGGCGCTGCCGGCCGCGCTCGCCGGCATCGTCTGGATGCTGTTCGCGACAGGGACGACGCTGTCGGTCCCCGCGCTCACCGGCGCCATCATGTGCATGGGCGTTGCCACCGCCAACAGCGTGCTCGTGATCTCCTTCGCGCGCGAACGCTACGAGGAACTCGGTGATCCCATTGCCGCCGCGCTGGAAGCCGGCTTCGTCCGGTTCCGCCCGGTGCTGATGACCGCGCTCGCCATGATCATCGGCATGGCGCCGATGGCGCTGGGGATGGGCGAGGGCGGCGAGCAGAATGCGCCGCTCGGCCGCGCCGTGATCGGCGGCCTGATCTTTGCAACCTTCGCCACGCTGATGTTTGTTCCCGTGGTGTTCAGCATGGTCCACAAGAAACAAGGCGCCAAAGCCGCCGCCCCATTGGAGACCCCGCATGTCGCCCACTGAACCCCGCCCCCCGGTGTCGCACCGGAAACTGGGCATCTTCGGCGTGGTGGCGCTGATCGCGGCCGGCCTCGTCGTCGGCACCGGCATCCGCGCGCGCGAGGAGCAGGGCTCCCAATTGAAGGAATGGACCGATGATCAGGCCGTTCCCAGCGTCGCGGTAACCCAGCCCAGCGCCAAGGCGCTCAATGCTACCATCGATCTGCCGGGCCGGCTGGAAGCCTATTATCGCGCCCCGATCTTCGCCCGCGTGTCGGGCTATCTGAAGAGCTGGAGCGCCGATATCGGTGCCCGCGTCAAGGCCGGGCAGGTGATCGCCGAGATCGAGGCGCCGGACCTCGATCAGCAACTGCTGCAGGCTAGAGCCGACCTCGCCAGCCAGCAGGCCAGCGCCAGGCTGTCGGAAGCAACGCTGAACCGGCGCAAGACGCTGGTCGCCTCGAACTTCGTCTCGGCGCAGGAGATCGACGAGCGCACTGCCGATCTCTCCAACAAGAACGCCGCGGTCAATTCGGGCAGGGCCAATGTCGAGCGGCTGGAAGCGCTGGCCGGCTACAAGAAGATCACCGCGCCGTTCGACGGCGTCGTCACCGCGCGCGACACCGATGTCGGCGCGTTGATCAATGCCGGTGGCGGCTCGGGCCCGGCGATGTTCGTGATCTCCGACATCACCAAGCTGCGCGTCTACGTCAACGTGCCCCAGAACTACGTGCCGGCGATCAAGATCGGCGCCAAGGCCACCATCGCGCTGCCGGAGTATCCGAACCGGACGTTCCAGGCGACGGTGGAGGCGTCCTCGCAGGCCGTCGACGTCGCCTCCGGCACCACGCGCATGCAACTCGGGCTCGACAATTCGAACGGAGAGCTGATGCCCGGCGGCTATGCCAGCGTCAAGCTCAACCTCCAGCGCGATTCCGCGCCGCTCAGCATCCCCGCCAGCGCGTTGATCTTCAACAGCAACGGGCTGCGCGTCGCGACCGTCGGGACTGATGACAAGGTGCTGTTCAAGCCGGTGACCATCGCCCGCGACCTCGGCCGCGAGATCGAACTCGCCTCGGGCATATCAGCGGACGACCGCGTCATCACCGCGCCGCCGGACGGCCTCTCGGACGGCGATGCGGTGCGCGTGGTCGGCGCCAAGGCCAAGCCGGCGACCGCGTCGGAAAAGCAGGCGCCGAAGGGGTAGGGCGGTCTCGTGCCCCGGACGCAGCGCCGCACGCAGTGATGCGCTGCAGAGCCGGGGCCCATCTCTCCTCAGAGTACAGTGTCGCTTTCTGGGTCCCGGCTCTGCGGAGCGGCACTTCGCGCCGCACCGCGTCCGGGACACGAGAGATCACGCCACGCGCCACTCCGGCACGCCGTCCGCAGCCATGGCGATCTCCCCGAGCGATCCCACCGGCGTACGATCCATATTCAGCAGATGCGCCAGCGTCGCGCTATCGCTCGCCGGGATCCGCGCCAGCGTGCGCCGGTCATCTTCCGTCCGCAGCATCACCACGCCGTGCTCGGCATCGCCGCCGCGGCCGTAGAGCACCGTAAAGCTCTCGACCTTGCCCTTGCCCGAGGCCTCCGCAACGAAGTCCGGCACCGCGCGCTTGTTGCGGTCGGCTTCGGTCTGCACGCTCGTCTCCTGCGCCAGCGCCTCGCGCGGCGGCGCCTTCGCCACCACCAGTGCGTGATGCTTGGTGACGAAGCCGCCCTGGCCATAGAGCAGGCCAAGCTTTGCGCCGTCACGCACACGCCGCACCATCGCGCAGGCCGCATGCGTCATGTAGGTGTTGAGCGGCGCGCCGAAGAAGGTGAGGCCGCCGGTCACGGTCGGCTGCACGTTAGCGCCGAGACCAAGCGTCCGCCGCGCCATCTTGGGCACGCAGGGGAAGCAGCTATAGAGCTCGATGGCGTCGAAGTTTTTGCCATCGCCGCCGGCAAGGTCCATCACCGCTTTCAGCACCGCGTTCTGCGGATGGCTCTCGTAGAACTGGTCGCGCAGGAGATAGTCGCGCGGCTCTTCCGCCGAGGCGCCGCCGAGCGGATAGACCAGCTTGCTCTCCGCGATACCGAGCGCACGCGCCTTGGCGAGGCTGGTGACCAGCAGCGCACCGCCCATGTTGACGCTGGGGTTGGCGACCATCAGCTTGTTGTAGGGCCAGGCGATCAGCCGGTTGTCCGCCGTCGGCGTCGTGATCTCCTCGGGCGCATAGCGCCGCTTCAGCCAGGCATTGGGATTTTGCGCGGCGGCTTCCGAATAGCGCGACCATAGCGTGCCTGATTCCGCCATCGCCTCGCGCGGCGTCTGGCCCCAATGCGCGGAGGAGGCGGCCTCGTAGAACGGATAGACCGTGACGGGGCGGAACACGCCGAGCTTCACCGCCAGCGGCTTCTGGAACGCCGCACCGCGCTTGGGCTCCTCGACATCATGGGCGAACGGCGTCCACGGCAGCTTTGCCCCAGTGCGCTCGGCCTTGGTTGCAGTCGACTGCGCCTCGGCACCGCAGACCGCGGCCACGGTGCATTCGCCGCGTGCGATGCGCTTGGCCGCCTCGTGGATGTAGCGGATCGGGCTCTCGCCGCCGACCGGGCCGTAATAGCAATGCGAAGGCGTGATGCCGAGGCGCTGCGCCAACAGCTGCTCCGGATCGCGGTAGCGCCAGCTCAGGAAGTTGACGACATCGAGCGACTGCACCTCGCCCAGCAGCTTTGCGCCGGCATCTGTTTCCGCGCGCCGCAGCGCCTGCTCCAGCAGGTCGAGCGGCTCGAGGCCGTCGGTGATCTCCTTGGGACGGTCAACGATCTCGCCGATGCCGACGATGACGGGGATGCGGTCAGGGGAAACGGTCGCCATTGTTCTTGCTTCTTCACTCTCTCAGACATCTCAGACCTCATCCTGAGGAGCCTGCGAAGCAGGTGTCTCGAAGGATGGGCCGCGGGCTCTCATGGTTCGAGACGGCACTTGCGCGCCTTCTCACCATGAGGGTCTACACCTACTCCGCCACCAGCGCATTCATGTGCTCGACGGCTTCGGCGAAATCTTCCTTGAACTCCTGCACCACCGCGCCCGCCGACTTCACGCTGTCGACCAGCCCGACGCCCTGGCCGACGAAATAGCTGACGAGGTCGCGCGCCTTGGCGTTACCGCTCGCCGCCGCGCGGTCGATCGAGTTGAAGGCGTCGCGGCTGATGACGCTTTGCAACGGCATCGGCAGTGCGCCGGGGCTGTCCGGCGCGCGATCCCAGGCATCGGTCCAGACCGAGCGGAGCTGGCGCGCCGGCTTGCCGGTGCGGCCTTTCGAGCGGACTGCATCACGGGAAGAGGCCGCAATCATCTTCTCGCGAAAGATCTCCGTGGTCTCGGCTTCGACCGTCGCAAGCCACACCGAACCGGTCCAGGCGCCGGCCGCGCCCATCGCCATGCACGCCGCCATCTGCCGCCCCGTCATGATGCCGCCGGCCGCCAGCACCGGCACGTCGCGGATGGGCTTGATCGCCTTGATCACCTCGGGCACCAGCACCATGGTCGAGACCTCGCCGCAATGGCCGCCGGCCTCGGTGCCCTGCAGCACGAGAATGTCGACGCCGGCCGCGACCTGGCGCAGCGCGTGCTCCTTGGCACCGACCAGCGCCGCAACGGGGACGCCGTGCTTCTTGCCCATCTCGATCATGGCCTTCGGCGGCACGCCCAGCGCATTGGCGATCAGGCGGATCGGATGATTGAAGGACACCTCGAGCAGCTGCAGCGCTGTCTTTCCGTCGAACGGCTGCGGCTGATCGGCTGCGACCTCCGTGGTCGTCAGCTCGATATTGTACTTCTTCAGGAGCTCGCGCGTGTAGGTGCGGTGCTCCTGCGGCACGCGCGCTTCCAGGCTCTTCCAGGTGACGTCCTTCTCGCCCGCGGTCGAGATGTTCTCAGGGATCAGCACGTCGATGCCGTAGGGCTTGCCGTCGACGTGATCGTCGATCCACTTCAGCTCGCGTTCGAGCGTATCGGGCGTGTGCACGGTGGCGCCGAGCACGCCGAAGCCGCCGGCGCGGCTGACGGCGGCGACGACATCGCGGCAATGGCTGAAGGCCAGCAGTGGGAATTCTATGCCCAGCATGTCGCAGATCGGCGATTTCATGGCTCTCTCTCCCGGCGGCCTTCGCGTTCTCGTTGCTTTCGCGCGCGAAGCAAGGTGACGCTAGCTGATCGTCACTCACGATGACAGGCCGGATTCGGCGAGGCATCTTGTGTGTAGACGTCGCGCTCCACCCGCAGGCCGCGGCGTCCTGGGTGACGCCGTCATTCCGGGGCTCTCGTCAGCGAGAACCCGGAATCCATTTTTCAGAGCATTCCCGGCGGCGCGATGGATTTTCGGGCTCGCCCCTGCGGCCCCGGCATGACGGGGAGGAAGCTTGCCATGACGAAACGGTGAGACGCCCCGCCCGGCAATGCAGCTCGGAGGGCTTGTCATCGGCCATTCGCGGGCTAATTAATGCAGGCGCATCTTTCCGCCGGAGCCCCTCGCATGACCGACACCCCCGCCTACGTGCCGCCCAAGGTCTGGACCTGGAACAAGGAAAATGGCGGGCAGTTCGCCAGCATCAACCGCCCGATCGCCGGTCCCACCCACGACAAGGAGCTGCCGGTCGGCAAGCATCCCTTCCAGCTTTATTCGCTGGCGACGCCGAACGGGGTGAAGGTCACGGTGATGCTGGAGGAACTTCTGGCGCTCGGCCACAAGGGGGCCGAATACGACGCCTGGCTGATCAGAATTGGCAACGGCGACCAGTTCGGCAGCGGCTTCGTCGACATCAACCCGAACTCCAAGATCCCCGCGCTGATGGACCGCTCCGGTCCGGAGCCGATCCGGGTGTTCGAGTCCGGCTCGATCCTGCTTTATCTCGCCGAGAAGTTCGGCGCCTTCCTGCCGAAGGACATCAAGAGCCGCACCGAGGCGATGTCCTGGCTGTTCTGGCAGATGGGCAGCGCGCCCTATCTCGGCGGCGGCTTTGGCCATTTCTACGCCTATGCGCCGACCAAGATCGAATACGCCATCGACCGTTTCGCGATGGAGACCAAGCGCCAGCTCGACGTGCTCGACCGGCGCCTTGCCGACAACGACTATCTCGCGGGCAAGGAGTATACGATCGCCGACATGGCGGTGTGGCCCTGGTACGGCGCGCTCGCCAAGGGGCTGGTCTATGGCGCCGGCGAATTCCTCTCGGTGCAGGACTACAAGAACGTGCAGCGCTGGACCGACCAGATCGCGCAGCGCCCCGCCGTGAAGCGCGGCCGCATGGTCAACCGCGTCTCGGGCGATCCCGCCAGCCAGCTGCACGAGCGGCACGATGCGAGCGATTTCGAGACGAAGACGCAGGACAAGGTCGAGGCGGTGACGTAGGTCTCGTAGGGCGGATTAGCCGAAGGCGTAATCCGCCATCTCGCAAGAAAGTCGGCGGATTACGCTTCGCTAATCCGCCCTACGATCTTCCGGAGGGTGGGCAAAGCGAAGCGTGCCCACCATCTCTCGCGTAGGCCCCAATGGTGGGCACGGTGCGCGAAGAGCGCGCCTTTGCCCACCCACGGCATCTGATCACGCCATGCTCAGCTCGTGGCGTCCCACAACCATCCAGTGCACCTCGTCCGGGCCATCCGCAAAGCGCAGATGGCGGACGTCCTGATACATTTCGGCGAGCGGGGTCCAGTGCGAGATGCCGGTGGCGCCGTGCATCTGGATCGCCTGGTCGATGATCTTGCAGGCGCGCTCCGGCACCATGGCCTTGACCATGGAGACCCAGACGCGGGCCTCCTTGTTGCCGAGCACGTCCATCGCCTTGGCCGCCTTCAGCACCATCAGCCGCATCGCCTCGATCTCGCAGCGCGCCTGGGCGATGATCTGCATGTTGCCGCCGAGATGGGCGATCTTCTTGCCGAAGGCTTCGCGGGTGAGGCCACGCTGCACCATCAGATCCAGCGCCTTCTCGGCCTTGCCGATGGTGCGCATGCAGTGATGGATGCGGCCGGGGCCGAGGCGGAGCTGCGAGATCTCGAAGCCGCGGCCTTCGCCGAGCAGCATGTTCTCCTTGGGCACGCGCACATTGTTGAAGCGCATGTGCATGTGGCCGCGCGGGGCGTGGTCCTGCCCGAACACGTACATCGGGCCGAGCACCTCGACGCCGGGCGTGTCGCGCGGCACCAGGATCTGCGACTGCTGCTTGCTCGGCGCCGCGTCCGGATTGGTCTTCACCATCACGATCAGGATCTTGCAGCGGGGATCACCCACGCCGGAAATGTAATACTTCTCGCCGTTGATGACCCATTCGTCGCCGACGAGCTTTGCAGTCGTCGAGATGTTCTTTGCATCGGAGGAGGCGACGTTCGGCTCGGTCATGACATAGGCCGAGCGAATCTCGCCGTTGAGCAGCGGCTTCAGCCACTTCTCCTTCTGCTCCTTGGTGCCGACGCGCTCCAGCACCTCCATGTTGCCGGTGTCGGGCGCCGAGCAGTTCATGCTCTCGGACGCCAGCGGGCTCTTGCCGAGCTCGGAGGCGATATAGGCGTAATCGAGATTCTTCAGGCCTTGGCCGGTCTCATCGTCGGGCAGGAAGAAGTTCCAGAGGCCCTCCTGCTTGGCCTTGTTCTTGGCCTTTTCCAGCACCTCGAGCTGCTTCGGCGTGAAGCTCCAGCGATCCTCCTTGCCTTCGCCCGCCTTGGCGAACTCGATCGACATCGGTTCGACGGTGTCGCGGATGAACTTCTTGACGTGATCATAGAGCGGCCGGACCTGGTCCGACATCCGGAGGTCGTTGAGCTCGTCGCCGGGGTTGAGGGTGTAGTTGGTGGTGCGGGGAATATAGGTGTGTTTTGTCATTGTTCCTCCCGGGGACGCTGAGATCGTTCTGGTCACGAGAATAGTCGCAGCGCGGCCAAAGTGCGAGCGCGCATTTTTCACGCGCAGCCATGCCACGCGATGGAATATCGCTGGGTCGTTTGAAATGTTGTTTGAATGGCGTGGAGGGCGGCGCTCCCTCGCCGGTGTCGTCCCGGACAAGCGAAGCGCAGATCCGGGACCTCCGCGCGAGCGCTTGGCGCTCGTCGCGATGCCACAGGGAGTGGTTTGGCGATGACTCGGAGTTGAGAGCTTCGTGCCCTCATTTCTCCCTGTGGTTATGGGTCCCGGCTTTCGCCGGGACGACACCGAGTGTGTAGCTCAGCTCGGCATCCGATGCATCGCGCAGATCTTGTTGCCGTCGAGGTCGCGCAAATAGGCGAGATAGAGCTTGCCGCCGGGGCCCTGGCGGATGCCGGGCGGATCCTCGATCGATTTTGCGCCCGCCGCGATCCCGGCTGCATGCCATTTGTCGACCTGCTCCGGTGAATTGCAGGCAAAGCCGATGGTGCCGCCATTCGCGCAAGTCGCCGGCTCGCCGTTGATCGGCTTCGACACCGAGAACACGCCGGTCTTGGTGATGTAGAAGATGCGGTGGCCGTCGACCCTGGCCGGCCGCACTTCGAGCGTGCTCAGCAGGTCGTCGTAGAACGACTTGGCCTTGTCGAGGTCGTTGGTGCCGATCATGATGTGTGAGAACATTTGCCCATTCCCTTCTGCGCTGACAAAACGAGAAGCCGTAGGGTGGGCAAAGCGCAGCGTGCCCACCACGACATTCGAAAATGCTCACGGTGGGCACGGCGCAAGAGCGCCTTCGCCCACCCTGCGAAATCTCAGAACGCCGTATAGCCGCCGTCGATCACGAACGTATCGGCCGTGTGATACGACGACGCCTTGCTCATCAGATAGACCGCGATGCCGCCGAAATCGGATGCCTCGCCGAAGCGCCGCACCGGAATCCGCGGCATCACGTTGGCGACGAATTTTTCGTTGGCCATGAGACCCGACGTCATGTCGCTCTTGATCCAGCCCGGCAGGATCGCATTCGCGGTGACGCCGTGGCGGGCGAGCTCGACGCCGAGCGCGCGCACCAGCGCGTTGATCGCGGCCTTGGTTGCCGCATAATGCTCGTTGCGCGCGGTGCCGAAGATCGAGGCGAGGCTCGAGGTCGCGACCAGCCGGCCGAAGGGATCGCCGGCATTGGCGCGATCGGTCATGTGTCTCGCCGCGGCCTGGAACGCGTGAAACACGCCGTCGAGATTGGTCGCAAACATCCTGCGCCATTCGTCCTCGGTGCGCTCGATGAAGGAGCGCCGGCCGCCGCCGCCGATGCCGGCATTGGCGAAGCAGCCGTCGACCCGGCCGAAAATGTCGAGCGTCGCCTTCATCGCGGCGTTGACCGAGGCCGGATCGGTGACGTCGCAGACGCGGGCATCGACCTTGCCTGATAGCCCCGCCATGCTCGCGGCCGCAGCCTTGTTCTTGTCGGCATTGCGGCCCCAGATCGAGACATTGCAGCCCTGGCCGGCGAGCGCCTGCGCGATGCCGAGGCCGATACCGCCATTACCGCCGGTGATCACGGCGACGCGGCCGGAGAGGTCGAAAAGGTTCATGCGCGTTTCCTGTTTTTGGGCGAGACATCTTGGGATGCGGCGCATCAGCCGCTGCGCGCAAGATTGCTTGCTATGCTCTGATCACCATGGACAAGACCGCGCCAAAAATCAAATATGCGCCCCGACAAAACGAATTCCGGTCTGCGAAACTGACGCAGGCCGCAACTCACGAGGAAACCATGCAGTTCAAACACGTCACGCTCGATTTCGATGGCTCGGTCGCGGTCCTCAGGCTCGACCATCAGGAGGTGATGAACGCGGTCTCCGTGGATATGCTGGGCGGTCTTGCCGAGGCGCTCGATGCGATCGAGGAGAAGAAGGATGAGGTGCGCTGCGTGGTGCTGACCGGCGCGGGCCGCGCCTTCTGTACCGGCGCCAATCTGCAAGGGCGCAACAACCAGTCGAAGAAGACCAAGGCCGGCCTGACGCTGGAGACCGGCTTTCACCCCTTCCTGCGCCGCATTCGCAATCTGCATTGCCCGATCGTCACCGCGGTCAACGGTCCGGCGGCGGGCGCCGGCATGAGCTTCGCGCTGCTCGGCGACATGATTTTGTGCGCGCGGTCCTCGTACTTCCTGCAGGCTTTCCGCCGCATCGGTCTCGTGCCGGATTGCGGCTCGACCTGGCTGTTGCCGCGCCTCGTCGGCCGGGCGCGCTCGATCGAATTGTCGCTGATGGGCGAGCGGCTGCCGGCCGAGAAGGCGCTGGAATGGGGCCTCGTCAACCGCGTCTATGACGACGGTGTGCTGATGGAGGAGGCGATGAAGCTCGCGCGCGATCTCGCCAGCGGCCCGACGGTGGCGCTGTCGCTGATCCGCAAGCTCTATTGGGACAGCCCCGAAAATTCCTTCGAGGATCAGCTCAACCTCGAATTCCAGTGCCAGCTCCGCGCCGGCGACACCCAGGATTTCCGCGAGGGCGTGGGCGCGTTCCTGGAGAAGCGTCCCGCGCAGTTCAAAGGCAAATGATCGAGACTGAGCTTTCGCGCAGCGTCCAACGCTGGTGCAACGGCGCGACCGGCGCGACCTCTGCGGCCAAACTGTCGGGCGGTGCCAGCCAGGAAACCTGGCGCTTCGACATCACGCATTCCGATGGCGTGATCGGTGCGATCCTGCGCCGCTCGCCGAAGGGGTATGGCGCAGCGCCGACGCGCGCGGCGGGCCTTGCGGCTGAGGCGCAGCTGATGCAGCTCGCTTATGAGGCCGGCGTGCCGTCGCCGCGGGTGATGCATGTGCTCGTGCCGGAAGATAATCTCGGCACCGGCTTCATCATGCAGCGTATCGAGGGCGAGACCATCGCGCGCAAGATTCTTCGCGATGACGAATATGCGGCCGCGCGGCCGCATCTGGCGCGGCAGATCGGCGGCATTCTCGCAGGCCTGCATCGACTGCCAAAGGACAGGCTGCCCGAGCTGCGCAGCAGGTCGGCGACCCAGGAGATTTCCGAGTTCGAGCGCGACTATCACAGCCTGAACTGGCCGAAGCCCGTGTTCGAGCTGGCGCTGCGCTGGCTGCGCGACCACGATCCCGGTCCGTCGGCCGAGGAAACGCTGGTGCACGGCGATTTCCGCAACGGCAATCTCATCATCGGCCGCGATGGCGTGCGCGCCGTGCTCGACTGGGAGCTCGCCCATCTCGGCGATCCCATGGAGGATCTCGGCTGGGTCTGCGTCAACTCCTGGCGCTTCGGCGAGATCGACAAGCCCGTCGGCGGTTTTGGCACACGCGAGGAGCTGTTTGCGGGCTACGAGGCTGCCGGCCGCAAGGTCGATCCGGTGCGCGTCAAATTCTGGGAAGTGATGGGCACGCTGCGCTGGGGCATCATGTGCGGCGGCATGATGCAGCGCTTTCGCGAGGGACCTGACCATTCCATGGAACGTGCCATGATCGGCCGCCGCGCGAGCGAGACCGAAATCGATCTGTTGCGGCTCTTGGCGCCGCGCGGGAGCTGACGCATGCAGGACGAACCGACCCCGATCGAGCTGACCAAATCGGTCGCCGATTTCTTGCGCAACGACATCACGCCGCTGATCAGCGGTCACCAGGCCTTCAAGCTGCGCGTCGCCATCAACATCCTCGACCTCGTCACGCGACAGCTGACGCGGGAGGAGGGGAGTGATGCTGAGGAAGTGGCGCGCCTGCGCGCGCTGCTGGGCATCGACGGCTCGGTGACCGAACTCAACCACGCGCTCGCCGAGCGCATCGCCAAGGGCGAGGTCGACCTCGCAACGCCGGGTCTTGCCGAGCACCTGTGGGCGACCACGATGGACAAGCTCGCCGTCGATCAGCCGAATTACGCGTCGTACAAGCGTGAGCTGGGGCGGGGCGGGTAGGCGGCGCCCCGTCATTCCGGGGCGTCGCGTAGCGACGAGCCCGGAATCCATTGATCCGCGCGTTCTGCCGCCCGATGGATTCCGGGCTCGCGCCTGTCGGCGCGCCCCGGAATGACCGCGCAAAGCGCGGTCACTTCCCCACCCATTTCGGCGGCCGCTTCTCCGAGAACGCCTTCGGGCCTTCGATGTAGTCCTGCGAGGCCACCATCGCCTTCACCGCCGGATACTCCCGCTGTTCCTCGATCGCCTGCTCCAGCGAGACGCCGAGTCCCTTCTGGATCGCCTGCTTGGACGCGCGGATCGACATCGGCGAGTTCTTGGTGATCATGTCCGCCCAGCGCAGCGCGCCCGACAGCGCTTCGCCCTGCGGCACGACCTCGTTGACGAAGCCGAGCTCAAAACCTTCCTTGGCGCTGACATGGCGCGCGGTGAGGATCATGCCCATGGCGCGCTTCAGCCCGATCTGCCGCGGCAGCCGGTGCAGGCCGCCGGCGAGTGCGGCTAGTCCAACGCGCGGCTCGGGCAGGGCGAAGGTCGCATTCTCCGAGGCAATGATGAGGTCGCACGCCAGCGCGATCTCGAAGCCGCCGCCCATGGCGACGCCGTTCACCGCTGCGATAACAGGCTTGTCGCAGTCGAAGCGCGCGGTGAGGCCGGCAAAGCCGCCCTTGTCCCAGCCGCGCTTGCCCCCCGCCGCCTGCCACTTCAGATCGTTGCCGGCGCAGAACGCCTTGTCGCCGGCGCCGGTGACGATCGCGACCCATTGCTCGGCATCCGCGGAGAAATCGTCGAATACCTTCTGCAGCTCGAAATGCGCGTCGGTGTGCAGCGCGTTGTAGACCTCGGGACGCGACAGTGTGACGATCGTGACCGGCCCCTTGCGTTCCACTTTTGAGAATTTCAGCTCCATCGCGCGCTCCCGCATTTTCTCGTCAAGGAATATTGACCGCATACTACCGCGCGTCGGCGCTGGAGCACCATCGAATTGCGCTGATGCGCCTTGCGCGCGTCACACGCCTCGCTTTGCTTGACTTGCACGCGCTCTTCTCAGCTTAATCGCACGAAGCCGAAACGCGCCTAGCGCCTTAACGCAAAACGATAAAATCAATCCGGGAGAGAACCTGTGGATTTCTCATTGCCTGCCGATCTCGTCGCCTATCTCGCAGAGCTCGATCGTTTCATCGAACGCGAGATCAAGCCGCTGGAAGAGGCCGACGACAGCATCCGCTTCTTCGATCATCGCCGCGAATGGGCGCGCACCGATTTCGAGAATGGCGGCCTGCCGCGCCACGAATGGGAGGCGCTGCTGCGCAAGGCCAAGGATCTCGCCGATGCCGCCGGACATCTGCGCTTTCCCGTGCCGAAGCAATATGGCGGCCAGGACGGCTCGAATCTCTGGATGGCGGTGATCCGCGAGCATTTTGCGGCGAAGGGCCTCGGCCTGCACAACGATCTCCAGAACGAGCACTCCATCGTCGGCAATTTCCCCGTCGTCACCATGCTCGACCGCTATGGCCGCGACGACCAGAAGGCGATGATCGACGGTTCGATCAAGGGCAAGTACCGCATCACCTTCGGCCTCACCGAGCCGCATCACGGCTCCGACGCCACCCACATGGAGACGCGCGCAGTGCCCGCGACCCGCGACAACGTCAAGGGCTGGATCATCAACGGCGAGAAGATGTGGACCACAGGCATGCACGTCGCGACGCACTGCGCGCTGTTTGCGCGCACCAGCGGCAATGACGGCGATGCCCGCGGCATCACCTGCTTCCTGGTGCCGGCCAAGAGCCACGGCGTCAAGGTCGAGGAGTACATGTGGACCTTCAACATGCCGACGGATCATCCGCGCGTCAGCTTCACCGACGTGTTCGTGCCGGAGGACGCGCTGTTCGGCGAGGTCGGCCGCGGCCTGTCGCTGGCGCAGTGCTTTGTCCACCAGAACCGTATCCGTCAGGCTGCGAGCTCGCTCGGCGCGGCGGTCTATTGCATCAACGAGAGTGTAAAGTATGCGCGCGAGCGAAAACCGTTTGGCCGGGCGCTGGCCGAGAACCAGGCGATCCAGTTCCCGCTGGTCGAGCTTGCGACGCAGGCCGAGATGCTGCGCCTTCTGATCCGCAAGACCGCCTGGGAGATGGACCAGCTCACCGAGGAGCAGATCGAGCGCACGCTCTCGGACCGCGTCTCGATGTGCAATTACTGGGCAAACCGCCTCTGCTGCGAATCCGCCGACCGCGCCATGCAGGTCCACGGCGGCATGGGCTATTCACGCCACAAGCCGTTCGAGCACATCTACCGCCACCACCGCCGCTATCGGATCACCGAAGGCAGCGAGGAGATCCAGATGCGGAAGGTCGCGGGATTCCTGTTCGGCTATATGGGGCCGGGGAAGCATTGACTGTTATCGCGCGTTATCTCTCCGCGAGTCGTCCCCGCGTACGCGGGGACCCATAACCTCAGGGAGAAGTTTGTCGCGAACTGGTAACTCCGAGTCGTCGCCAAACTTCTCCCTGGGGCTATGGGTCCCGGATCTGCGCTTCGCTTGTCCGGGACGACAGCGGGATCAATTCACCCTTCTATCCTTCCCCGCCCAATACGGCTCCCGCAATTGCCGCCGCAAAATCTTGCCGCTCGGATTCCTCGGCAGCGCCGGCAAGAACTCCACGCTCTTCGGCGTCTTGTAGCCGGCGATGCGCGTCCGGGTGAAGTTGATGATGTCCGTTGCCGTCGCCTCCTTGCCGGGCTTCATCACGACAACCGCTTTCACCGCCTCGCCCCATTTGTCGTCGGGCACGCCGATCACCGCGGCTTCGGCGACGTCTGGATGATCGCACAGCGCGCTCTCGACTTCGGCGGGGTAGATGTTCTCGCCGCCGGAGATGATCATGTCCTTGATGCGGTCGTGGATGTAGAGATAGCCGTCCTCGTCCATATAGCCGGCATCACCGGTGCGCAGCCAGCCGTCGCTGCGCAGCGTCGACGCCGTCGCCTCCGGCAAATTCCAGTAGCCCGCCATGTTGGAGCCCGAGCGCGTCGCGATCTCGCCGACCTCTCGTGGCGGCAACGGCTTGCCGTCGACGTCGAGGATCGCAAGCTCGATACCCGGCAGCGCCTTGCCGGCCGAGCGCATCCGCTCCAGCCCCTCGACGTGATCCTCCGGCGGCAGCGCGACGATGGTGCCCGTGGTTTCGGTCATCCCATACAGCTGCACGAAGCCGCATTTGAAGACCTCGATGCACTCCTTCAGCAGCGCCGCCGGTATCGGTGAGGCGCCATAGAGCATGTATTTCAATCGTGAAAAGTCCACCGTCCTGGCGCGCGGCTGCCGCACCACGAACTGCATCGCCGCCGGCACCATGAACAGTTTTGTGATGCCTGATAGCTCGAAGAAATCCAAAACCTTGGTCGGATCGAACTCGCGCGCGATCACGCCGCGGGCGCCGTGATAGAGGCCCATCACGCCCCAGCCGGAGCCGCCGATGTGGAAGACCGGCATGGCCACCAGCGAGACGTCGTCGGTCGACCACCGGTTCCACTCCGGCTTGTCCTCGGCATTGCCTGATTGCACGAGGTTGAGGAAGTTGGCGTGGCTCAGCATCGCACCCTTCGGCTTGCCCGTGGTGCCGGACGTGTAGAGCTGGATCGCGATGTCTTTCGTGTCGATCGGCACCCCGGGATCGTCGCCGCTCTGCGCATCCCGCCACGCCGCAAAGTCCTGCCATTCCGGCGCGCCGCCTTCGGTGGTGATAACCGTGCGCACGCCCGGCAGCTGATCCCTGATCTGGCGGACCTGCGTGATGAACTCCGGCCCGACGAACAGCACCGCGGCTTTGCAATCTTCGACGATGAAGGCGACCTCGGGCCCCGCGAGCCGCCAGTTCACCGGCGCCGTCACCACGCCGGCCTTCATCGCGCCCATCAGCAGCTCGAAATAGAGGTCGCTGTTCTTGCCGAGATAGGCGATGCGGTCACCCTTCTTCACGCCCATCGCAATCAGCGCGTTGGCGACCTTGTTGGTCCTCGCGTCGAATTCGGCAAAGCTGGTGAGGCGGCCCTCGAACTCGTAGGCGATGGCGTTGCCGCGGCTCTTGGCGCGTTCGCGCACCATGTCGGCGAGAGTTGCCAATGGCTGTGTGGACATGTTTCTCCCGTGGCGTCTTGTTCTTATGCCCGGGAGTGTGGCGTCATCCGCGGGGGAAGACAAGGTGGCCCCGTTGTCGTCCCGGACAAGCGCGCCCCAAGCGCGCGCAGATCCGGGACCCATACGCCGCAGCGTCAGCCCCTTACACCCCCACGCTGTTGCAACGCGACATCACCCCCGCTTCGCCCGATCCTTCTCGTTCTGCGCCATGATGCTCTCGCGCGCGGTTTTCCAGTCGTCGTCGCTCCAGTCGCGGAGCTGGTAGAAATTGCCGCCCATCGCCAGCGCCTGCGCGCCGTCCATGGCGATGGTCTCGCCATTGATCCAGTCGCAGCCGCCGGAGATCAGGAACACGGCGACGTTCTGCAGTTCCTCCATGGTGCCGACGCGGCCCATCGGGTTCATCGCCTTGGTGCGCGCGCCGGCCTCGTCGCCGGGCTTGATGCGCTTGCTCATGCCTTCGGTCGGGATTTCGCCGGGCGCGATGGTGTTGAGGCGGATGCCGTAGCGGCCCCATTCGGCCGCGAGCGACATCGTCATGGCATGGATCGCCGACTTGCTCATCGCCGACGGCACGACGTAGGGCGAGCCGTTACGCACCCAGGTCGTGGTGATTGAGACCACGTTGCCGGGCTGCTTCAAGGCGATCCAGCGCTTGCCGATCGCCTGCGTCACGTAGAACGTGCCGTGCATGACGATGTTGGCGACGGCATCGAAGCCGCGCGGCGACAGGTCCTCGCTGCGCGAGATGAAATTGCCGGCGGCGTTGTTGATGAGGTCGGTCAGCGGCGCGTCGCGGAAGATGGTCTCCACCATCTCCTCGACCGCGAGCGCGTTGCGGATGTCGACGCCGTGGCTGGTGACGCGGCCGCCATACAGATCCATCAGCTCGGTTGCGGTCTCGTCGCACACGATCTTGCGCCGGCCGCAAATGTGCACCTCGGCGCCGAGCTGGAGGAAGCGCGCTGCCATCGCCTTGCCGAGACCTGTGCCGCCGCCGGTCACGAGAATGCGCCGTCCAGCGAGAAGATTTTCCTTGAACATGGCTGTTTCTCCCGTACGGATTGTCAGTTAATTGGTCGATTGACTAAATCCGGCCGCCAGCGTCCTGTAAAGCGGCACTGAACAAGAACAGGCAAGAACTAAGGGAGAATTCATCCATGGAAGAGCGCGTCTCGATCTCGATCTCGGAAGGCGTCGCCGACGTGCGCCTGGTGCGTGCGGACAAGATGAATGCGCTGGACCAGGCCATGTTCGAGGCGCTTGTCGCCGCAACGGACCGGCTTTCGAAGGACAAGAGCGTGCGCGTCGTCGTGCTCTCAGGCGAAGGCCGCGCCTTCTGCGCCGGTCTCGACATGGGGCGTTTTGCCGCCATGAAGGAGAAGGGCGGCAACGGAATTCCGGGTGGCGAAAATCGCGATCTCACCAAGCGCACGCACGGCCAGGCGAACTTCCCGCAACAGGCGGTGTGGGGCTGGCGCCAGCTTCCGGTTCCCGTGATCGCGGCCGTGCACGGCGTCGCCTTCGGCGGCGGCTTCCAGCTCTCGCTCGGCGCCGATATGCGCTTCCTCTCGGCGGATGCGCGGATGTCGATCATGGAGATCAAATGGGGCCTCGTGCCTGACATGGCGGGCACGCCGATCCTTGCGAGCCTCGTGCGCGACGACATCCTGCGCGATCTCACCTATACGGGGCGCATCTTCTCCGCGCAGGAGGCGATGGCTTACGGCCTCGCCACGCGCATCTGCGACGACCCGCGCGCGGCAGCGCTGGAGACCGCGCGCGAGATCGCCGGCAAGAGCCCCGATGCGATCCGCGCGGCAAAACGACTGCTGAACAATCTCTCGGTCGATCCGGGTCCGGCGCTGCTCGCGGAGTCGGTCGAGCAGCAGAAGCTGATCGGCAGCGCGAACCAGACCGAGGCGGTGCGCTCCAATCTGGAGAAGCGCGCGGCGAAGTATGCGGATTAGCAGTTCCCCGTCATTCCGGGGCGATGCGAAGCATCGAGCCCGGAATCCATAACCACGATCGGGAGTATGGATTCCGGGCTCGCGCCAAGAGGCGCGCCCCGGAATGACGATCGTGGTTGGTTCGATGCCCTTCAACCCGACGAAAGATCGGAAAACAACAATGAGCGAAACGCCCCAATTCCTCGGCATCGTCTCCGGCGAGCGCCGCCGAACCCACACTGAGGTCGCCAACCGCGCCGACCGCATCGCCTCAGGCCTCGCCAAGATCGGTGTCCGCCAAGGCGATTGCGTCTGCATGCTGATGCGCAACGACATCGCCTTCCTGGAGGCCGCCTACGCCGCGATGCGGCTCGGGGCCTATGGCGTTCCGATCAACTGGCACTTCAAGCCGGAGGAGATCACCTACATCCTTGATGACACCGGCACGTCCGTGCTGATCGGACATGCCGACATGCTGCACGCCTTGCGCGATGCGATCCCTGAGGGCGTCACCGTGCTCAGCGTGCCGACGCCGCCGGAGATCCTGTCCAGCTACAAGATCGATCCCGATCATCTGAAGACGCCGGACTTCGCCATCGATTTCGAATCCTGGCTTGCGCAGTTCCAGCCCTATGACGGCCCCGTGGTGCCGCAGCCGATGAACATGATCTACACCTCGGGCACCACAGGCCATCCCAAGGGCGTGCGGCGCAACGCGCCGACGCCGGAGCAGCAGGCCGCCGGCGAGCGCATGCGCGCGATGATCTACGGGCTCAAGCCCGGCGCCCGCGCGATCCTGCCGGGGCCGCTCTATCACTCCGCGCCGAATTCCTTCGGCATCCGCGCCGGCAAGCTCGGCGGCGCGCTGGTGCTGATGCCGCGCTTCGAGGCCGAGGAATTCCTCGAACTGATCGAGCACTACAGAATCGACACGATCTTCATGGTGCCGACCATGTTCATCCGCCTGATGAAGCTGCCGGAGGCGGTGCGCAGGAAGTACGATGTCTCTTCCTTGCGCCACGTCATCCATGCCGCCGCGCCCTGTCCGGCCGACGTCAAGCGCGCCATGATCGAATGGTGGGGGCCGGTGATCTACGAATTCTACGGCTCGACCGAATCCAGCGCGGTGACGTTCGCGACCTCCGAGGACGCGCTGAAGAAGCCCGGTACCGTCGGCAAAATCTCGCCCGGCGCCGAGCTGCGCTTCCTTGGTGAGGACGGAAGCGTGCTCGGCGTCGGCGAGATCGGTGAGATCTATTCGCGCATGACCGATCTCGCCGATTTCACCTACCACAACAAGCCGGAGAAGCGCGCCGAGATCGACCGCGACGGCTTCATCACCTCGGGCGACGTCGGCTATATCGACGCGGACGGCTACGTCTTCATCTGCGACCGCAAGCGCGACATGGTGATCTCGGGCGGCGTCAACATCTACCCCGCCGAGATCGAGTCCGTGCTGCACGCCGTATCAGGCGTGCATGATTGCGCCGTGTTCGGCATCCCCGATGCCGAGTTCGGCGAGGCGCTGATGGCGGTGGTGGAGCCGCAAGCCGGCGTCACGCTGGATGCTGCAGGTGTTCGCGCCGCGCTGAAGGCGCATCTTGCCGACTACAAGGTGCCCAAGCACATCGAGATCCGCACCGGCCTGCCGCGCGAGGATTCCGGCAAGATCTTCAAGCGCCGCCTGCGCGATCCCTATTGGGAGCAGGCGGGGCGGAAGATCTGACAATTCGACGAGGACCCGTAGGGTGGGCAAAGCGGAGCGTGCCCACCATCTCGATCAGAATACGTTGACAGACCGTGGGCACGGCGCAGGCGCGCCTTTGCCCACCCTACGAGATCAGGGACGAGGAAACATTTGTCATGACCGACGCCGCGAACGAAGTCCTCTACGAAGTTGCCGATCACATCGCGACCATCACGCTGAACGCGCCGGAGCGCATGAACACCATCTCCGGCCCGATGCTGAACGATCTGGCGCGGCTCCTGACCGAAGCCAACGAGGAAAAGGACGTCCGCGTCGTGATCCTCACCGGCAGGGGCAGGGCGTTCTGCGCCGGCCTCGACTTGCGCAAGGAGCGTGACGGCAACGGCCTCAGCGCGGCGTCCTCGCCGACCACGATCAACCTGCGCAACACGCCGCCGACGGTGCTGCAGGCGATGGACAAGCCGACCATCTGCGCCGTCAACGGCGGCGCCGCCGGCTACGGCATGGACACCGCGCTCGGCTGCGACATCCGCATCATGGCGGAATCCGCCAAGCTCGCCGCCGCCTTCGTCAAGCGCGGCGTGGTGCCGGAATCCGGCGGCACCTGGCTATTGCCGCGCATGCTCGGCTGGGCCAAGGCTTCAGAGCTGATCTTCACCGGCCGCACGCTCGGCGCGCGCGAGTGCCTGGAATGGGGCCTTGCCAACGAGGTCGTGCCGGACGCCGAGTTGATGAGCCGCGCCACGGCGGTCGCCCGCGAGATCGCCGCCAACGCGCCGCTCGCGGTGCAGGCCTCCAAGCGCATGATGCGGATGGGCCTCAACGAGAATTTCCACGACCATGTCCACCACGTCTATCTCCAGCTCCTGCCGCTGTTCAAAACCCAGGACATGGCCGAGGGCATGAAGGCCTTCATGGAGAAGCGCGAGCCCAAATTCGAGGGGCGGTAGCCGGGGCCGTCTGGTACGCGTTGGAGTAGCAATCATCGAGCGGCTCGGCTAGATTTGGCGTTCCCACGCCAATCCCCTGCGATCGTCCATGCCCTCATACCGTGCCAGTCCTGGCTTTTTCGAAGTCCCCCATGCCGCCGTCTATACGCTGATGACGGTGACGGTCCTCGCGTCGGGTTTCTGCTTCATCCAGGCGGGTGGTCCGGCGGCGCCGGCGGAGTTGCTGTATCGCTACGGCGGCATGTATGCGACCGCGATCGCGCGGCACGAATATTGGCGCCTCGTCGCCTATGGCTTCTTGCACGTCAATTTCATCCACCTCACCATGAACATGTTGTGCCTGGTGCTGTGGGGCGCCCATCTCGAGCGGCGGGTCGGGCCGGCCTATTTCCTCCTCATCTATCTCTGCGCGATGGTGTTCGGTGCCGTCATCGGCAACGGTATCCATTCCACGCCCTATTTGACGGTCGGCGCGTCCGGCGCCACCTCGGGCATCCTGGGCGCGCTGCTCTGCCTGTGGATCCTCGGCAAGCTCGAGGTCGGGTTCGACTTCTTCGCGATCAATATCGGATTGAACGTCGCGTTTGCGCTCGGCAATTCGCGGATCGACTGGGGCGTGCATCTCGGTGGTTTTGCGGCCGGGCTGATCGCCTGCGCAGTGCTGGACCTGATCGAGAAAGCGAATGTGTGGGTGCTTCGCTGCAAATTTCCCGAAGCCGTGAAGGTCAATCTGACACTGCTCGGGTGCGTCGTTGCGCTGTGGGCCTGGAGCGGTCAGGCCCAGGCGATCGCAGCCGGGGGTTCTGGATGGGTCCCGGCTCTCGTCGCCGTGGCCGCGTATTGCGCTGTCGTGAAGACGATTGATCTCGCACTCTCCGTCAGGAAGGGCCTTGCGATCGTCGTGGCGATTTTGGCCGGTGTGAACGCGGCCGCCGTGATGCTGTCCGGTTGGGCCCTGGCATCGTCTTGCAGCCCGCGCCGGCCCACCGGCTCCGTTCCGCTCGACAACTTACTCGCCACATTCTGCCCTAGTCCTGTTGTCATCTCGGGGCTGGCCGCGATCGGCGCCGCCGCGCTGACGCTTTGGCTCTGCTCAAAGGAGATCTCGCGCGGGATCGAGGATGTTGGGTTTGTCGGCACATCGCTGCGCGCCGAACGCAGCCGGCGTCACGGATTATGAGCTTGGAGGGGAGCGGAAATCGGGGCCGTCTTAGCAGAGACAGATTTCATGCCTATATGCACGGGATCATCCACCCCCGGATCATCCCATGACCCCCGTTTCCATGCTGCTCAACATCCTCTGGATCCTCTTCGGCGGCGCCTGGATGGCGTTCGGCTGGGTGATCGCCGCGGTCATCATGGCGATCACCATCATCGGCCTGCCCTGGGCGCGGGCAGCGTTCAACATCGCCGTCTACACGCTGCTGCCGTTCGGCTCTCGGGCGGTCAGCCGCTACGATGTGACCGGTGTCGAGGATATCGGTACGGGCCCGCTCGGCGTGATCGGCAATATCATCTGGTTCGTGCTCGCCGGCTGGTGGCTGGCGCTCGGCCACTTATTGACCGCACTGGCGCTCGCGATCACCATCATCGGCATCCCCTTCGCCTGGGCCCATCTCAAGCTCGCAGGCATCGCGCTCTGGCCGATCGGCAAGGTGATCGTGCCGGCGTGAGGCCCAACTCGTGGCGCGTAGGATGGGTTTCGCAAGTGCACCCCATCCTACGCGCTGCGGACATCAATGAGCATGCTCCCTCAGGGACGAACGCGAATGATCGTATTTCCCTTGCGTCGCCCGGTCGGATTTAAGGCGGCGACCGCATCGTCGAAGGTCGAGACCTTGCCGATGTTCGTCCGCAGTCGTCCATCCCGCACCCGCTGGACGATCTCACTGAGTTGGGCGCGATCCGACTCGACGACGAAGTCGACCGCCAATCTATCGGAGGGCCGCGCCTCGGCCGGCCCGACGATGGTCACCAGTGTTCCTCCGGCTCGAATGCGTTCTACCGACCGCTTCTGTATGTCACCGCCGATGACATCGAACACCAGATCGACCTTGCCGACGTCTTGCAGCGAGTCCTTGTCGAGGTCGACGAACTCGTTTGCGCCGAAGTCGAGCACCGTCTGACGGTCGGCGGCGCGTCCGGTGCCGATGACGTAGGCGCCGGCCTCTCGTGCGAGTTGCGTCACCATCGACCCGACTGCGCCGGCCGCGCCCTGTGCCAGGATGCTCTGCCCCGATTTGAGACGGCCATGCTGGAACAGCCCTTGCCATGCGGTCAGCCCCGAGATCGGCAGGCTCGCCCCCACTGTGAAGTCGACGTCGCCCGGCAGCGGCGCAAGATTGCGCGCCTCGATTGCCACATACTCGGCCAGCGTGCCGTCGCGATACCAGTCCGCCAGGCCGAACACCCGCTGTCCTAACACCAGCCCTGTCGTTCCATAGCCAAGAGCAGTGACCACTCCGGCCAGCTCGTGTCCAGGGATCGACGGTGTTCGGTCGCGATCGAGGCGATCAGTCCAGGTCGAAGGCCACGTCAGCTCAGTCGGGACAAATCCCGACGCATGAACCTGAACCACGACGTCGTTTATCGCAGCCTGCGGCTCGGGCCGGTCCACCAGCTTCATCCCCGCCGTTCCCGCGGCCTGTTCCGTTACAACGATCGCCTTCATTGGATCATCTCCTCAGTCATTGTCTCCTGATGCAACGATTGCAGTCAGCGTGAGCGCGACGGCTATCCACAAACTGCCAGACAGTGTGGAAGTGTCCGCGATCTATTGACCGGGGCTCCCACTGAAACTGCCGATCGGGATCGCTTCGGTCGTGGTGTTAGGAGTTAGATGCGTTACGCTTGGTCATGAAACCAGTACCAAGATTGCAAAATTCGGCTGTACCAAGGGCCATTGAGACGGCGAACAGATTGAGCTCGTAGGATGGTAGAGCGAGAGCGAAACCCATCAACCCGACCGTTGACGAGGCATGATGGGTTTCGCAAGGGCTCCACCCATCCTACGCGCTGATCGGCAACATCTGGTTCGTGCTCGCCGGCTGGTGGCCGGCGCTCGGCCACTTATTGACCGGCTGGCGCTCGCGATCACCATCATCGGCATCCCCTTCGCCTGGGCCCATTTGAAACTCGCCGGCATCGCGCTGTGGCCGATCGGCAAGGTGATCGTGCCGGCGTGAGGTGGGGATCCGTCAATGTCCGCCTCCGCGCGTAGAGGGGAAGCCGGCATAGCTTGCGGAGTCGTCGGCTGATGACCCCTGAGCAGACACCTCAACAGTATCTCAACTCCGTTTGACCCTAGCGCCGAGACCGCGCCTCGTCCTGCGCCAGGCCGATTCCCATTATCGGAACGCTGCCAGCAACGCTTGGAAACAATATTTTTACCAATAATAACGATGGCGTGAGTCACGAGATGCAACCGGACGGTGTGGGAGCTAAACTTCTGGGAGCATTGCCCGAAATTGCACGTGGGCCGGCATGGGAATTGGAATGTTCAGTGCGCCGCCTTTTGCGAGAGCAAATTGTGCTGTCAAGGAACAGCTGCGCTTGGTCGGTCACACGGAACGACGGATCGCGAACAGGTTGCAACTGGTCAACTGGAGTCTTGTGGTTGGATGGGCGCTGGCGCTCTGCGTCGGGCTTGCCGTAACAACCTTCACGCTGGAAGGCTTGATGACGACGGAGGTCGTCACAGCGCCGGCGCTGGCGGTTGCCGGGTTGTGGCTCATGCGGTGGGGCTGGGGCGAGCGGCCGGCGTTCACCATGCTCGCATTTGCGCAGATGGGTTTTGTCACGATCTGTGCGGCGCCGCTGTCGTATATCGGCTTGGGCGCCGCGATGCCGCTGCAGGACGCCAGATTTGCCGAGCTTGACCGATTGCTCGGCCTGGACTGGCCTGCATATTTCCATTTTGCGATGGCCCATCCGGAATTGCTGCTGTACGCCAATTTCTTCTACGCAATGATCCTCGTGCCGGCCTTCTGCGTTCCGGTCGTACTGGGGTTGATGGGTCAATATATCCGTCTGCAGCAGTTCGTGATGGCGTCGACATTGGCGTTGTGCGTGGTGATTGTCGTCTCCTCCCTGCTTCCGGCGATCGGCACCTATTTCGAGTTCGGACTGCCCTCCGACACCGAGCTGTTCAAGGCGAACGGATATGGAGGACAGGCGAGCGACATACCTATGCTGCGCGATGGCACGTTGCGAGCTCTCAACATCGTGAAGCTCGGCGGCATCCTCACTTTCCCGAGCTTTCACGCTGCCACGGCGCTTCTCAGCATCTGGAGCTTATGGAGCATTTGGTGGCTGCGTCCCGCCCTGCTGGTGCTGAATGGGGGAATGCTCGTCGCGACCCCGCTGGTCGGAGGGCATTACTTCGTGGATGTGATCGCGGGCGTGTCGGTGGCTGCGCTGACGATCCAGGCGTCGAAAGGCCTGACGGCGGTCGTCGCTGCAAGTCCGCTGGTGGTCTCGACGCAGCCGAGCTCGGCGACACCGGGTCGGCTGGTCGCTCTTGCCTTCGCCGCCATGTTCGTGCGGCCGTTCCGGCGGAATATGTCCCGGCATGCGATACGCCCATGAACCATTGCGCAGGGAAGGCCGGGATGTCCCGGCGTCACCTGTGGTTCACCCTGCGTGCGTCTTGTCGCGTGCGGACCCTGGGTGCCAGCCGGCGCCCGGCCTTCCCTGCGCCCTTTGTTCTCGATGAGGGCGAAACGGACAGCAAAGCTCGGGCGGAATACGCCGCGAGAAGGCGAAGGCGTGTTTTATCAGTTGAAGAGAGCTCTCGTGCCCCGGACGCAGCGCGTCGCGCCTTCGCGGCGTGATGCGCTGCAGAGCCGGGGCCCAGAACGCGGCAGGGACACGGCCTCCTGGGTCCCGGCTCTGCGCAGCAACGCTGAAGGGCGTTGCAGCGCGTCCGGGACGCGAGCGTGGCCGGCAGTTTGCACCGCCTCCAACTTCGTCTTGCACTGCGGTAGAAAAATATCGCACACTCCACCGGACTGAGGAGCCGCAAGGAGCTCTTGAAGAGGAGCGAGCCATGTCCCTCCAGACCGCACCATCCGACAGCGCCGAGCATCGCGCCAACCGCCCTGAGGACGTCCAGGCGCTGGAGGCCGATGCGCGGCTGCGGGACGACATCCGCCTGCTCGGGCGCATCCTCGGCGACACCGTGCGCGATCAGGAGGGCGCCGAATTGTTCGACCTGGTCGAGCGCATCCGCCAGACCTCGATCCGCTTCCACCGCGACGAGGACCGGCTCGCCCGCCGCGAGCTCGAGCAGATCCTCGACAGCATGTCGACCTCCGAGACGGTGCGGATCGTCCGCGCCTTCAGCTATTTCTCCCACCTCGCCAACATCGCCGAGGACCAGAACAACATCCGCCAGATGCGGGCTCGCAGCGCAGGCAAGAGCTCCGGCGTGCTGGCGGAAACGCTCGCCCATGCCAGGGACGCCGGCATCAAGCCCGATCAGCTCCGCAGCTTCTTCAAGTCCGCGCTGGTCAGCCCGGTTCTGACCGCGCATCCGACCGAAGTCCGCCGCAAGAGCACTATGGACCGCGAGATGGAGGTCGCCGGCCTGCTCGACCGCCGCGAGCGCGTGGCGCTGACCGCGGAGGAGGCCGATGCCAGCGACGAGCAGCTGCGCCGCGAGGTGCTGACGCTCTGGCAGACCAATCTCTTGCGCCGCACCAAGCTCACCGTGCTCGATGAGGTCGCCAACGGCCTGTCGTTCTACGACTACACCTTCCTGCGCGAGGTGCCGCGGCTGGTCAACGCCCTCGAGGACCGGCTGGAGGAGGGCGGCGAGCAGGCGGCTTCCGAGCTCGCCTCGTTCCTGCGCATGGGCAGCTGGATCGGCGGCGACCGCGACGGCAATCCCTTCGTCACCGCCGACGTCATGCGCGGCACGCTGCGGCTGCAGTCGAGCCGGGTAATGCAGTTCTATCTGGAAGAGCTGCACGTGCTCGGCTCGGAATTGTCGATCGCGGCGCATCTTGCCGACGTCTCCGAAGAGCTGCGCAACCTGGCGGAACGCTCGCCGGATACCTCGCCGCACCGGAGCGGCGAGCCTTATCGTCTGGCAGTCTCCGGCATCTACGCGCGCCTGACCGCGACGGCCGAAAAGCTCGCGGTCGAGATCACGCGCCGGCCGGTCGGCAAGGGCGCGCCATATGCGAGCGTGAAGGAGCTGCAGGCCGATCTCGACGTGCTGCACCGCTCGCTGATCTCCAACAATGCCCGCGTCATCGCCCGCGGCCGGCTGCGGCTGCTGCGGCGCGCGGTGGACTGCTTCGGCTTCCATCTCGCCCGGCTCGACATCCGCCAGAACTCGGCGGTGCACGAACGCACCATCGCCGAGCTGATGGACGCCGCCAACCCCGGCATGTCCTATCTCGCGCTCGGCGAGGAGGCGCGCATCTCGCTGCTGACCAACGAGCTGCGCTCGACGCGCGCGCTGGTCTCGCCCTTCGTCAAGTACAGCGACGAGACCATGGGCGAGCTCAACGTGTTCCATGCCGCCGCGGAAGCGCATGCGATGTTCGGCTCGGACGCCATTCCCCAATGCATCATCTCGATGTGCAAGGGCATGTCCGACATGCTCGAGGTCGCGGTGCTCTTGAAGGAGGTTGGCCTCGTCCATCCCTCCGGGCGCAGCGCCATCAACATCGTGCCGCTGTTCGAGACCATCGAGGATCTGCAGGCCTCCAGCGGCATCATGGACCGCATGCTGTCGCTGCACGATTACCGCCGCCTGGTCGACAGCCGCGGCAGCGTGCAGGAGGTCATGCTCGGCTATTCCGACAGCAACAAGGACGGCGGCTTCGTCACCTCGGGTTGGGAGCTCTACAAGGCCGAGATCAACCTCGTCGAAGTGTTCGAGCGGCATCACGTGCGACTGCGCCTGTTCCATGGCCGCGGCGGCTCGGTCGGCCGCGGCGGCGGTCCGAGCTATGATGCCATCATCGCGCAGCCCGGCGGCGCCGTGAACGGCCAGATCCGCATCACCGAGCAGGGCGAGATCATCTCGTCGAAATATTCCAACGCCGAAGTCGGCCGCAACAATCTGGAAATCCTCGCGGCGGCGACGCTTGAAGCAAGTCTCTTGCATCCGCGCCAGAGCGCGCCGCGCCGCGAATATCTGACCGCGATGGACGAATTGTCGAACCTCGCCTTCAAAGCCTATCGCGGCCTCGTCTACGAGACCGACGGCTTCGTCGATTATTTCTGGTCCTCGACCGTCATCAACGAGATCGCGACGCTGAACATCGGCAGCCGTCCGGCCTCGCGCAAGAAGACCCGGGCGATCGAGGATCTTCGCGCCATCCCCTGGGTGTTTTCATGGGCGCAATGCCGCCTGATGTTGCCGGGCTGGTACGGGTTTGGCAGCGCGGTCGAGCAGTGGATCACTGAACATCCCGACAAGGGCATGCCATTCCTGAAGGAGCTCTACAGGGAATGGCCGTTCTTCCGCATGCTGCTCTCGAACATGGACATGGTGCTCGCCAAAAGCTCGATCGCGATCGCCTCGCGCTATGCCGAGCTGGTGCCCGACGAAGCCTTGCGCGAAAAAATATTCGGCCGCATTCGCCGCGAATGGCATTCCTGCATCGAGACGCTCCTGGATATCATGGGGCAGGACCGGCTGCTGCAGGGCAATCCGCTGCTGGAGCGCTCGGTGCGCCACCGCTTTCCCTATCTCGACCCGCTCAACCACGTGCAGGTCGAGCTCTTGAAGGAGCATCGCGCGCAGAACCCCGACGAGCAGGTGCTGCGCGGGATTCAACTGACGATCAACGGGATTTCGGCGGGGCTGAGGAATACGGGGTAGCTACCGGGCCGCGTTGCTGCCCGATACTCAGCCGTCATGCCCGGGCTTGTCCCGGGCATCCACGTTCTTGGCATCGCGCGGTAAGGCGTGGATGGCCGGGTCAAGCCCGGCCATGACGCGGAGAGAGTCGGGCACTCAACAGAAATGCGCGCCTTGCGTCTCCACATAGACCGCATAGAGCGACTGGCTTGCAGTCATGAACAGGCGGTTGCGCTTCTTGCCGCCGAAGCAGACATTGGCGCAGGTCTCGGGCAAGAGGATCTGCCCGATGCGTGCGCCGTCGGTCGGCGCGAACACCTGCACGCCGTCATAGCCGGGACCGACCCAGCCGGCGCCGACCCAGATGTTGCCCTCGGTGTCGACGCGCAAGCCGTCAGGGAAGCCGGACTTGCCGTCGAGCGTCATGTCGATCAGCTTCTTCGGATTGGACAGCTTGGCCCCGTCGATGTCGTAGGCCCACACCACGTTCTTGGCTTCAGGATAGTGCGTGATGCCGGTGTCGCAGACATAGAGCTTCTTGTAATCGTGGCTGAAGGCGATGCCGTTCGGCTTGAACGGCTCGTCCGCGACCTTCGCCACCTGTCCGGTCTGGGTGTCCAGGCGATAGACGGCTTCCTTCTGGTGCGGCTGCAGCGAGCCGGTATTGGCGAGCTTGCCCTCGTAGATGCTGATCGCGCCGTAGCCGGGATCGGTGAACCAGATCGCCTTGTCGTTGGGATGCACGACCATATCGTTCGGGCCGTTGAGCGGCTTGCCACCGGCCTGCTCGGCCAGCGCTGTCACCGAGCCGTCATGCTCGTAGCGGACGAGGCGGGTGCGCTCGGCGCTGAGCTGGCGGCCCTCGGTGTCGAACGAATTGCCGTTGGCCTCGTTGGACGGCTTATGGAACTGCTCGGAGATATGGCCGTCATCGTCGAGATAGCGCAGCTGCCGGTTGGCCGGAATGTCGCTCCAGACGAGATATTGTCCCTGCGCATTCCACGCCGGCCCCTCCGCCCAGAGGCAGCCGGTGTAGAGCCGCTTGATTGCGGTGTTGCCGACCTTGGCCTTGAAGCGCTTGGGATCGATGGCGATGATGTCGGGGTCGGGATAGCGCTGCGGCTCGGCATTGGCGCCGAAGTCGCGGGCGTCAGCATTGGAGGCGAGCAGGGTCGATGCGGCGAGTGTCGCTGCACCCTGCAGCAGCGCGCGGCGGCCGAGACCGCCGCCTGCAGTCGTGTCGTCGGAGTTGGTCAGTATTCTTGTCATGGTTTCCTCCCAAAGTTTCGTTGGGAGGCGACCATTCGCCCGCAATCAGGCGTAAACCGGGGCGATCTCCGGACAAGACAACCGGAGATCGCAGGGCAGGAATGCCGGAAATGCGGCTAGACGGGATCCCAGGTGAAGATGTCGGCGGAACGGTCGAGCTTGTAGAACGAGCCCTTCAGCGCCGGCATGCCGTGTTCCGCGATCGATTGCGGCGTCCAGCCTTCGCTCCGCTGCACCGAGCGGATCGGACGGTTCTGGCTGAACAGGAAGATCTCGTTCATGCGCACGCCAAAGATCTGGCCGGTGACGTCCTTGGCGGAATCGGAGATCAGATAGCCGCAGAGCGGCGCGATCTTCTCCGGCCCCATCTGCTTGATCTTTTCGACCCGCGCCTTCTCCGCTTCAGTCTCGGTCGGGATGGTGCCGATCATGCGCGTCCAGGCGAACGGCGAGACGCAGTTCGAACGGACGTTGAAACGGCCCATGTCCAGCGCGATGGATTTGGACAGCCCGACGATGCCGAGCTTGGCGGCGGCGTAGTTGGCCTGGCCGAAATTGCCGATCAGGCCGGAGGTCGAGGTGAAGTGCACGAAGGAGCCCGACTCCTGCTCGCGGAAGATGCGCGCCGCGGCGTGGCTGACATAGAACGAGCCCATCAGATGCACCTTGATGACGGCCTCGAACGCTTCCACGCTCATCTTGTGGAAGATCATGTCGCGCAAGATACCGGCATTGTTGACGACGCCGTCGAGCCGGCCGAAATGATCGGTCGCGGTCTTCACGATCTTGCTGGCGGGAATGGCTTCCGCGACGCTTTCGAAATTGGCGACGGCCGTGCCGCCGCGCTTCTTGATCTCCTCGACCACCTCCTCGGCAGGCGCAGCGTTCGAGCCGGCGCCGTCCGAGGCTCCGCCGGGATCGTTGACCACGACCTTTGCGCCTTCCGCCGCACAGAGCAGCGCGATCTCGCGCCCGATGCCGCGGCCTGCGCCGGTGACGATGATGACCTTGTCTTGCAGTGATTTGCTCATGGGGGTTTCTCCGCTGCCGTTCCAATTTCCGCCGTCATTCCGGGGCGCGCCCCTTGGCGCGAGCTATGATGCGCAATTGCGCATCATAGCTCGTCGCTGACGCGATGCCCCGGAATGACAGCCGCTTACCTCTCGTTCGTAAACACGATCGTGCCACTCGCCGCGAACATGCCGCCGACGCCATGACACACCGAAATCTTCGCGTTCGGCACTTGTGCCGGCGCAATGCCGCGCATCTGCCGCACGCTCTCCTGCAGCGCGTACATGCCGTACATGCCCGAATGCATATAGCTCAATCCGCCGCCATTGGTGTTGAGCGGCAGCTTGCCGCCCGGGCGCGTATTGCCGTCCGCGATGAACTTGCCTGTCTCCTCATGCGGCATGAATCCGAGATCGCCGAGGCCGAACAGCGGCAGATGCGCGAAGGCATCGTAGATCATGAGATGGTCGACGTCCCCGTGGGCGATGCCGGCCTCCTTGAACGCAAGGGGGCCCGCGGTCTTGAACGCGCGCGAGGAATTGAACGTCTCCATCTGGCTGACCATCGGCGTTTCCACGCTCTCGCCGGTGCCCATGATGTAGACGGGCTTGCGCGGAAAATCCCTGGCGCGGTCGGCCGAGGTCAGGATCAGCGCGCCGCCGCCGTCGGTGACGAGGCAGCACTGCAGCAGGCGGAACGGATAGGCGATCATGCGCGAATTGAGCACGTCGGTGACCGTGATCGGGTCCTTCATCATCGCGCGCGGATTCTTCGCCGCCCATTCCCGCTGCACCACCGCCACGGAGGCGAGCTGCTCGTGCGTGATGCCGTAGGTCTTCATGAACCGCAGCACGGGGATCGGAAACATGCTGGGCGGACCGTAGACGCCGAAGGGCGCCTCGAACTGGCCCTGCAGACTGTCCGCCGGGATCGAGCGCGGCGCCTTGCCGATCATCGACTTGCCGCTCTCGGCATGGGTGATCAGCACGGTCTTGCACAGGCCGGCCTCGATCGCGGCGGCGGCATGGCGGACGTGCAGCATGAACGAGCAGCCGCCGACCGAGGTGCCATCGACCCAGGTCGGCTTGATGCCGAGATAGTGGCAGACCTGCTGCGGCGTCTCGACCGCGGTGGCAAAGCCGTCGATGTCGGAGAGCTTCAGTCCGGCATCGGCGATCGCGTTGAGCGCCGCGTCCGCGTGCAGCTGGAGCTGCGAGGCGTTCGGGATGACGCCAAGCTCGGTGGTCTCGGCCGCGCCGACGACGGCAACCTGATTCTTGCGCATGGCTTATCCCTTCGCCGGACGAAACACGGGGAGGGTGATCTTGTCGTCGAGCGCCTCGAAGGCGACCTCGAGCTTCATGTCGAGCTCGAGCGCCTCGGGCGTCTGCGGACAGTCGATGATGTTGCTCATCATCCGCGGCCCCTCGGCAAGCTCCACCACGGCGATCGCGTAAGGCGGCGTGAAGCCGGGCGCAGCGGGACGGTGATTGATCACGTAGCTGTAGAGGAAGCCCTTGCCGCTCGCCTTGAAGATGCTGACCTTGCGCGAGGCGCAGGACGGGCAGAACGGGCGCGGCGGGAAGTAGACATGCGCGCAGGCGTCGCAGCGTTGCAGGCGCAATTCGCCCGCTTTGGTGCCGTCCCAGAAATGCTGGGTTTCCGGCGTCGGTTTCGGTCGCGCGCGCTGCGGTTCGGCCATGTCGGAACGCCCTCCCAGAAAGCAAATCTTGATAAGGCAGGCTCACGCCCGCCCGTTTCAAGCTTGATGCGACAATCGACCATGGTGCGTCAACGGTCCAGCAATACGCATGCATGCCATCATGCGCACAATGCTTGTGTCGAACTGAGGCAGCGCTATAGATTGCGCGCGACAATATTCCGTGAGACAGACATGCCCGAATTTCCGACGCTGGCGAAGCTCGCCGAAGACCTCGAAAGCGGCCGCACCACCGCCCGCAAGCTGGTCGAGGCGTGCATCGCCAGGATCGCCGATCCCGCCGGGGAGGGGCAGCGCACCTTCCTCCATGTCGACAAGGACGCCGCGCTCGCGGCGGCGGATGCGATGGACGGCTTGCGCAAGGCCAAGGCGGCGCCATCGCGCTATGCCGGCATCCCGATCTCGATCAAGGATCTGTTCGACATCAAGGGCCAGGTGACACGCGCCGGCTCCCGCGCGCTCGACGATTCGCCGCCGGCCGAGCAGGATGCGGTGACAGTGGCGCGGCTGCGCAGGGCCGGCTTCGTCGTGATCGGGCGCACCAACATGACCGAGTTCGCCTATTCCGGCATCGGCATCAATCCGCACTACGGCACGCCGAAGGGCGCCTGGAACCGGGCCCAAGGCCATGTGCCGGGCGGCTCCTCCGCCGGCGCGGCGGTGTCCGTGCTCGATGGCATGGCCCACGGCGCGCTCGGCACCGACACCGGCGGCTCGTGCCGGATTCCGGCGGCCTATAACGGCATCGTCGGCTACAAGCCGACGCAGCGGCGCGTGCCGCTCGATGGCTCCGTGCCGCTGTCGTTCTCGCTCGACAGCATCGGGCCGCTGGCACGATCAGTCAGTTGCTGTGCCATACTCGACGCCGTGCTCGCGAACGAGCCGATCGCCCCGCTGAAGCCGCGTCCGATCCAGGGCATGCGACTGGCGGTGCCGACCACAATCGCGCTCGACGACCTCGATGCTGAAGTCGCCGAGACGTTCGAACGCGCCCTGAAGACGCTTTCCGATCATGGCGCCATCATCGAGCGCATCGAGATGGCGGAGTTCCACGACATCGGCCCGATGAACGCCAAGGGCGGCTTTGCCGCGTCCGAGAGCTACGCCTGGCACCGCTATCTCATCACCTCCAAGGGCGATGTCTATGATCCCCGCGTCTCCGTGCGGATCATGCGCGGCGAGGCGCAGAGCGCGGCCGATTACATCGATCTCCTCAACGAGCGCCGCTCGCTGATCGCCCGCGTCAACGCCCGCATCGCGCCCTATGACGCGCTGGTGCTGCCGACCACCGCCAACACGCCGCCGAAGATCGCCGACCTCGTCGACGACAAGGCATTCACCAGAGAAAACCTGCGCGCGCTGCGCAACTGCACCCTGATCAACATGATCGACGGTTGCGCCATCTCGCTGCCGGCACATCGCCAAGGCGACGTCCCGGTCGGCCTGATGCTGGCGGGCGCGGGCGGATCGGACCATCGTATTTTTGAACTTGCTGCCGGCATGGAGGCCGTCATTCGTGTTTGACCTGACTTTCACCGTCGATGCCCAGGATACCACCACGCCGCTGACGCTCGCGATCGACCAGATGGTCATCGCCGGATGGACCGGCCGCGATCCCGTCGCGCGCGACAAGCACATCAAAGAGCTGCAGGAGATGGGCATCGCCCCGCCGGCCTCGACGCCGATCTACTACCGCGCCTCGGCGCGGCGGCTGACCCAGGAAGACAGCATCGAATGCACTGGCGGGGATTCCTCCGGCGAGGTCGAGTTCGTGCTGATCGGCTGGCAGGGCCGCATCTTCGTTGGCTGCGGCTCCGACCACACCGACCGCAAGGTCGAGGCCTACAACGTCACGGTGTCCAAGCAGATGTGCGACAAGCCGATCGCCTTGACGCTGTGGGAGCTGGAGGACGTCATCGGTCATTGGGACAAGATGATCCTGCGCTCCTACGCCACCATCAAGGGCGAGCGCGTGCTCTACCAGGAGGGTACGCTCGACGCGATGCTGCCGGTGAACGACCTGATCGCGCGCGGCTTCGAAGGAGGGAAATTCCCCGACGGTTGCGCCATGTTCGGCGGCACGTTTGCAGCCAAGGGCGGCATCCGCCCAGCGGAGCGCTTCGAGTTCGAGCTCGAGGATCCCGTGCTGAAGCGGACGATCAGGCATGGATATGACGTGGTGACACTGCCGGTGCGGGGCTAGGTCCGCGAGCGACGGTCCCGTAAGGTGGGCAAAGCGAAAGCGTGCCCACGTCTTACGAAGTCGTGGGCACGGCGCAAGAGCACCTTTGCCCACCCTACGAAACTGGTCTGCTTGACTTCGGTATCGATCTTCGCTCGCAATGACGCGGAGACGGTTCTCGGAAATCGGGTGGCGGGGTGAACGTCGGGCCGCCAGGGTGATTGTTATGACAATGACCGCACGCAAAACGGCCCAATCCTCCGTTCCCGACCTCACCGCCCACGTCGACGGCCTCGACTGGCCGCAGATCACGGCCGAACTCGACACCCAGGGCTGCGCCGTCCTCAAGCACCTGCTGACGCCGGACCAGTGCCGCGCGATTGCCGCGCTCTACGCCGACGACACGCACTTCCGCAGCCGCATCGTCATGGGCCGTCACGGCTTCGGCCGGGGCGAATACAAATATTTCTCCTATCCGCTGCCCGATCTGATCGCGCAATTGCGCCCGGCGCTCTATGCGCATCTGCAAGGCGTCGCCAATCGCTGGAACGAGGCGATGGGGATCGACATCCGCTATCCCACAGCGCATGCCGCGTTCCTCAAGCGCTGCCACGAGGCGGGGCAGGCGCGGCCGACGCCGCTGCTGCTGCAATATGAGGGGGGCGATTACAACTGCCTGCATCAGGACCTCTATGGCGAGCACGTGTTCCCGCTCCAGGTCGCCATCCTGCTCTCCGAGCCGGGCCGCGACTTCACCGGCGGCGAATTCGTGTTGACCGAGCAACGGCCGCGCATGCAGTCCCGCGCCGAGGTCGTGCCGCTGGCGCAGGGTGATGCGGTTGCCTTCGCTGTGCATCACCGCCCGGTGCAGGGGACACGCGGCACTTACCGCGTTAATCTGCGCCATGGCGTCAGCCGGATCAGGTCAGGCCAGCGCCACACACTGGGTGTAATTTTTCACGATGCCAAATGAGCGGAGCGTTGACGGCTGATTTGTTCGATAGCGTTGCCGAAGCGCAGCCGTCGCGCGAGGAGATCGCGGACGGCGCCGTGCTGCTGCGCGGCTTCGTCAAGCCGATCGAGACCGGGCTGATCGCCGCCGTGCGCGCCATCGTGGCACAATCGCCATTCCGCCGGATGACCACGCCCGGCGGCCATCTGATGTCGGTGGCGATGACCAATTGCGGCGAGCGTGGCTGGATCACCGACCACACCGGCTATCGCTACGATCCCATCGATCCGCGCACCGGCGCGCCATGGCCCGAAATGCCGCCGGTGCTCCGCGATCTTGCGCGCCACGCCGCGGAGCAGGGCGGCTTTCAAGACTTCGCGCCCGATGCCTGCCTCGTCAACCGCTACGAGCCCGGCACGCGGCTGTCGCTGCATCAGGACAAGGACGAGCTGGATTATGCGGCGCCGATCGTCTCGGTCTCGCTCGGCCTGCCCGCGACCTTCCTGTTCGGTGGCCTCGTCCGCAGCGACAAGCCGCGCCGCTTCCGCCTGGTGCATGGCGACGTCGTGGTCTGGGGCGGGGCCAGCCGGCTCGCCTATCACGGCGTTGCGCCGCTCGCGGAGGGCGAGCATGCGCTGCTCGGGCGGAAGCGGATCAATCTGACGTTTCGCAGGACGCGGTAGTCTTCGTCATTCCGGGGCGCGCGTAGCGCGAGCCCGGAATCCATAACAACGATCGGGAGTATGGATTCCGGGCCTGCGCCTTACGGCGCATCCCGGAACGACAGCAATTACGGCTTCGGCGGGTGGATGAACGCCCAGGGGCTCACTTCCGAATCCCTGGCCACCTCGACCGAGATCAGATACGGCCCGCCATGGCTGAGCGCCTTTTCCATCGCCGCCTTGAACTGATCGGGCGCTGTGACGCGCGCAGCGGCAACGCCAAAGGACTCCGCGAGCTTGACGAAATCCGGGTTGACCAGATCGGATGCCACCACGCGGCCGTCGAAACGTTCGCGCTGGTCGCGGCGGACATTGCCGTAGGCGTTGTTGTTGAACACCAGCGTCACCACGCCGATGTTGAATTGCACGGCGGTGGCAAGCTCCTGCACGCCGAACATGAAGCCGCCATCGCCGGTGATGGCCACCACCGGCTTGTCGGGATTGGCGACCTTGGCCCCCAGCGCAGTTGGAAAGCCCGAGCCGAGCGTGCCCTGGTAGCCCGAGGTGATGAAGGTGCGGGGCTCATAGACCGGAAAGCCGTACCAGGACGCGAAGCCGAACTGCGACAATTCATCTGTGACGATCGCGTTCGCCGGCAGCACCTCGCGCAGGATGTTCAGATACGCCATCTGTGGCTGGATGCGCTGGATCTCCGCTTGCGCGGCCGCGGTGGCCTCGCGGATCTCTCCGCGCCGGCCATGGCTCCTCGCATAGCCGGCCCTCTTCACGGCTGCAGTGAGATCGGCGGTCCCGTCGCTGGCGTCGGCGACAATCGCGACATCGGCGGCGAGCCGGCGCATCTCGACCGAATCGATGTCGATCCGAATGGATTTCAGTCCGCTCGGTTGATAGGGCCAGCGGAAGCCGGATGCCGGCAGCTCGGCGCGCGTGCCGATTGCGATCATCAGGTCGGTTGTCGGCCACAGCTTGTAGGCTGCGGCCATGGTGAGGCCGAGCTCATGCGCGTTGGAGACGATGCCGCGGCCGCTGCGGAAGGCGACGACGGGGGCATCGATCATCTCAGCGAGCTCGAGGATCTCCTCGCCGGCCTCGATCGCGCCGCTGCCGACGAAGATCATCGGCGCCTTGCTGGCCTTGATCTGCGTGGCCGCCTGCTTCACGAGATCGGGATCAGGCTGCGGGGCGGGCAGCGGCTCCAGCACCTGCGCCGCGGCGGTGTCCGCGCGCTGGGTGAAGACGTCCCAGGGCATCTCGACCGAGGCCGGGCCACGCCGTCCCGACATCATCTCCTGGAAGGCGCGCGCGACGACCGTCGGCGCATTGCCGGGATATTCGATCCGGTCGGCCCATTTCACATAGGTGCGCAAGGTCGCAAGCTGGTCCGGCATCTCGTGCAGATGGCCGCGGCCCTTGCCCAGAAATTGCGTCGGCACCTGGCCGGTGACGCACAGCACCGGCTCGTTGCAGCCGAACGCGGTGAGCAGCGCCGCGCTGGCATTGAGCACGCCTGGGCCGGGCACCACGCTGAACACGCCGGGCCTGCCGCTGGAGCGCGCGTAGCCGAACGCCATGTAGCCGCAGGCCTGTTCGTGCCGCGCGCCGATCACCTTGAGCTGGGCCTGATGGAAGGCGTCGAACAGGCCGTAGACCTGCGCACCGGGTAGACCGAACACGGTGTCGACGCCATGGGCGACCAGGCCGCTTACGATCGCTTCGCCGCCGGTGAGGGTGGTCATTGCATCATTCCAATCCTGTTAGGCCTCGTCGACGACGCCATTTCGCAAGCTGCCGATGCCTTCGGCCGCGACCTCGATGACATCGCCCGGCTTCAGGTAACGCGGCGGATCGAATCGGGCACCGGCGCCGGTCGGCGTGCCCGTGACGATGATATCGCCGGGAACGAGCGTTGCGAAGGTGGAGATATAGTTGATGAGGTAGCGGAAGGAGAACATCAGCCGGCTGGTGCGATCGTCCTGCCTGAGCTCGCCGTTGACATGCGTGGTGAGCCTGACATCGGCGATCTGCGATTCCTGCAGGTAGGGCACGAGCCATGGGCCGAGGCTGCCGCTGGAATCAAAGTTCTTGCCCTGTGTCACGTTGAACTTGGCATGCCGAAGCCAATCGCGCACCGAGCCTTCGTTGCAGAGCGTCAGCGCGGCGATGTGATCGAGCGCAGCGCTTTCCGGAATATGCCGCCCTTGCTTGCCGATCACCAGCACGATCTCGCCCTCATAATCGAGCTGCGCGGACGCACGCGGGCGCACCAGCGGCGTCTCGTGGCCGACGAAGGAGCGGGGCGAGCGCATGAACATGCTCGGATATTTCGGTGCGTCCTGGCCATCCCTGTATTCGGCGTTGCGGTCGGGATAGTTGACGCCGATGCAGATGATCTTTTCCGGCGCGGGCACGGGCGGCAGCCAGGTGATGTCATCGAGCGCGTGGTCCGGCGCGCGGCTGGCGGCTTCCTCGGCGAGGCTCGCGAGCTTTCCGGCCGCGATCACCTCGCGCAGCGTCGGATAGTGTTTTGCGTAACGTGTGGAGAGGTCGACGATGCCGCCCTCGAGGACGGCCCCATAACGGGCATCGCCCTTGACGGAATAGGTAGCGAGGCGAGGGAGTTTCATAGGCAGTCTATCTCTCTTGTCGTCCCTGCGAACGCAGGGACCCAAACCGCGTGATCCATCGATAGCGCACGGTGACGATCCCGAACGACCAAATTTCGCAAAACTCCTCCCTGTGGTTATGGGTCCCTGCGTTCGCAGGGACGACAGGAAGAGAAGCTCGGCTGGTCATGGGCATCAGTCCGCCACCAGCACGTCCGCGACAAACTTCGGCTCACGCACGGCCTGCCCGCTAAACGGCGAGCCCTGCTCGAACCAGGAGCGCGGCGCGGGGGCGCCCCACAGCGTCTGGCGGCGGGGATCGCGCAGCGACCAGCGCAGCGGCTCGTGGTCGTGATCCCCCGTGAAATAGTCGCTGGTGTAGAGTTCGAGCCGGTGTCCGTCGGGATCGCGGACATAGAGGAAGAATGCGTTCGAGATGCCGTGGCGCCCGGGGCCGCGCTCGATGTTCTTGACAAAGCCTTGGGACGCCATGACGTCGCAGAGATGGATGATGTTCATCGCCGTCGGCGTCCAGTAGGCGAAATGGTGCAGGCGAGGACCTTTGCCGTTGGTGATCGCGAAGTCGTGGACATTGCCCTTGCGATGCATCCAGGCCGCGGCGATGCGCCCGTTCGGTCCATCCTCCTCGGCGTATTCGGTGAGGCGAAAGCCGAGCCGGGCGTAGAACTCCACGGTGTCCTGCACCTCGGCGGCGAAGACGTTGAAATGATCAAGCCGCTGCGGATGGCAGCCCCGGTAGAGGTCGTAGCGGCGCAGCAGATGCGGCCGCCGGTCCATCGAGGCATAGAGCTCGATCTGGAAGCCGAAGGGATCGGTGAACTGCAGGGTCCGGCCCTGGAACGGCTGGTCGACGAAGGCGTAGGCAAGGCCGTTCTCGGACAGGAACGCGGCGGCCTTGTCGAGATCTCCGTCGTTGCCGACCTTGAAGCCGAGCCGCGCGCAGGCGGGCACGGCCGCCTTGCGCAGCACCAGCGAGTGATGCTGATGCTCCTCGGCGGCGCGCAGGTACACGACCTTGTCGTCGGCGTCCTCGACATTCAGACCGACAATGGTCTCGTAGAACTCGCGGCTCAGCTTCAAATCGGTCACGTCGAGCACGACGTGGCTGGAGCGGATGATGTTGAACGGCGGCTCGAAGATGTGTTGCGGTACGGGCATTTGCGTTTCCCCTCTTTCGGCTTGTCATCCCGGGATGGCCCGTAGGGCCAGGCCCGGGATCCATAACCCCGGCTTGTGGTTATGGATTCCGGGCTCGTGCTTCGCACGCCCCGGAATGACTCAAATTCCCAGTTTCTGAATCTTGTGCGTGCCCCGCGCCAGCGAGACGTGCTTGGTTTCCATGTAGAAATCGAACGAGTAGTCGCCGCCGTCACGGCCGATGCCGGAGGCCTTCATGCCGCCGAACGGCGTCGGCAAATGGCGGACATTTTCCGAATTCAGCCAGATCATGCCGGCCTCCAGCGCGTCGGCGACGCGCAGTGCGCGGCCGACGTCGTTGGTCCAGACATAGCCGGTCAGGCCATAGCGGATGTCGTTGGCGATCGCGATGGCTTCTGCTTCATCCTTGAAGGGCAGCACGGTGAGGAACGGGCCGAACACCTCCTCCTGCGCCACCCGCATCTTGCCGTGCGCGCCGGTGACCAGGGTGGGCTCGACATAATGTCCGCCGCCCGGGCCGTCATGGGCCTTGCCGCCGACGGCGATCACAGCGCCATCCTGGCGCGCGACGTCGAAATAGGAGCAGACTTTTGCAAGATGCCGTTCGTGGATCAGCGGTCCGATCTCGGTTAAGGGATCGAGCGGATGGCCGACCTTCAGCGCCTTCACGCGCGCGGTGAGCTTCTCCGTGAACTTGTGCGCAATGCCGGCCTGAACCAGGAGACGGCTCGATGACGTGCAGCGTTCGCCGTTGAGCGAGTAGATCATGAACACGACGGCATCGAGCGCGCGGTCGAGATCGGCGTCGTCGAACACGATCACGGGGTTCTTGCCGCCGAGCTCGAAATGCACGCGCTTCAGCGTCGGGGCGCCCTGGATCATGATCGCCGAGCCCGTCGCGCTTTCGCCGACGAAGCCGATCGCCTTGATCGCGGGATGCTCGGTCAGCGCCTTGCCGGCCTCTTCACCAAAACCGTGGACGGTGTTGAGCACGCCGTCGGGAACGCCGGCCTCCTTGACGAGCTTCGACAAGATGCTGGCCGTGACGGGCGACCATTCGGCCGGCTTGTGCACGACCGTGCAGCCGGCAGCGAGGGCAGGGGCGATCTTCCAGGTCGAGAGCATGAACGGCGTATTCCACGGCGTGATCACGCCGACCGGGCCGATCGGCACGCGCGTCGAGATATTCCAGTGCTCGTCGCTCGGCGTGCTCAGGCCGTCGCGCGCCTCCGCGCATTTGTCGGCGAAGAAGCGGAAATTCTCGGCGGCGCGGATCGCGGCCTTGGCCATGAAGCGATAGGCCTGGCCGGTGTCGATGCATTCGAGCACCGCGATGTCGTCGGCATTGTCCTCGATCGCGTCGGCCACGCGATGCAGCAGCTTCTTCCGCATCGCCGGGCCCATGTCGCGCCAGGACTTGAAGGCGAGCGCCGCGGCCGTTGCGGCGCGGTCGATGTCCTCGGCAGTGCCCCGCGCGACGCTCGCGAGCGTCGTGCCGTCGACCGGTGACTTCGTCTCGAACGTCTCGCCTGATATCGAGGCCACGGTCTTGCCGTCGATCATGTGACCGATGCCCTCAGTGCGCAGCTTCTTCAGCAGCGGCGCGACGCGGTCGCGGTTGGCCTGGAACACATCGGCTTTCGGGCTGGGCTTATCCATGGGCGGCTTCCGCTTTCAGGGCGTCGTGGATGTTGTTGCGCTTCCAGCTGGTGTCCTTGTCGTTGATCTGCATGTCGAACGACAAAGCGAACTTGCTGGCAGCGAAGACGGGATCGAGATGGCGAGAGAGCGCCTGGAAGACATGCTCGCCGGCTGTCTTGCGCGTGGGAAGGTCGCGGCCTTCGCCGATGCGCAGGACCATGTCGAGAAAGCCATAGTCTTGCCTGTTATCAGCGATCGCATAGTGCTCGCACCTGATGGCGCGGACGCGGATGCCGCCGAGCGGGAAGATGCCGGTCTCGACCGCCGCCTTGCGCACGATCTCGCACACCGCTGCGATATCGAGGCGGCCATCGAGATTGGCCGAATATTCAATCGTGAAATGCGGCACCGCGATTTCACTCCCTGTATTTTTATGCGTCTAAGCGAAGTAGCAGCTGACCGAGCCGTAGGCGCCATAATCGGCTTGAATTGTGTCGCCCTTGCGGGTCTCGATCGGGCGGATGAAGGAGCCGGCCAGCACGACCTGTCCAGGCTCCAGTGCAAGGCCGAGCGGCGCGATCTTGTTGGCGAGCCAGGCGACGGCGGTCGCCGGATGATTGAGCACGCCAGCGGCAAGGCCGGTCTCTTCGAGCTGGCCGTTTCGAAAGCAGAGCGTGCCGATCCAGCGCAGGTCTGCGTCGAGCGGGCGGATCGGCCGCCCGCCGAGCACGATGCCGGCATTCGCCGCATTGTCGGCGATGGTGTCGAAGATCTTTCGCGTCGCCTTGGTCTTGGGATCGACGCGCTCGATGCGGGTGTCCAGAATTTCAAGTGCCGGCACTACGAAATCGGTGGCGTTGAGCACGTCGAATAGCGTGCAGCCCGGCCCCGCGAGCCGCTTGCTCATGACGAAGGCGAGCTCGGCCTCGACGCGTGTCGCGATGAAGCGCTCGGTCGGAATGATCCCGCCATCGGCGAAGAACATGTCGTCGAGCAGCACGCCGGAATCGGGCTCGTCGATATTGAGCGCGCTCTGCATCGCCTTCGAGGTCAGGCCGATCTTGTGGCCCTTGACGATGCGTCCCTCGGCGATCTTGACGTCGACCCAGGCCTTCTGAATCGCGTAGGCGTCGTTGATCGTGATGCCGGGGAAATCCTGCGACAGCTGCCGGATCTGCACGCGGGTCTTCTCCGCCTCGTGCAGACGCCTCGCGCAAGCTTGGATATCGTCGTTGGAAAGCGCCATTTGTGATCTTACAAATTGGGGTGCCGGGAGATACTTAACATGTTAAGTGAATGCGTCAAACACAATTCCGGCTTGCTGCACTGCAAACGTTTTGCGGTTTGAAAGGGCATCATGGTGAAGAGACCGACTGATCCGGCCAACGGAAGCGCGCCTGCCGCAGGACCTACCGCAAGACAGGTGCCGATGCGCGATTTCTCGCGCTCGCTGCCGATGTCGCTGCTGCGGGCCCGCGAAGCGGTGATGCGGCAGTTTCGTCCCTCGCTGCGCGAGCACGGCTTGACCGAGCAGCAATGGCGCATCCTGCGTGCACTGGCGGCCATTGAAGCCGTCGAGGTCACGGAACTCGCGCGCACGGCGTTCCTGCTCGGACCGAGCCTGTCGCGCATCCTGCGCGATCTCGAGGCGCGCAATCTGATCGAGCGCAAGACCGCCAAGACGGACCAGCGTCGCAGCATGGTCTCGATCTCGAAAGAGGGCGTGAAGCTGATGGCCTCGGTGGCGCCGACATCGGAGGCGATCTATGCCGAGATCACGCGACGCTTCGGTGCACGCAAGCTCGCCGCATTGCAGGAGATGCTCGGCGCGCTCGAACAGAGTCTTGCAGAGCTTGGCGCAAGCGAGGAGGCCAATGCCGAGGAGTGAGCGGCATGACGGCCGGAACCGGGGGCGTCGGGCGACGGTTTGACGTCGATTCGAAGGTGGACGACGCTGGCGGTGGGATCGGGGTCGGCCGATTCCGGGCGATCCGGGGCGGAAAATCGTGACAGAGCGGCCTCGAAACGGCGTCCCCTTGCCGGGCGACACCCGGGCGGCAATAGTGAGCGCCGCTAGCGGGGTCGGCGTCAGCGAAGTCAGTATCCAGCGCGCGAGCGCATAGGCGTTGCGTCATTGCGAGCGTAGCGCGGCGCTCCGGTTCGCGCTAACAGCGGGTCGTGCTGTCGCGGCGCTCGTCATGGTGACGAAGGTCCAAATAACACGGTCCAAACAACAAAGAAGGAAGGCAACGTGGCGAACAAGGTCAAGGAAATCTGGAAGTCGGGCAAGGCCGTGGTCAACGCGTGGCTCGCTATACCCTCCGGCTTCTCGGCCGAGACGATCGCGCAATGCGGCTTCGACAGCGTCACCGTCGACATGCAGCATGGCGTGCAGGACTATCTCTCGATGGTGCAGTGCTTCCAGGCCATGGACAAGCATCCGGTCACGCCGATGGTCCGCGTGCCCTGGAACGAGCCCGGCATCATTGGCAAGGTGCTCGATGGCGGCGCCTATGGCGTGATCTGCCCGATGGTCAATACGCCGCAGGAAGCCAGGAACCTCGTCTCCTATTCCAAATATCCGCCGCAGGGCGTGCGCTCCAACGGCCCGATCCGCGCCGGCATGTACGGCACCGCCGGCTCGTATCAGAAGACCGCGAATGCCGACACCATCCTGCTGCCGATGATGGAGACCAAGACCGCGGTCGAGAACATGGAAGCGATCCTCGACGTCGAAGGCATCGACGGCGTCTATATCGGACCCTCCGATCTCGGCTTCTCCTACGGCCTCGAGCCCAAGCTCGACCGCAGCGAGCCCGAGATCCTCGCGATCTACGAGAAGATCATCAAGGAATGCGGCAAGCGCGGCCTCAACCCGGGCATCCATTGCAGCGGCGCCGAAGGCGCAGCGCGCGCCATCAACATGGGCTTCAAGCTGGTGACGCTGTCGAACGAGGTCGGCCTGATGACGACCTACGCCAAGATGCAGGTCAACGCGACCCGCAAGGATTCGGGCGGGAAGGCCTGATCTCGTGTCCCGGACGCGTTGCAGCGCAAAGCGCTGCAGCGCAGAGCCGGGACCCAGTCGCTAACGAAGCGCATGACGCAACAACCAGACCCCGGATCAGCAGCGCATCGTTTCACGCTGCGCTGCGTCCGGGGCACGATCATTTCGATACAGGAGATATCCATGACCATCAGCCCCGTCATCCGCCTGCATCCCGATGATGGCGTGGTGATCGCGCGTGCCAGCCTGCCGCCCGGCACCGTCGTCGCCGACGGCGTGACCACGGTCGAGCGCATCCCCTCCGGGCACAAGGTCGCGATCAAGCCGATCGCGGTGGGCGAGCCCGTCATCCGCTACGGCCAGATCATCGGCTTTGCGACCATTCCGATCGCGCCGGGCCAGCACGTGCACGTGCAGAACATCGGCATGGGCGACTTTTCAAAAGACTATGCCTATTGCGCCGACGTCAAGCCGACGCCGAATTTCGACCTGCCGGCGACCTTCGAAGGCATCCGCCGCCCGGACGGCCGCGTCGCCACGCGCAACTATATCGGCATCCTCACCTCGGTGAATTGCAGCGCGCATGTCGCAAGCCTCGTCGCCGACGTCTTCAAGAAGAATCCCTTCACCGGCGACAATCCGCTGGCCGATTTCCCCAATGTCGACGGCGTGGTCGCGCTGACTCACAAGACCGGCTGCGGTATGACGCAGAACGAGCCCTTGGCGCTGCTCCGCCGCACGCTCGGCGGCTATGCGCGCCACGTCAATTTCTCCCACGTCATCGTGCTCGGCCTCGGCTGCGAGGTGAACCAGATCGGTGGTCTGATGGAGGAGCAGAAGCTCGCAGGACGCCTGCGCGCGATGGACATCCAGGAGGTCGGCGGTACCCGCAAGACCGTGGAGGCAGGCATCGCCTTCGTGCGCGAAGCGCTGGCTGACGCCAACAAGGTTAAGCGCGAGACGGTGCCGGCGAGCGAACTCACCGTGGCCCTGCAATGCGGCGGCTCGGACGGCTATTCTGGCGTATCGGCCAATCCCGCGCTCGGAGCTGCGAGCGACCTCATCGTGCGCCACGGCGGCACCGTGATCCTGTCGGAGACGCCGGAGACCTACGGCGCCGAGCATCTCTTGACGCGACGCGCCGTCAGCCGCGAGGTCGGCGAGAAGCTGGTCGACCTGATGCGCTGGTGGGACGAATACACGGAGCGCGAAGGCGCCGAGATGAACGCCAATCCGAGCCCCGGCAACAAGGCCGGCGGCCTCACCACCATTCTTGAAAAATCGCTCGGTGCGATGGCGAAGGCCGGCACCACCAACCTCGTCGAGGTGCTGCGTTACGCCGAGCCCATCACCAAGAAGGGTTTCGTCTTCATGGACACGCCCGGCTACGACCCTGTCGCGGCAACCGGGCAGGTCGCCGGCGGTGCCAATCTCGTCTGCTTCACCACGGGCCGCGGCAGCGTGTTCGGCTGCAAGCCGGCGCCCTCGATCAAGCTCGCCACCAACACGCCCATGTACAAGCGCATGGAAGAGGACATGGACGTCAATTGCGGCACCATCCTCGAAGGCGAGGAGAGCGTCGAGCAATGCGGCCAGCGCATCTTCGATCTCATCCTCAAGACGGCCTCGGGACAGCCGACCAAGAGCGAGAGCTTTGATTTCGGCGGTGCCGAGTTCGCGCCCTGGGTGCTCGGCGCGACGATGTAGCGGCGCTTCGCGCAGCACACATGCAATTGCGTGTCATTGGGGGATACGCGCGGCCGATGGGTAGCGCGTGTGGTTGCGCGAATTGCACCGATCGTTCGCTACGTAATGATACGGAGGCGAGGTTTCTTCGCTGGGGATCCGCGGCTTACACCTGATTAACACTGTTGCCGTAGACAGGGGGCGATGCGGCTCCACAGCGTGGTGGGCCGGCCTTTAAGGATCGAACCGATGCAAGCGATACGTCCCACGGGGGTGGAAAATCTCCTCGGTGAGGAGGAGCTGATTGTATCGAAGACCGATCTCAAAGGCCGCATCACCTACGCCAATGACGTCTTTCTCCGCATGGCGAAATACCCCTGGAAGCAGCTGATGGGCGCGCCCCACAGCCTGATCCGCCATCCCGACATGCCGCGCTGCGTCTTCAAGCTGCTGTGGGATACGCTCCAGGCCAAGCAGGAAATCTTCGCCTACGTCGTCAATCTCGCGGGAGATGGCACCCACTATTGGGTGTTCGCCCATGTCACCCCGACGCTCGACGATCACGGCAACATCATCGGCTATCATTCCAATCGACGCAGGCCCGATCCGGCGCCGGTCGAGAAAATCAAACCGATCTACAAGGCGCTCTGCGCGGAAGAGGCGCGCCACGCCAATGCCAAGGACGGCATGCGTGCGAGCTTCGAAATGATGGTCGGTCTGCTCAAGCAAAACGGTGTCGGTTACGATGAATTTGTGCTCTCTCTCTAAGGCGCAGGGAGCGACCGCAGTCGCGTGCCTTCTCGCCAGCATCGCGTTCGTCCTCTCGCTGCTCGGCTGGACCGGAATCATCAGTGCAGCGCCGCTCGGCGCGGCGATCCTGCTGCTCGGCTACGCGCTCTGGTGTCAGCATCGCACGGCGGTGGCCGTCGATGAGGTCGCCGATGTCTGCCGCAAGGCGGCGCGCGGCGATCTCGAGGCGCGGATCCTGAGCGAGCGCCAGGCCGGCCGGATCGGCGCCATCCAGAAGTCGGTCAACGACATGCTCGACATCGCCGACGCCTTCGTCCGCGAGGCTTCGGCATCGATGGACTATGCCAGCCGCGGCAAGTATTTCCGCAAGATCCTCGCGCGCGGATTGCCCGGCTCGTTCCGCCGCTCGGCCACCGTCATCAATGCCGGCACCGACAGCCTCGGTCGCCGCGTGGTCGAGATCGCCGGCCTCGCAAAGCAGTTCGGCACGCATCTCGACGAAGTCGCGGGCAGCCTGATGAGCGCCGCAACCGACCTCGAATCCGATGCCGGCCAGATGGCGGCAGCGGCGGAGACGACGAACCGCCAGACCTCCGGCATGCGCAGTGCGTCCGATCAGGCGTCGAACAACGTTGCGACAGTGGCGAGCGCCGCGGAACAGCTCGCATCCTCGATCGCCGAGATCAGCCGCCAGGTGGCCGGCTCGACCACGAGCACCGGGCGCGCCGTCGACGAAGCCAATCGTGCCGGCAGCGAGATTCGCAGCCTCGCGGATGCCGCGCTGCGGATCGGCGACGTCGTCAAGCTGATCAGCGAAATTGCCGAGCAGACCAACCTTTTGGCCCTCAACGCCACGATCGAGGCGGCGCGGGCAGGCGAGGCCGGCCGCGGCTTCGCCGTCGTGGCCTCCGAGGTCAAGAGCCTCGCCAACCAGACCGCCAAGGCCACCGAGGAGATCAGCGCCAAGGTCGGCGAGATGCAGCAATCGACCACCAACTCGGTCGCAGCCGTCGAGGCGATTGCGCAGACCATCGCAGAGATCGACGGTATCACCGCAAGCATCGCTGCCTCGATCGAGCAGCAAGGCACCGCGACCCGCGAGATCGCCCGCAACGTCCAGGAAGCATCAGTCGGCACCTCGCAAGTGTCCTCCAACGTGTCAGGCATCAGCGAAGCCGCCGCCGATACGGGGCGCGTCGCCAGCCGCGTCAACAGCGCCTCCGAACGCGTCCACGGCGAAGTCGAGACGCTCCGGCGCGAGGTGACGCAGTTCTTGCAGCGGCTGACGTCGGCGGCGTAGGGCCGCGTGAAGAGGGTAATTGCGTGGCCCCACAAGAGGTCGTCATGCCCGGGCTTGTCCCGGGCATCCACGTTCTTTGATACTGCAGCGAAGGGCGTGGATGGCCGGGACAAGCCCGGCCATGACGCCGGAAGGTTCAGAGCGCCAAACTCCGACATCGTAGTTCGCCCGCCGGGCTGACGGGATACTTCCTAGGCACGCTCTGCCCGTTGTTAGTGCTTGATCGCGCTGACATCAGGTGTTCTGCTCAAAAAAGCTGCTGGAGCATCGCACCCCGTGTCGATCTACGTCGCATTACACCACGTCACGCACTACAAATACGATCGCCCGATCGACGTCGGCCCGCAGACCATCCGCCTGCGGCCGGCGCCGCATACGCGCACGCCGATCATGAGCTATTCGCTCAAGGTCACGCCATCAAACCATTTCGTGAACTGGCAGCAGGATCCGCAAGGCAACTGGCTCGCCCGCTACGTCTTCCCGGAGAAGACGACCGAATTGAAGATCGAGGTCGACTTCACGGCGCAGATGACCGTGGTCAACCCGTTCGACTTCTTCGTCGAGCCCTATGCCGACAGCTTTCCGTTCGACTATCCGAACGACCTGAAGACCGAACTGGCGCCTTATCTGGAGACCATCAAGCCCGATCGCCTGTTTGCGAAATATCTCGATTCGATCCCGCAGGACGCTCCGAACACCGTCAACTTCCTGGTTGAGCTCAATCGCGAACTTCAGAAGAAGGTCCGCTACATCATCCGCATGGAGCCGGGCGTGCAGACGCCGGAGGAGACGCTCGCCTCGGGCGCCGGATCCTGCCGCGACTCCGCCTGGCTCCTGATCCAGACCTTCCGGCATCTGGGGCTCGCGGCGCGGTTCGTCTCCGGCTACCTCATCCAGATCCGCCCCGACATTGATCCGATCGAGGGACCGCCGGAAGTGGAGAACGACTTCACCGACCTGCACGCCTGGGCCGAGGTCTATCTGCCCGGCGCCGGCTGGATCGGTTTCGACGCGACCTCCGGCATGCTCGCGGGCGAGGGCCACATCCCGGTCGCCGCCACGCCGCATTACCGCTCGGCTGCGCCGATTTCCGGCAGCGCCGGCTTTGCCGAGGTCGAGTTCGCCTTCGACATGAGCGTGCGCCGCATCCGCGAGGCGCCGCGCATCACCAAGCCTTTCTCCGACGAATCCTGGGCGCGGCTCAACGATCTCGGCGAGCAGGTCGACGGCGATCTCGCCGCGCAGGACGTGCGGCTCACCATGGGGGGCGAGCCCACCTTCGTCTCGGTCGACGATCTCGAAGCTGCGGAGTGGAACACGGAGGCCGTCGGCCCGACCAAGCGCGCGCTGGGCGACGATCTGATCCGCCGCCTGCGCACGCGCTTCGCGTCCGGCGGCCTTCTGCATTACGGCCAGGGCAAATGGTATCCGGGCGAGAGCCTGCCGCGCTGGGCGTTTGGCCTGTACTGGCGCAAGGACGGGGTGCCGATCTGGAAGAATGCCGACCTGATCGCCAGGATCGGGAATCCGCGGCGCGCCGAGACGAAGGATGCTGAGGCCTTCATGGAGGGTACGGTGGCACGGCTCGGGCTCGATCCCGGCTACATCATCCCGGCTTACGAGGACACTGCCTACTGGCTCCAGAAGGAAGCCGAGTTGCCCGTCAACGTCGATCCGTCCGACTCCAAATTGTCCGATCCGGAAGCGCGCGCGCGGATGGCGCGCGTGTTCGAGCAGGGCCTCAACACGCCGCGCGGCTTCGTGCTGCCGGTGCAGCGCTGGAACGCGCCGCCGCGCTGGCGCAGCGAGCGTTGGGCTCTCCGGCGCAATCATCTGTTCCTGATGCCCGGCGATTCGCCTCTCGGCCTGCGCTTGCCGCTCGGCTCGCTCGGCTACGTCCCGCCCAATCAATATCCCTACATTATCGAGCGGGATCCGATGGAGGCGCGCGGCAAGCTGCCGGTGTTCAGCCTTCCGGCGCGCCCGGAATCGCCGCCGCGGGTCGAGCCCGAGCATCTCAACACGTCTGTTCCGGTGCGTACTGCGCTGTCGATCGAAGTCCGCGACGGCGTGCTCTGCGCCTTCATGCCGCCGGTCGAGCGGATCGAAGACTATCTCGAGCTGATCGCGGCGCTCGAAGCCACGGCGGAAGAGATGCAGCTCCAGGTCCATGTCGAGGGCTATCCGCCGCCCTTCGATCCGCGGGTCGAGGTCATCAAGGTGACGCCCGATCCCGGCGTGATCGAGGTCAACGTCCAGCCGGCAAGGAATTGGCGTGAGGCGGTCGACATCACCGTCGGGCTCTATGAGGATGCCGCCAAGATTCGCCTCGGTGCCAACCGCTTCCTGGTGGACGGCCGCCACACCGGCACCGGCGGGGGCAACCACGTCGTGGTCGGCGGCTCCTCGCCGCAGGACTCGCCGTTCCTGCGCCGGCCTGATCTGCTCAAGAGTCTGGTCTTGCACTGGCAGCGGCATCCGTCGCTGTCCTATTTCTTCTCCGGCCTGTTCATCGGCCCGACCAGCCAGGCGCCGCGCATCGACGAAGCCCGCCACGACAGCATCTACGAACTCGAGATCGCGCTCGCGCACGTGCCGCCACCGGGCACCCAGACGCCGCTATGGCTGGTCGACCGGCTGTTCCGGCATCTGCTCGTCGACATCACCGGCAACACCCATCGCGCCGAGATCTGCATCGACAAGCTCTATTCGCCGGAGGGCTCGACCGGCCGGCTCGGCCTCGTCGAATTCCGCGCGCTCGAGATGCCGCCCGATCCGCGCATGTCGCTGGCACAGCAGCTCTTGATCCGCGCGCTGATCGCGAAGATGTGGCGCGAGCCGCAGGCCGGCAAGTTCGTGCGCTGGGGCACGGCGCTGCATGACCGCTTCATGCTGCCGCATTTCATCTGGGAGGATTTTCTCGACGTTCTCACCGAGCTGAAGCAGTTCGGCTATCCGTTCGAGCCGGAATGGTATCTGGCCCAGCTCGAATTCCGCTTCCCCGCGTTCGGCCGCGTCCATCATGGCGGCGTGACGCTGGAGCTGCGTCAGGCGCTGGAGCCCTGGCACGTGCTGGGCGAGGAGGGCTCGGCCGGCGGCACCGTGCGCTATGTCGATTCATCGGTCGAGCGGCTTCAGGTCAAGGCGGAGGGTTTTGTCGAGGGCCGCCACATCGTCACCTGCAACGGCCGCCGCCTGCCGATGACCTCGACCGGCCGCTCCGCCGAGGCCGTGGCCGGGGTCCGCTTCAAGGCCTGGCAGCCGGCCTCCGGCCTGCACCCGACCATTCCGGTGCATGCGCCCCTGACCTTTGATCTCATTGATACCTGGAACGGCCGCTCGATCGGCGGCTGCGTCTACCACGTCGCCCATCCCGGCGGCCGCAGCTACGACACCAAGCCGGTCAACACCTACGAGGCCGAGGCGCGGCGGCTGGCGCGTTTCCAGGACCACGGCCATACGCCGGGGCCGGTCCAGCCGCCGCCCGAGGAACGCACAAATGAGTTTCCGCTGACCCTCGACTTGCGGACCCCGCTCCTGCAATGAGTATGATGGTGGGGCAGGGAGAGGCGCATGAGCGAGGGCGCAGCCGAGCAGGACAAGGCGGGTAGGGCGCAAGGCCAGCGTGAGGGCCAGCGCCGCTTTGCCCAATGGGTCCGCGACTATCGCCGCTTGCCTGGCATCCCCGACGAGTTCCTGGGCCCCGACGGCGCCCCGCGTGCGGTCTGGAGCCGCTTCTTCGATGCCTTCGGCGCGCTCGCGCCCGACGAGATCGAGCGTCGCTTCGGCATGGCCGACCGCCATCTGCGCGAGGCCGGCGTCACCTACCGTGCGCCCGGCGACAGCGCCGACCGGCCGTGGTCGATCAGCCATCTGCCGCTCCTGATCGACGAGGCCGACTGGCAGCAGCTTTGCGCCGGCATCACCCAGCGCGCCGAGCTGCTCGAACTGGTGCTGCGCGACATCTATGGCGAGGGCCGGCTGGTCGCGGAAGGCGCGCTGCCGGCGGCCGCGATTGCCGGCAGTCCCGAATATCTCCGCCCCGTCTGCGGCGTGCCGCCGCCGGGCGGGCGCTATCTGTCGATCTATGCCGCCGACGTCGGCCGCGGACCCGACGGCCGCTGGTGGGTGCTCGGCGACCGCACCCAGGCGCCGTCGGGGGCGGGCTACGCGCTGGAGAACCGTCTGGTGCTCTCGCGCGCCTTCTCCGACCTCTACAAGTCGATGAATGTGCCGCGCGTCGCGCCGTTCTTCGAGGCGTTTCGCGACAGCCTGCGCGCGCGCGCCGACCGCGACGAGCCCCGGATCGGCGTGCTCACCCCCGGCAGCTTCAGCGAGACCTATTTCGAGCATGCGACGTTGGCGCGCTATCTCGGCTTCCTCTTGGTCGAGGGCGACGATCTCGCGGTCAGCGACAACCGCGTCCACATCCGAACCGTCGCCGGGCTGAAGCGGCTCGACGTGCTCTTGCGCCGGGTCGATTCCAATTCGCTCGATCCGCTCGAGCTCGATGCCTCCTCGCATCTCGGCGTGCCCGGCCTGATCGACGTGCTGCGCAAGGACGGCGTCGTCGTCGCCAACATGCCGGGCTCGGGCGTGCTGGAGGCGCGGGCGCTGCTCGGCTTCCTGCCGGCGCTCAGCCGCCGCCTGCTCGGCGAAGAGCTGAAGATGCCGCACATCGCGACCTGGTGGTGCGGCCAGCGCAGCGCGCGCGAGGAGGTGCTGTCGCGGCTCGACGAGGTCGCGATCGAAGGCGCCTACCGGCGCGGCGTGCCCGGTTTCGACAGCGCGGGACCGGTGCTCGCGAGCGAGCTGGATGCGAGCGACCGCCAGCGCCTGATCGACGCCATCGCCGCACGCGGCATGGATTATGTCGGCCAGGAGGTGGTGCGGCTGTCGACCATGCCGGTGTGGGAGCAGGGCCAGATCACGCCGCGGCCCTTCGTGCTGCGCGTGTTCGCGGCGGCGACGCCCGACGGCTGGGCCATCATGCCCGGCGGCTTCTGCCGCATCGCCGAGCAGCCGGATGCGCGCGCGGTGTCGATGGGCGACGGCGCGCGCGCGGCCGACGTCTGGGTGGTCTCCGACAAGCAGGTCTCGACCGCGACGCTGCTGCCGGCGACCGACAAGGTCCGCATCCGCCGCATCGCCGGCGTGCTGCCGAGCCGCGCCGCCGACAATCTGTTCTGGCTCGGCCGCTATCTCGAACGCGCCGAGGCGACGCTGCGGCTGGTGCGCGCTTTGGGCTCGCCGAGCGGGCCCAACAAGGGCACCGCGGCCTCGCTGCAATCTGGCGAACGCATCCAGCGCCTGCTGGTGGCCTGGGGCGCGATCTCGCAGACCTCGCGCGCCGCGCCCGGGCGGATCACCGCCGAAGCGTTGCAGAGCGCGGAACGTTTCGGCTCGGCGCTGTCGCTGGTGCGCGCGGCGCAGCGCACGGCGACCTCCTTGCGCGAGCGGCTGTCGCCCGATGCCTGGCAGGTCATCACCGAGATGGCCGAGCGCCTAGCCTACCAGGTCGAGGGCGACGACGGCGTGCTGAGCGCGGCCGAGCTGACCTTGCAGGAACTCGCGAGCCTCGCAGGGCTGGCGCAGGAGAACATGAACCGCGCCGCCGGCTGGCGCTTTCTCGACATCGGCCGCCGCACCGAGCGCGCCATCAACACCACGCGCTTCACCCGCCAGTTCGCCTATGACGAGGCCGGCGATGAGGATCTCGACATCCTGCTGACGCTGGTGGATTGCCAGATCACCTATCGCTCGCGCTATCTGCTGGCGCCGATCCTGGCGCCGGTGCGCGACCTTGCCGTGCTCGACGGCTACAATCCACGTTCGGTGGCGTTCCAGGTGACGACGCTGAACGAGCACATCGCCGCGCTGCCGAGCCTGAAGGAGCACGGCCTGATCGAGAAGCCGCAGCGCCTTGCGGTGGCGATGCAGGCGATGCTGGCGACCGCGGAGGCCGAGAAGCTCGAGGTCAAGACGCTGTTCGCGCTGGAGCAGGACCTGCTCAGCCTCGCCGAGGCTATCGGTCAGCACTACTTCCCGCACGGCCCCAATGCCGCCCGGCCGGAAAAGCTGACGGGGCTGGCGTGATCTACGACATCCGTCACGTCACCACCTACGAGTACGAGAATCCGGTCAGCTTCGCCCGCTGCACGCTGCGGCTGGAGCCGAGGAGCGGCGGCGGCCAGGAGCTGATCTCGCACAAGGTCGATATCCGCCCGCGTCCCGCCGAGCGCCACGTCCGGCGCGATTTCTTCGGCACTCTGACGGAGAGTGTGGTGATCGAAGCGGCGCATCGCAATTTGCGGATCGACTCGCGTTCGCGTGTCTCCGTGTCACGTAAGCCGCCGACGCGCGATGCGGGCAGCCCGAGCTGGGAGAGCATCCGCGACATCGCCTTCGAGGCGACCAGCCTGGGGCCGTCCTCGCCGGTCGGTTATGTCTTCGCGAGCCCGCTGGTGCCGGTGCTGCGTCCGGTCAGCGCCTATGCGGGGATGAGCTTCGCGCCGGGCGCGGGCATCCTCGAGGGCGCGGTCGATCTCATGCATCGCATCCGCGCCGAGTTTCGCTACGACCCCAAGGCGACGGTGATCTCGACGCCGCTGGACGAGGTCTTCGACAAGCGACACGGCGTCTGCCAGGACTTTGCCCATGTGATGATCGCAGGGCTGCGCGGGCTCGGTCTGCCGGCGGCCTATGTCAGCGGCTACCTACGCACCATTCCGCCGCCGGGCCAGGCCCGCCTGCAAGGCGCCGATGCCACCCATGCCTGGGTGTCGCTGTGGTGCGGGGCGGAGCTTGGCTGGGTCGATTTCGACCCGACCAACGATCTGCTGATTGCCAACGACCATATCGTGCTTGCGGTCGGGCGCGACTTTTCGGACGTCTCGCCGGTCGACGGCATCATCGTCGGCTCGCCGAAGCAGAAGCTCGGCGTCGCCGTGGACGTGGTGATGGTGGAATAAACGCGGCCTCGTCGGCCGGGCTCGCCGCCGGGGTGTGCCGCGCCTTCACCGCAACCGCGATCTTGCATAGCACAACGGTAACATATTTCCGTAATCGCGTTCCCGGGGGTTTGGTCACTCGGCCCAAGATGGGCTATGCTGGGTCGTTGCGTCGAGGACAAGAACGAGACTTCGGGAGCTGACATGGTACACCACCGACACGCGGGGCTGCATCCATGATGACGTTGCCGAGACTGGCGGCTGAATCCCTGGAGAAGCTGCTGGGTACGTTTATGCGGCGTCGGTACGGCGAGACCGCTGCAAGCATGGTCGAGAGCGCAACCCGCACCGCGATGGAATGCATCGGTAACAGCGATGCCCTTTACCATAATATCGAACATACGATGCTGGTGACGCTGGCGGGCCATTCGATCCTCAGTGGCCGAAATCTCCATACCCACCTGACGGCCGAGGACTACGTCCATGTCCTGATCGCCTGCCTCGCCCACGATATCGGCTATGTCCGCGGGCTGTTCGAGGAGGATGACATCGACGGCTTCGTCATCGATGCCGCCGACACCAAGATCTCGTTGCCGCGTGGTGCCTCCGACGCCAGCTTGATGATGTATCACGTCGACCGCTCGAAGCTCTATGTCTCGCGGCGGCTGCAGCACATTCCCGGTCTCGATCCTGAACGCATCGCCCGCGCTATCGAGGGAACGCGCTTTCCGGCCCAGGAAGGCCATGAGTATGACGTCGATGCCTCGATCCTGCGCGCTGCCGATTTCATCGGCCAGCTCGGCGATCCCAACTATCTGCGCAAGGCCAACGCGCTCTATTACGAGTTCGAGGAAGTCGGCATCAATCGCCAGCTCGGCTACGATTCACCGGCCGACATCGTGAACCGCTATCCACAATTCTATTGGAACAGCGTCGCACCGCACATCCAGACCGAGATCGGTTACCTCAACAAGACCGAGATCGGCCGGCAATGGATCGCCAACCTCTACAGCAATGTCTTCCGCGCCGAGCGCGACATCTCGCTATCAGGCCCGCAGAGATAGCCCTATAGCCCGGATAAGCGTAGCGACATCCGTGGCCGGCCGCGCCAGATTCCGGATATCACTTCGCTCATCCGGCCTACGACCGCACAACTCCGTGAGCAAATCATGCAACAAAAAACCGTCACCACGGACATCCTCGACATCGCCTATCGCGAATACGGTGCGCCCGACGGCTGGCCCTGCATCATGGGCCACGGCTTTCCCTATGACGTGAACGCCTATGCCGAGACCGCGCCGATCATTGCCGAAGCCGGCGCGCGGGTGCTGGTGCCCTGGTTGCGTGGCTACGGGCCGACGCGGTTTCGCTTCGCGGACACGCCGCGCTCCGGCGAGCAGGCGGCGCTCGGCGCGGATCTGCTGGCCTTCATGGACGCGCTCGGCATCAAGCGTGCCGTCGTCGGCGGCTATGACTGGGGCGGGCGCGCGGCCTGCGTGGTCTCTGCGCTCTATCCGGAGCGCGTGGTCGGCCTCGTCTCCGGCAACTCCTACAACATCCAGAACATCGCCCGCGCCATGGAGCCGGCCTCGCCGCCGGAAGAGGCGGCACTCTGGTATCAATATCTCTTTCACAACGAGCGCGGCCGCCGCGCGCTGGAGCGCAACCGGCGTGGCTTTGCCCGCCAGTTCTGGGCGATGTGGTCGCCGAAATGGGCGTTCGACGACACGACGTTCGAACGGAGCGCGGTGTCGTTCGACAATCCTGACTTCGTCGATGTCGTGATCCACTCCTACCGCCACCGCTACGCGCTGGTCGCGGGCGACCCCGCCTATGCCGCGATCGAGGCGAAGCTCGCGGGCCAACCGCCGATCCGCGTCCCGACCATCGCGATCGACGGCGACAGCGACGGCGTCAATCCCGGCACCGCTCATCACGCGCGCAAGTTCGAGGGCCCATTCGAGCGGCGTGTCTTCGCCGATGCCGGCCATAACCTGCCGCAGGAGCGGCCGGCCGAATGGGCGCAGGCGGTGGTCGAGGTCCGGAAAGCGGCCTCATAAAGGTCGTTTCTCGCCCGGCCAGCCGGCTTGTCTGCCATCCCTCCGATTTTTCCTGATCCTGGGAACCTTTTGCGACTGCAGCCGTCCAAGCTGAGGAGCCGCTTCTGTATGCGGCGCGTTGCAGGGGAGGATCTCGATGAAGTCACAAGTGCGCAAGCTGGAACGTGTCGCGGTGGCGCAGGCGCCGGTCGAACGGCCTGACAGGCCGGAGGTCGAGCAGGCGATCCGAACCATGATCCGTTGGGCCGGTGACGATCCCGCGCGCGACGGTCTGCGTGACACGCCGGACCGGGTCGCACGTGCCTTCGAAGAGTATTTTTCCGGCTATGCGCAGGATCCGACGGAAATCCTGCAAAAGACCTTCGAGGAGATCGAAGGCTATGACGAGATGATCGTGCTGCGCGGCGTTCGCTTCGAGAGCCATTGCGAGCACCACATAGCGCCGATCGTCGGCCGCGCCTGGGTCGCCTATATCCCGCAGGGCCGTGTCGTCGGCATCAGCAAGCTTGCGCGCGTGGTGGACATCTACGCGAAGCGCCTCCAGATCCAGGAGAAGATGACCGCGCAGATCGCCAATACCATCAACGACGTGCTCAAGCCTGAAGGCGTCGGCGTCATCATCAAGGCGACGCATCACTGCATGACGACGCGCGGCGCGCACAAGCCCGGGACCGATCTCGTCACCAGCCGCATGCTGGGCGTATTCCGTGACAATGCGCTGACGCGCCAGGAACTGTTGGGGCTCGCCAATTCGGACGATTGACCCGCGACTGCTCAAGGAGACGGCGCCATGACCGAGAACAACAAGCCGAGCGGACCCGACCTGAGCAAAGGCGTGTCGCTGACCGCGTTCAGGGATGGCAAACTGCTCGGTCATGTCGGCGAGGAGGACGTCCTGCTGGTGCAGGCCGGCAGCGAGATCTTTGCGATCGAGCCGGCCTGCAGCCATTACCACGGGCCGCTCGCCGAGGGCCTGGTGGTGGGAGACACCATCCGCTGCCCCTGGCATCACGCCTGCTTCTCCTTGCGCACGGGCGAAGCCACCCGCCCGCCGGCCCTGAACGCGCTGGCGGTGTGGGAGGTCGCGCGCGATCGGGACGACATCATCGTTCGGCGCAAGCGCGAGGCGCCAAAGCCGTCGACCGCTCATCGCAACGCGCCGACACCGGAGAAATTCGTCATCGTCGGCGGCGGCCCAGCCGGCTTCGCGGCCGCCGAGACGCTCCGGCGCGAGGGCTTTGCCGGCGCCATCACCATGCTCAGCGATGACGGCGCGATGCCGGTCGACCGGCCCAACCTCTCCAAGGATTATCTCGCGGGCAACGCACCGGAGGATTGGCTGCCGCTGCGGGGTCAGGACTATTATCAGGACGCGGGCATCGATCTCAGGCTCAACACCGACGTCTCCGCCATCGATGCGAAGACGCGCAACGTCACGCTCGGCAATGGCGACAGGCTTCCGTTCGACCGGCTGCTGCTCGCGACCGGCGCCGAGCCCGTCAAACTGCAGATCCCGGGCGCCGACCAGCCGCATGTCCACACCTTGCGCTCCGTCGCCGACAGCCGCGCCATCATCAAGGCCGCGGAGAGTGCCAGGCGCGCTTTGGTAATCGGCGCCAGTTTCATCGGCCTCGAAGTCGCGGCGTCCTTGCGGGCACGCAAGATCGAGGTGCACGTGGTCGCGCCGGAAGAGCGGCCGATGCAGAAGGTGCTCGGCTCCGAGATGGGCGACTTCGTGCGGTCGCTCCATGAAGAGAACGGCGTGATCTTTCATCTCAAGGACACAGTCGAAAAGCTCGACGGCACCCGCGCCACGCTGAAGAGTGGAGCTGTCATCGAAGCCGACCTCGTCGTGGTCGGCATCGGCGTCAAGCCGCGCCTTGCGCTGGCCGAGCACGCCGGGCTTGCGGCGGATCGCGGTGTCAGCGTGAGCGAATATCTCGAGACCAGTGTCGCCGGCATTTTCGCGGCCGGCGACATCGCGCGCTGGCCCGATCCGCATTCCCGGCAAACCATCCGCGTCGAACATTGGGTCGTTGCCGAACGCCAGGGCCAGACCGCGGCGCGCAACATGCTCGGCAAGCGCGAGCGCTTCGACGCGGTGCCGTTCTTCTGGTCGCAACACTACGACGTGCCGATCAACTATGTCGGCCACGCCGAGAGCTTTGACGAGATCGCGATCGACGGCAGCATCGGAGGCAAGGACTGCCTGTTGAAGTACCGCAAGGACGGCCGCGTGCTGGCGGTTGCGTCGATCTACCGCGATCTCGACAACCTCAAGGCCGAGCTCGAGATGGAGCGGTCGCGCGGCTGACGCGCCGCAGTCGATCTTGATTTGCGTCAATGTTACTGCCGGTACGGGTGCTCTGCTGGCTGTCGTCCCGGCACGATGCGTGCTATTCTGGCGCGCGCCCCCGGGCTACGCAAGCAGGAGTGGCCGTCATGACCAGTGCTTCGGACACGTCACATCACCCAAGTCTCGGCTCCGGCATCGCGGCGCTGCATGCCAAATGGGGCTGGATCGTCGCGCTCGGCGTCGTCTATCTCATCGCCGGCTTCATTGCGCTCGGCAGCATGGTGATGGCGACGGTGGCGAGCGTGATCGTGGTCGGCGCCATGATGATCGTCGCGGGCGTCACCGAGATCATCGGCGCGTTCCAGATGAAGAGCTGGGGCAAGTTCCTGATCTGGGCCTTGCTCGGCGTGCTCTACGTGATCGCGGGCTTCCTGACCTTCGAGAATCCGCTGTTCGCGGCGGTCCTGCTGACGTTGTTTCTCGGCGCCTCGCTGATCGCCTCGGGCGCCGTCAGGCTGTTTCTCGCCTTCAGCATGAAGCGCGAGAGCCCGTGGGTCTGGGTGGCGCTGTCGGCCGTCATCACGCTGCTGCTCGGCCTGCTGATCGTCGCGCGCTGGCCGGTGAACAGCGTCTATATCCTCGGCCTGTTCCTCGGTATCGATCTGATCATGGCGGGAGCGGGCTGGATCAGCCTGGGCTTCAGCTTGAAGCGGCGCGGCTGAGCCATCAGCAACTCGACGCAAGACCATCTTGCGGAACTCCGCTGATCTGACGCGCTGACAAAAGCAGCACGCCGCGCGGCCGCCTCGCGCGGAGATCACCGGGGAGAAACCATGAAAGCCGCCTTGGCCCTGGCCGCAGCGCTCGCTGCCGCCTGCCTGTCCACATCCGTCTCCGCGCAAAAATCCTACGGTCCGGGCGTCAGCGACACCGAGATCAAGATCGGCAACACCATGCCCTATAGCGGGCCGGCCTCGCCGCTCAGCATCACGGGCAAGGTGATCGCGGCCTATTTCGACGAGGTCAACGAGAAGGGCGGGGTTGGCGGCCGCAAGCTCAATTTGATCTCGCTGGACGATGCGTTCTCGCCGCCCAAGACCATGGAGGCGGCGCGGCGGCTCGTCGAAGGCGACGGCGTCGCCTTCATCTTCGCGACCATGGGCACGGCGCCGAGCTCGGCGATCGCAAAATATCTCAACAGCAACAAGGTGCCGCAGCTCTTTCTGATCAGCTCGGCCTCGAAATGGAACGATCCGGCCAACATGCCCTGGTCGATGGCGCTGCCCTGGGCGCCGAACTACACCAGCGAGGCCGCGATCGACGTCGCCTATGCCCGCGCCAAGAACCCGAACGCGCGCTTCGCCGTGCTCTACCAGAACGACGATGCCGGCAAGGAATATCTTCGCGGCGTCAAGGAGGCGCTCGGCGCCGACGCCGACAAGGCGATCGCGATGGCCTCGAGCTTCGAGGTCGCGGATCCCACCGTCGATTCCCAGGTGCTGACGCTAGCGAACACCAAGGCCGACGTCTTCATGATCTATTCGGTGACGCCGCGCGCCTGCGCGCAGGCGATCAGGAAAGCCCACGAGGTCGGCTGGCAGCCGACGCGCTTCCTCGCCTCCGGCTGCGCCAACAAGGCGACCGTGATGGTCCCTGCGGGTCTCGAGGCCGGCAAGGGCGTGCTCTCGCTCGGCGCGCTCAAGCCGTTCGACGAGACGCCGAAGGACGATCCGGCGATGACGGCCTATATCGACTTCATGAAGAAGCGCCTGCCCAATGCCGACGTCAACAACGTCGCCGGCCTCTACGGCTACACCGTCGCCGAGGCATTGGTGGTGCTGCTGAAGCAGTGCAAGGACAATCTGACGCGCGAGAACATCATGGCGCAGGCGGCGAACCTGAAGAGCGTGCCGCTGTCGCTGCTGATGCCCGGCATCACGCTCAATACCACGCCGCAGGATTTCCGCCCGATCAAGGACGGCTACATGCTGCAGTTCGACGGCAACGACTGGGTGGTGGCGAGTGAGCTGCTGAAGGGGACGTGAGGAGCAGCCGCAGAGACGGTGCACCCTCTCCCCTTGTGGGAGAGGGTGGATTCGCGAAGCGAAGCCGGGTGAGGGGTCTATCTCCGCGCACTCCTCTAACAATGGCATTCGCTGAAACAACCCCTCATCCGGCGCTTCGCGCCACCTTCTCCCACAAGGGAAGAGGAGAACCCAATGGACTTTCAACACTCCGCCCGTTCGCTGGAGCTCCAGGAGCGCGTCCGGCAGTTCATGCGGACACATGTCGAGCCGGTCGAGGAGCTCTATTACGAGCAGGTGAAGCCGGAGGCCGCGCGCTACAGGACGCCGGCCGTCCTGCAGGACCTGAAGCGGCTGGCGCGGGAGCAGGGGCTCTGGAACCTGTTCTTGTCGGGCGAGCACGGCCCCGGTCTCACCAATCTCGAATATGCGCCGGTGAAGGAGATCATGGGCCGCATCCTCTGGGCACCCGAGGTCTTCAATTGCTCCGCGCCCGATGTCGGTAACATGGAGGTGCTCGCAAACTACGGCACCAGGGCGCAGCAGGAGCGCTGGCTGAAGCCGCTGCTGGAGGGCCGCATCCGCTCCGGCTTCTCGATGACCGAGCCGCAGGTCGCCTCCAGCGATGCCACCAACATCCAGTGCGCCATCATGCGCGATGGGGACGATTACGTCATCAACGGCCGCAAATGGTTCACATCAGGCGCGATGAACGAGGATTGCGAGATCCTGATCGTGATGGGCAAGACCGCGCCCGACGATCCCGACCGTCACCGCCAGCAATCCATGATCCTGGTGCCCAGGAACACGCCGGGCGTGCGCATCGTCCGCGATATGTTGACCTACGGCTATGACGACGCGCCGGTCGGCCATCCCGAGATCGTCTACGAGAACGTCCGCGTGCCCGCGGAAAACATGCTGCTCGGCGAGGGCCGCGGCTTCGAGATCGCGCAGGGGCGGCTCGGGCCCGGCCGCATCCACCATTGCATGCGGCTGATCGGCTGCGCCCAGCGCGCGCTCGAATTGATGTGCCAGCGATCAGTCTCCCGCGTGGCCTTCGGCAGGCCGCTTGCCGAGCAGGGCTCGGTGCGCGAGGACATCGCAAACTCGTTCTGTGAGATCGCGCAGGCGCGGCTCTTGACGCTGCAAGCCGCCGACAAGATGGACCGCGAAGGCAACAAGGCCGCGCGCGACCTGATCGCGGCGGCCAAGATCGTGGTGCCCAGCATGGCCGCCCGTGTCATGGACCGCGCCATCCAGATCCACGGCGCCGCCGGCGTCTCGCAGGACACGTTCCTGGCGCGTGCTTACGTCTACGCCCGCTTCATCCGCATCGGCGACGGGCCGGACCAGGTGCATCTGGCTGCTGTCGGCAAGGAGCTAATCAAGCGCGGCGGGGTGATGGGATAGGCAGACAGTTTCTCCGGGACTGGCCCAATGCGCGGAAGTATCTGGTCATAGGTAGCATGGTATGCTTGGATGACGGGATCACTTCAATGCGTGCATTGCCGACGTTGTTGCGCTCGGCACAAGAGCGAGCAGGTCAACAATGTGCAGTTTCGCCCCGAGCCGCCGGACGTCCGGCGCGCGATCCATCGCGGCAATCTTCGCCTCTATCCTGACGATCCTGATCATCTGCAGCGGCCCATCCGCGCTTGCCGCCGTGGAGCCCTTTCCCGCGGATTTCAAAATCCAGCGCATCTCGGTCAACGGCGTCACCCTGCATGTCCGCGTTGGCGGACAGGGACCGGCGGTCGTGCTCCTGCACGGCTTCGGCGACACCGGAGACATGTGGGCGCCGCTCGCCAAGGCACTCTACAAGGACCACACCGTGATCGTTCCGGACCTGCGCGGTATGGGGCTTTCGTCGCAACCCGCAGCCGGTTACGACAAGAAAAACCAGGGCGTCGACATCGCCATGGTCATGGACAAGCTCAACGTCCAGAAAGCCGATCTGGTGACGCACGACATCGGCAACATGGTGGGCTATGCGCTCGCGGCGCAATATCCCGACCGCATCACCAAATGGGTCGTCATCGACGCGCCGCTGCCCGGCATCGGTCCCTGGGACGAAATCCTGAAAAGCCCCATGCTGTGGCATTTCAACTTCCGCGGCCCTGACGTCGACCGCCTGGTCAAGGGCCGCGAGCGCATCTATCTCGACCGGTTCTACAATGAGCTGTCGGCCGACCCCAAGGCAATCGACGAAGCGACCCGCAACCATTATGCGAAACTCTACGCCCGGCCAGGCAACATGCATTACGCCTTCGAGCAGTTCGCAGCGTTCGGGAAAGACGCCAAGGACAACAAGGTTTTTGCCGGCACCAAGTTGAACATGCCGATCCTCGCCCTTGGCGCTGAAAAGTCCTTTGGCGATCAGCAGGCCGCGATCATGCGCGAAGTCGGCACGAAGGTTGACGGTGGTATCGTCACCGGCTCCGGACATTGGATCATGGAAGAGCAGCCGGCGCAGACCGTGAGCAAGGTGCGTGCTTTCCTCGACGGGAAATGACGGCGAGCTGATTGGCTTCTATCGGCGGCCTGTCCAGCCGAACTGCGATGATGCAGCGGACGCCCGTCGTCCGCTGCATCATGCGCGCCAAAGCGCAGGAGTGCGTCAGCTCGCGCGCCGAAGCGGCCTGAATGCGGCGCGCAGCTCCGCGGAGAAAAGCTCAGGCTGCTCCCAGGCCGCAAAATGACCGCCTTTGTCGACCTCATGGAAGTAGGTCAGGTTGCGATAGGCGCGCCGGGCCCAGGTCTCCGGGGCTTGATAGCTCTCGCCGGGAAAGACGGTGATGGCCACGGGAAGCGAGATCTCCGCGGTCTTCTCGGGGGCGGCGAGAGCCGGACTGCGCCCGCTGTATTCCCAGTAAAGTCGCGCCGACGAAACCGCGCTGTTCGTCAGCCAGTAGAGCGTGATGTCGTCCAGCACCTCGTCGCGGGACTTCTCGGGGTCGGTGCCATCGTAATTCCAATGCGAGAACCCTGGATGACCGAGCATCCAGGCTGCCAGCCCCGCAGGAGAATCCGTCAAGCCGTAGCCGACCGTCTGCGGCCTCGTTCCCATCATCACCGCATACGACCGGTTGCCCATCCTGGCAGCCGCGCTGAATGCTTCGAACGCGGTGCGTTCCTTCTCGGACAGTCCCGCCGGGGCAGGCCCGCCGGCGGCGAGGATCGCGGCGATGTCGGGCGGGACGATCGCCGGCAAGTTGATGTGAATGCCGAGCAAGCCTGCCGGCGCCAGCCGCGCCATCGCGCTGGAGACGGGCGAACCCCAATCGCCGCCCTGGGCGACGTAATGGGTGTAACCCAGCCGCTTCATGAGATCTGCCCAGATGCGCGCGGTGTGCTCGGGGCCCCAGCCGGTATCGCGCGGCTTGCCGGAGAATCCGTAGCCGGGCATCGAGGGGATCACCACGTCGAACGCGTCCTCAGGCCGTCCGCCATGGGCCGTTGGATCCGTGAGCGGATCGATCACCTTGAGCTGCTCGAACACCGATCCCGGCCAGCCATGGGTGATCACGACAGGGAGCGCATTGGGATGTCTGGAGCGGACATGGATGAAATGAATGTCGATCCCGTCGATAGCAGTGACGAATTGCGGAAGCGCGTTCATCTTTGCTTCGATCTTCCGCCAGTCGTAGCCCGTGCCCCAATAGTGCACGAGCGACTGGAGCTTCGCCAGCGGGATGCCCTGCGACTGATCGGAAACGGTCTCGCGGTCGGGCCAGCGTGTCGCCAGCACACGACGGCGGAGCTCGACGAGATCCTGCTCGGGAATGTCGATACGGAACGGGCGAATGACGCTCTCGTCGGCCGCCAGCGCGCCGTGAACGGAAAACACGCTCGCGGAGATCGCCGCTGCAATTCCAATCGCAGCGGTGCCGAGAAGCGCGCGTCGATCTCTGTCGATGATGATTGCGGATTTGGATGACGAATTGGATGGCAAATTGGATGACATGGGCATCGGAGTGCCTCCTGGCTTCAGGCGATCGGCGCCTGCGGGGCAGGACACTCCTTCGTCTGGCTCTGCAACATGGCGTGGAGGCCGGCCGATAGCTCGTTAGGCGTTGTTAGATGCTGTGAGCCGTCGCCGGCGTGGCGAAGGGCACAAGCTCAGCATCGCTGTCCATTTCCGCTTGGGAACGACTTCGAAAAATCAGCAGTCATCGTGCAGGCCGCGCCAGGCCATTGATAGTGCTGACCCCGTCTACTGTGCATGGGGTTGTTTTCGCACTTTTGTCTGGAGCAGGCTCGCCGCGGCCCCTGCAGCGGCGGACGCGCCAATCATCCGGCCTTGATCATCCCGCTCTGGCGATGCGGCCGTCCGCCGATCCCGCGCGCAAATTCTGGAAAAACTTCTCCACCTCGCGCGACAGCGTGTCCGCGGTCTCGGTCAGGCTGCCCGCCGCCGTCAACACCGAGGATGCGGCGGTATCGGTCTCGCCGATGGCGTCGCGCAGCGAGGTGATGTTTGCGACCAGCGTCTCGTTGCCCTGCGCCGCGCTTTGCGCGTTGGACGAGATCTCGCGCGTGGCGGCGTCCTGCTGGCCGATGGCGCCGGCGATTGCGGAGGTGACCTCGTTGATCTCGCGCACCGCGCCGCCGATCTCGCGCACGGCATCGACCGCGTTGCGGGTCGAGGCCTGGATCATCGAGACGTTCTCGCTGATCTCCGCGGTGGCCTTGGCGGTCTGGCCCGCGAGCGTCTTCACTTCATGAGCGACCACGGCAAAGCCGCGGCCGGCGTCGCCGGCGCGCGCGGCCTCGATGGTCGCGTTCAGCGCCAGCAGATTGGTCTGCTCGGCGATGGCCTGGATCAGATTGAGCACGCCGTCGATGCGTTGCGTCGCCGCGGCGAGGCTCTCGATCTCGGAGATCGACTTCTCGGTGCGCTGGCCGGTCTGCTCGACCGCGCCGGCGCTCTGCCGCACCTGGCGGCCGATCTCGACGACCGAGGCCGACAGTTCCTCGGCCGCGCCGGCCACCGCCGTGACGTTGTGCGAGGCCTGCTCGGTGGCATTGGCCGCCGTGCCGGCGCGGCTGGAGGCATCCGCGGTGACGCGCGTGATGGTCTGCGCGGTCTCGCGCATGACCGAGGCGTTGTCGCTGAGGCCGCGCATGATCGCGCCGATCGCCCCGCGAAACTCCTCGACGGACTGTTCGATGTGGCGCGCGCGCTCCTCGCGCGCGGCGGAGCCCTGCGAGACCTGCGCGGCGAGGTTGCGGTTGCGGCCCATGGCCTCCTGGAAGACCTGGATCGCGCGTGCCAGCGCGCCGATCTCGTCGGCGCGGTCGGAGTGCGGCACCACGACATCCTCGGTGCCGTCGGCGACCTGCTTGATGGTCGCGGTGATCGCGGCGAGCGGCCGGGCGACCGAGCGGGCGATGATGACGATGCCGATCACGACCAGGGCCAGCGCCACGCCGCCGAGGCAGGTCAGGACGAAGGAGAGGGTGCGATTGGTCTCCGTCTCGCGCGCGATCTGTTTGGCGCGCTCGGCATAGACCTTGGACAGCGCCTCGAGATCCTTGTTCAGCGCCGAGCGCACGGTGCGGTTGGCATCGTTGTCGCCCCATTCGCGGCCCGCGGCCGCATTGATCTCGACGCCGCGGCGCACCAGTTCCTTGCGGAACTCGACGAACTGCTCGATGCGCTTCTTGAAGGTGGCGAATTGCTCGGCATCGTCGGCTTTGACGATGGTCTCCCAGCGCTTCACGACGTCGAGGATCTGGGCGTTGAACTTGAGCAGGCCCTCGCCGTATTTCTTCACCACGGCGGGCTCGGTCGACATGTAGACGCCGCGCGATTCCATCACGACCGCATAGACCAGCGAGTTGACGCGCTCGACGTTCAGAGCTGCGGCGTTCGCCGTCTCGATCGCGCTGGTCAGGTCGGCGCCGCGGCGGCTGTTGTAGTCGGACAGCATCGCGATCGCAGCCGTCAGCAGCGCGAACAGCGCGAAGATCGCATAGAGCTTGGTGGCAAGCGTGAAACGGCCAGCCAGCTTGGCGGCATTCCCAGATCGGTCTGATGTCATGGTGTTCAGGGGCCCGGAATGGCCTGAAGCGGCCGGTGAGCGGGGTGGTTCGAATTTGATGCAAAACTATGCAGAACGAAGATGGATGCGGCGTTAACACGGCCGTTGGCTGCCTCCGTCCTTGGTCGTAGGAAAGGCAAGTTATTTCAGCGTCTTGATCCGAAGGTAGAGTTTCAGGATAGTCTTAGGTCGGCCACCGGCCGACGCACCCCGGAGAGACCCTTGGTCTACCGCCATACCATCGACGCAACGACCCACACCTTCCCGGACCTGCGCGACCTCCTTGCCAGGGCGACGCCGCCGCGCTCCGGCGACCGGCTGGCCGGGATCGCCGCCGACACCGCCGAGCAGATGATCGCGGCGCGGATGGCGCTCGCCGACGTCCCGCTCGGCCAATTCCTGCAGGAAGCCGTGATTCCCTACGAGGCCGACGAGGTCACCCGCCTCGTCATCGACAGCCATGACGCGAAGGCCTTCGCGCCGGTGGCGTCGCTGACGGTTGGTGCCTTCCGCGACTGGCTGCTGTCGGATGCCGCAACGCCCGAAATCCTGCGCAAGCTGGCGGGCGGCATCACCCCGGAGATGGCAGCCGCAGTGTCGAAGCTGATGCGCAATCAGGATCTGATCCTGGCGGCGCGGAAATGCGAGGTCACCACCGCCTTCCGCAACACCATCGGCCTGAAGGGGCGGATGAGCACGCGGCTGCAGCCCAACCATCCCTTCGACGATGCCAGGGGTATCACCGCCTCGATCCTCGACGGCATTCTGCTGGGTGCCGGCGATGCCTGCATCGGCATCAATCCCGCGAGCGACGATCCGGCCGTCATCGCGCAATTGCTGCGACTGCTCGACGAGATCATCACGCGGCTGAAGATCCCGACGCAAGCTTGCGTGCTGACCCATGTCACGACGACGCTGGCGCTGATCGGGCAGGGCGCGCCGGTCGACCTTGTCTTCCAGTCGGTCGCCGGCACCGAGGCCGCCAATCGCAGTTTCGGCATCGACCTTGCGCTTCTGAAGGAGGCGCAGCAGGCCGGGTTGTCGCAGGGGCGCGGCACGGTCGGGCAGAACGTGATGTATTTCGAGACCGGCCAGGGCTCGGCGCTGTCGGCGGGCGCCCACCACGGCGTCGACCAGCAGACCTGCGAGGCGCGCGCCTATGCGGTCGCCCGCGCCTTTGCCCCGCTGCTGGTCAACAGCGTGGTCGGCTTCATCGGCCCGGAATATCTCTATGATGGCAAGGAAATCATCCGCGCCGGGCTGGAGGATCATTTCTGCGGCAAATTGCTCGGCCTGCCGCTCGGGATCGACATCTGCTACACCAATCACGCCGAGGCGGACCAGGACGACATGGACAATCTGCTGACGCTGCTCGCAGCCGCCGGCGTCACCTTCATCATGGGTGTCCCCGGCGCCGACGACGTCATGTTGAACTACCAGTCGACGTCTTTTCACGACGCGCTCTATGTCCGGGACGTCTTCGGTCTGCGCCGCGCGCCGGAATTCGACGACTGGCTGGTGCAGGCAGGGATTACTGGCGCCGATTTCCGTCTTGCCGGCGATGCAGGCCTGCTGCCCGATTTTGCCTCGCGGCTGATCGCCTGAGGCTGGAAGCTCCCTAAGGCCTTCAGGAAACCATTGGTCCCTCTCCGAATTATGCTTGTGCCACAATATTGAGAAATTCCGGCGACGGCATTACGCTATGTGTCTGGCTGGCTATTTCCGCAACCAGATCGAGCGTGGCGGGGGAGCTTTGATGCGAGCTGAAAGTAACGGAACGTCGCGGCGGATTCTCTGTGTGTTTCCGCGCTACACCTCGTCGTTCGGGACGTTCGAGCATTCCTATCCCCTGACCGATGGTGTCCGTGCCTTCATGCCGCCGCAGGGGCTGCTGCTGATCTCGGCCTATCTGCCGCAGGATTGGCAGGTCAAATTCGTCGACGAGAACCTGCGTCGCACGACCAGGGAGGAGTTCGAGTGGGCCGAGGTGGTCTTCGTCAGCGGCATGCACATCCAGCGCCAGCAGATGAACGACATCTGCCGCCGCGCTCATGAATTCGATCTGCCGGTCGCGCTCGGCGGTCCCTCCGTCAGCGCCTGTCCCGACTATTATCCGTCCTTCGACTATCTCCATGTCGGCGAGCTCGGCGATGCCACCAACCAGCTGATCGAGATCCTGTCGCGCGACGCCTCTCGCCCCGAAAGCCAGGTGGTGCTCACCACCAAGGACCGCGTGCCGATGACGGAGTTTCCGATCCCGGCCTACGAGCTTGCCGACGTGAAGAAATACATGCTCGGCAGCATCCAGTATTCCAGCGGCTGTCCCTATCAGTGCGAGTTCTGCGACATCCCCGGCCTCTACGGCCGCAATCCACGCCTTAAAGCGCCGGAGCAGATCATCGCCGAGCTCGACCGCCTGCGCGAATGCGGCATGACGGACACGGTCTATTTCGTCGACGACAATTTCATCGGCAACCGCAAGGCGGCGCTGGATCTGCTGCCGCATCTGATCGAATGGCAGAAGCGGACCGGCTACGTGGTGCGGCTCGCCTGCGAGGCGACGCTCAACATCGCCAAGCGGCCCGAGATCCTCGAGAAGATGCGCGAGGCCTATTTCATCACCATCTTCTGCGGAATCGAGACGCCCGATCCCGACGCGCTGAAGGCGATGCAGAAGGACCACAACATGATGGTCCCGATCCTGGAGGGCGTGCGCACCATCAACTCCTACGGCATGGAGGTCGTCTCCGGCATCATCATGGGACTCGACACCGACAAGCCGAATACGTCTGAGGCGCTGCTCGGCTTCGTCGAGGAGTCCCGGATTCCGCTGCTCACGATCAACCTGCTTCAGGCGCTGCCGAAGACGCCGCTGTGGGACCGGCTGGAGCGCGAGGGGCGCCTGGTCGAAGACGACGGCCGCGATTCCAACGTCGACTTCCTGCTGCCCTATGACGAGGTCGTCGCGTCCTGGAAGCACGCGATGGCGGTCGCATATGCGCCCGAGAAGGTCTACGCGCGCTTCCAGTATCAATGCGACCACGTTTATGTTCACCGCCTCAAGGTGCCGACCCCGGACGAGATGAAGACCTGGGCCAACATCAGGCGTGGCCTCGTCATGCTGCGCAACATCTTCTGGAAGGTCGGCGTGCTCGGTGACTACAAGCGCGTGTTCTGGAAGTTCGCGCTGGGGCGCCTCAAGCGCGGCGATGTCGAAGGCCTGATCGGATGCACCCTGATCGCGCACCATCTCATCACCTTTGCGCGCGCGGCCTCCAGCGGCAGGCAGAACGCCTCGAATTACTCGATCCGGCTGCGCGAGGCCGCCGTTCCCGCCGAATGATGCGACATGTCTGATCCGGCCCTGCCGCGCCGTCCGACCCTCGATCTGCGGGCGTTCACGCCCGCGCGCGTGGCGCTCGGGCGCAGCGGCGCTAGCGTGCCGACCAAGGCGCTGCTCGATTTCACGCTCGATCATGCCCGCGCCCGCGATGCCGTGCATGCCGCCTTCGATGCAGCGCGTATGGTCGCCGATCTCGGCGCGCTGGGGCTTGCCGTCACCGAGGTGAGGAGCCAGGCGGTCGACCGCAGGGACTATCTGCGGCGGCCGGATCTGGGACGGCGGCTCGACCCTGGCTCGGCCGAGGTTTTGGCGCGAGCGGCCTCGGCGCCGTGCCGGCTTGCGCTCGTGATTGGCGACGGCCTGTCCGCGGCGGCGGTCCACGCCCATGCGGTGGCCCTGGTGAGGCGCCTGCTGCCGCTGCTCGCGGAAGGGGACGACGTCGCGGTCGGCCATGTCGTCGTCGCGTCAGGCGCGCGCGTCGCGCTCGGCGACGAGATCGGCGCCATTCTCGGTGCGCGCATGGCCTTGATGCTGATCGGCGAGCGGCCGGGCCTGTCGGCGCCCGATAGCCTCGGCGCTTATCTGACCTTTGCGCCGAAGCCCGGCCGCACCGACGCCGAGCGAAATTGCGTGTCCAATATCCATCACGCCGGGTTGAGCTACGACGAGGGCGCCTTCAAGATCGCCTGGCTGGTCCGCGAGGGGCTGGCCCGGCAGGTCAGCGGCGTGGCGCTGAAGGACGAGAGCGCGGACCGCGCGCCGCGTCGAATTGGCACGGCATTGCCCGAATGACGGGCATCCCCGGCCCAGATCGCCACTTCTTGATCGATTCGGCCACACTTCGCCTGCTTGCGAAAAGACCGGTTCACCTGCTAAACCCCTCGCGGCGATTTTCCGCGCATTTTCAAAGGGCAAGCCTCCCATTGGTATGGCGTTTTCAAGCCGTTCGCGGGGCGCAATAAGCTCTCAGCCCGAGCCGATTTAGGAACTGGATAAGGCATGCTCGAAAAGCACAGCGAGAATGAGGTTCATGTCGACAAGGTCGAGCAGGGACCTACGTCCTCGATCGCCTTCGGGCTGGAGCGCATCGGGCTGATCGCCGTCCGGGCGCCGATCGTCTCCTGCATCGTCCTGCTCGTCCTGATCGTCGGAGCCGTGTTCGGCATCCACCGGATCAAGATCGACGATTCGCTGTCGCAGCTGTTTCGCTCCGACAGTCGCGAATTCCATCAATATGAAGAGGTCACGAAGAAGTTCCCGGCCGAGGAATTCGACGTCCTCGTCGTGGTCGAGGGCAAGAACCTGCTGGCCCGGAACAATCTGGAGAAGCTGCGCGACTTCGTCACCGACCTGCAACTGGTCGAAGGCACGCGCGGGTTGGTCTCGCTCTTCTCGGCACGCCAGGCGCCGGCACCGGGCAAGCTGCCGGCGGCGCTGTTTCCGGCCGAACTGCCCGAGGGCGCCGACTACGACAAGTTCATCGAGACCGTCAAAAACAACGAGATCATCCGCGGCAAGCTGTTGTCGGAAGACGGCACGCTGGCGCTGATCGTGCTGTCGCTCGATCCGGAGGTGGTGGCGTCCAGCAAGCTGACCAAGACCGTGGGCGACATCCGCGCCCTGATGAAGGAGGATCTCAGCGACACCGGTCTCAACGTGCAGCTCTCGGGCGTGCCGGTCATGCAGCTTGAGATCCGCAATGCCGTCGAACGCGACGGGCTGACCTACAACATCCTCGGCATTCTCGCCGGCTGCATCATCGCCATCATCTTCTTCCGCAAGATCTCGTTCATGGTCGCCGCGGCGTTTCCGCCGATGATCGCGATCCTGTTGGCGCTCGGCGCGCTCGGCTGGGCCAATTTCAATCTCAACATGTTCCTGAACGTGATGACGCCGCTCATCATGGTCATCAGCTTCTCGGACTCGATGCAGCTCACCTTCGCCGCGCGCGACCGGCTGATCGCGGGCCAGGACAAGTTCACCGCGTTCAAGAACGCGGTGCTGGTGGTGGGCCCGGCCTGCGTGCTGACGCACGGCACCGCCGGCATTTCCTTCATCGCGCTGCAGTTCTCCAACTCGGACCTGATCCGCAAGTTCGGCGAGGCGGGCCTCGCCGCCACCATCATCGCGCTGGTCGCGGTGCTGTCGCTGGTGCCGGTGTTCGGCGTGCTGCTCGTGCGCAACGAGAAGACGTTCGCGGTCAAGTTCCAGAGTGCGGATGCCGGCGTCCAGGCGCTGCGCAATTTCTGCTATTGGATCGCGGTGCGGATGGTGGGCCGGCCCGGCCTGTTCAGCCTGATCGCAGTGCTGTTCGTCGGCGGCCTCGGCGTCATCTACGCCAATCTGGAGCCGCGCTACCGGCTTGCCGACCAGGTGCCGGACAAGCGTCAGGCGGTCGCTGCCAGCAACCGGCTCGACGCCAAGCTCACCGGCGCCAACCCGGTCAATGTGCTGATCCAGTTCCCCAAGGGTGAATCGCTCTATTCGCCGGAGACGCTGCAGACCATCGCGGACGTGCATGCGACCGTGGAGAAGGCGGCCGGTGTCGGCAATGTCTGGTCGGTCGAGACCCTGCGCCGCTGGCTTGCGGAAAAGGCCGGCAGCGCCGACGTCGCGACGCTGAAGGAATATGTCAGCGTAATTCCCGAGCATCTGGTGCGGCGCTTCATTGACGCCGAGCAGGACGCGGTCGTGGTCGCCGGCCGCGTGCCGGACAAGGATTCCAGCCAGCTCCTGCCGATCGTCGACAAGCTCGATGCCGAGCTCGACGCCGTCCGCAAGAAGCATCCGGGCTACGAGGTCGCGGTGACGGGCCTTGCCGCGATCGCGGCGCGCAACTCGGCCAGCATGATCGAGAAGCTGAACCGCGGGCTCACCGTCGAATTCGCGCTGGTCGCGATCTTCATCGGCCTCGCCTTCCGCTCCTGGGTGGTGATGTTCGCCTGCATCCTGCCGGGCATCTTCCCGGTGGTGATGTCGGGAACGGTGCTGTGGGCGATGGGCGAGGGCCTGCAATTCGCCAGCGTCGTCGCGCTTACGGTCTCGTTCGGTCTCGGCCTCAGCGCCACCATCCACTTCCTCAACCGCCTCCGGCTCGAGAGCAAGCCGGGCGTCGGCTCGGCGCTCGCGGTGGAGCGCGCGACCGTGCTGGTCGGCCCGGCGCTGATCCTGACCACGGTGGTGCTGGCCTGCGGCCTCGTCGTCACCGTGTTCTCCGACCTGCCATCGCTGCGGCTGTTCGGCTGGCTCAGCGCCTTCTCGATGGTGATGGCCTTGGTCGCCGACCTCTTCATCCTGCGGCCGACGGCGATGTGGCTGATCAACCTGCACGCCAAGCTGCAGGGGACCGACAAGCCGGCAATCTGAGCGGCGAGGCAGCTAAGGCTGCCCTGCCTCACGCCTCGATCCGGACGATCCCGTACGGATTGAACTTGAAGTCGCTCTCGGCGTAGTCCTGCTCGTGCGAGAGCGTGAGCTTGCGCTCGCGCAGCGTCGCCTCGATGCCGCGCTCCGCCATGGCGTTGGCGATCTCCTCCATCGCCATCACCGCGGACCATTCGTTGCCGCGCGATTTCGCGACGTAAACCTCCGGTAGGCCGACGAGGTGATAGCCGACGGTCTCGTAATAGCTGTTACCGGCGAGCGGGCGCTTGGCGAAGGCAAGGCGGCAGGCCCTGGTGACGGCGGGGGTCATGCTGAGGCCCTGGCTGGTTATGGCGCCCTTGCGCGCCTGATCCATGAGACCTCGCCACCGCGCGATGCCGTGAGCGACGCCGGCGCTCTCGCCCTTCGCCGCGACGGCGCCCGCGTCGAGCATCTCGTCCACGATCTGCAGGGCCGCGGCTGAAAAGGCGGCCGTCTTCTGCTGAGCCATCGGCGGGCCCAGCACGTAGAGGACTGATTTGTGGTTGGCCACGGCCGCTTCGTCGGATGCGGACCATGCCTTCGGGAAGACGCGGTCCCAGCACACCCCGAACGACCGCTCCATGTGCGGATCGGGCTTTGCTTGCGAATGGGTGCGGTCGATCTCGAAGCCTAAATCGGCGATCGTCTCGGCCACCGCCTTCGGCGGTCGCAGCAGGCTTTCATTCTTTCCAAGGAAGCAGAGCACGTGACGCGGCTTCACGGACGAAGGCTGCATGTTCGCTCCCTGCTGATCATAGGCGAAGGCGCGAGTGGCGACGAAGAGCCCGGCGGCCTTGAGCAGATGTCTGCGTATCGGGTCCATCTCGGCAAGTCCGTTCCGGGTGAGTTCATGCCAGCAAAAAGCCCCCGGCTCGCGAGAACCGGGGGCTAATGATTCCATTCACGCTGAACGAAATCAGCCCTTCGTCATCGTGATGTTGACGCCGCGGATCTCGCCCTTTGAGCTGATCTGCACCGTCTGCTTGGTGCCGTTGGTGCGCAGCGACAGATTTGCGGCAAAGCCGTTGGCCTCGACGAACACGTCGATCTGGCCACCGCCGGCGGTGCCCTGGAGATTGCCGAAGATGTTGCGGCTGGACTCGCTCCAATTTCCGGAGATGCGCTCGCCCTGGCTCGTCACGTCGCTGGTGAGGTCGAACTTGTAGCTGTCGGAGGCGCAGTGCAGAGCCTGCTTCAAATTGAGGCCGCTGCCGGCGACCTTGTAGTCGGCCTTGCAGCGAATCCGCTCGGTGGAGCCGTCGGACAGCGACACCGTGCCGGTGCCGGTCCACGCGCCGTCGAAACCGGCAAACGGGCCGGACGACTGAGCGTGGCCTGCCGAAACCGAGAAGAGCAGCGCCGCCCCGATGCCGGCCGCTTTGATTGCCAGTCCAGATCGCCCAAAGAATTTCATCTCAAATATCCCGTTTTGGAACGACGCCCGCTTACGCGTGATAACGTCTCGCCACATCGAAAGTTTAGTGCTCCGAGCCAGTGTCAGGTTCAAAGCCCGGCCGCCAGAGATGGCGGTTCACGACGCCTCTCGCCAGACCCGGCCGGTCGATTTGCCGTGTTTCTGCGTGTTTCCGGCGGGAAAGGCGGGGCGGACAGATGCAGCTCTGCAACAGGTATGCAGTAAAACGCAGTGCTTCCGAATTATGACGTAGTATCAATCTCTTACATCTGCCAATGAAGGCGCAGGGAAGACCTGATTTGGTGGGCGTGGCGCCAATTTGGCCGCATTTGCCAGTGCTTGTGCCTTCTCTGAGGCCGCACCTGTCGCGGCGACTTGCCATCAGAACAATCCGTTCCGGTCCTCCGCCCTGTGCAGTCCGGGTCCGGTGCGATTCTGCCGTCAGAATGAAGGAATACAATGCGTAAGCTTCTCGTCGCTCTCACCCTGCTGTCGGCATCCCTTTCGACGGCGGCCTTTGCCCAGGCAGGGCGCGGCACGGACGCCGAGCAGAAGGCCTGCACGCGCGACGTGCAGAAGTTCTGCCGCCCGGTCATCGACCAGGGCGATTTCACCATCCTGGCCTGCCTCAAGGAGAACCGGGCCAAGATCTCGCAGGCCTGCGACCAGGTCCTGAAGACCCACAACCAGTAAGCTCGGCCACTGGCCCACAAAAGGCGGCCTTCGGGCCGCCTTTTCGGGCCCGATCCGCGGAAGGGCAGCCATCGAGAGACAGGATTGGTTTTGCGGCCGTATTCCCCTATATGGGGGCCGCGGCGGATCGCCGGCATGAGCCCGCGCGAGCGAAGAAGCCCTTCCTGTCCAAACGATTGTAAACCAGCCCTCGATGACCTCTGCGAGCGAATTGCGATCCGGTAAAGGTGACCGCGACGAGAATTTTCCCGTCGCGTCCTGGATCATTCATCCGCGTCATCGCGCCCTGATCCTGGCGTATTACAATTTCGTCCGCACCGCCGACGACATTGCCGATCACGCGACCCTGCCGCCCGATCAGAAGCTCGCTTATCTCGACCTGCTCGAGGCGGAGCTGCTCGGCAAGGGCGACACCCAGGCTGAGGCCGTCATTTTGCGCCGTGCACTGGCCGAGCGCGGCATGGCGCCGCGCCATGCGCTCGACGTGCTCATCGCCTTCCGCATGGACGTGACCAAGCTGCGCTACGAGAACTGGGACGAGGTCATCCACTATTGCCGTTACTCGGCGATGCCCGTCGGCCGCTTCATGCTCGATGTCCACGGCGAGAGCACCTCGGCCTGGGCCGCATCGGATGCGCTCTGTGCAGGCTTGCAGATCAACAATCACCTGCAGGATTGCGGCAAGGATTTTCGCGAGCTCAACCGCGTCTATCTGCCGCGCGATGCACTGGCAGCACACGGTGCTTCGGTCGAGCAGCTCGGGCTGACACAGTCGCCGCCGGCGATGCTGGCCTGCCTGCAGGCGCTGGCCGTGCGCAATGAAGCGCTGCTCGACGAGGGCAGGGCGCTCGCTGCGGAGATCCGGGATTTCCGCCTCGGCGTCGACGTCGCGGTGATCCAGGCCTATGCCGACCGTATCGTGCGCCTCTTGAAGGTGCGCGATCCCCTGCGCGAGCGGGTGCACCTGAACAAATTCGAACTGCTCATCTTCAGCCTTGCCGGAATGATCGGCGAGGTCGGCCGCCGCGCAATTGGACGCAAGGCCATTTCCAGACCGGGGACTGCACATGACGCTTGAGGCGACCTCGCCCGGCGCCAATTATGGCTCGACCGCATCCGGCAGCTCGTTCTACGCCGCGATGCGCATCCTGCCGCATGACCAGCGCGAAGCGATGTTCCAGATCTACAGCTTCTGCCGCCAGGTCGACGACATCGCCGATTCCGACGGTCCGCGCACGGAGCGGCTCGCCGCGCTTCAGGAATGGCGCAACGACATCGACGCGCTCTATCAGGGCAATCCGCCGCCGCGGCTGAAGGACTACGTCGGCTCGGTCAAGACCTTCGGCCTCAAGCGCGAGGATTTCCTCGCCATCGTCGACGGTATGGAGATGGACGTCCCGCAGGACATCCGCGCGCCCGACATGGCGACGCTGGATCTGTATTGCGATCGCGTCGCCAGCGCGGTGGGGCGGCTGTCGGTGCGGGTGTTCGGCCTGCCCGAGGAAGACGGCATCCAGCTCGCCTATCATCTGGGCCGCGCGCTTCAGCTCACCAATATCCTGCGCGACATCGACGAGGACGCTGGCCTCGGCCGGCTCTATCTGCCGCGCGAGGCGCTGCTGCATGCCGGCATCACCTCCGACGATCCGAACCGCGTGATCGCCGAGCGCGCGCTGCCGAAGGTCTGCCTGCCGCTGACGCAGCGTGCGAAGACGCATTTCGAGAAGTCGGACGAGATCATGAACCGCAACAAGCGCCGCACGGTGCGCGCGCCGCGGATCATGTCGAAATACTATCATTCCATTCTGGATCTGCTGATTGCGCGCGGCTTCAACGCGCCGCGCCAGCCGGTGCGTGTGTCGAAGGTCACACGTATCCTGATCCTGCTTCGCTACGCTTTCATCTGATGCAAAAGACAGCTCATATCATCGGTGCCGGAATTTCCGGCCTCTCCGCCGCCGTGCGGCTCGCCAATGCCGGCTTCAAGGTCGCCGTGCACGAGGCGACGCAGCAGGCCGGCGGCCGTTGCCGTTCCTATTTCGACGGCGCCACCAATCTCACCATCGACAACGGCAATCATCTGCTGCTGTCGGGCAACAGCCATGCGCGCGCCTATGCGCGTTCGATCGGCAGCGAGGCCGGCCTCGTCGGCCCTGACAGTGCGCAGTTTCCCTTCGTCGACATCAAGACCGGGCAGCGCTGGCAGATCGATCTCGGCAATGGTCGTCTGCCGACCTGGGTGCTCGACGAAGGCCGCCGCGTGCCCGACACCGGCCTCACCGATTATCTGAAGCTGGCGCCGCTGATCTGGGCGTCGGAAGACACATTGGTCGGCAAATCGATTCCTTGCGAAGGCGTGCTCTATCAGCGTCTGGTGCAGCCGCTGCTGCTCGCGGCGCTCAACGTCGATCCGCCCGAGGGCTCGGCCGGGCTTGCCGGCGCCATCGTGCGCGAGACGCTGCTTGCCGGCGGACAGGCCTGCCGTCCCCTCATCGCGCGCGACGGCCTTAGCGCCGTTCTGATCGAGCCGGCCGTGAAGTTCCTGCAGGAGCGCGGCCACACCGTTCAACTCGGCCATGAGCTGCGGTCCTTCACCAGCACTGACGGCAAGGCCAGCGCGCTGAATTTCGGCGGCGAGGATGTCGTTCAGATCGGGGAGGGCGACGTCGTCGTGATGGCGGTGCCGCCGCGGGCTGCTGCGAGCCTGCTGCCGGGCGTGAAGACGCCGACCGAATATCGCGCCATCGTGAATGCGCATTTCCGGATCACACCGCCGCCGGCTTCGGCGCCCATCCTCGGCGTGATCGGCGGCGTCGTGGAGTGGCTGTTCGCGTTCCCGAACCGGTTCTCGGTGACCATCAGCAACAGCGACCGTCTGGTCGACATGCCGCGTGAGGAACTCGCGCAGACGATCTGGAACGACGTCTGCAAGGCCGGCGGCGTTTCCGGCGAGCTGTCCACTCAATTGCCCCCTTGGCAGATCGTGCGCGAGCGCCGTGCCACATTTGCGGCGACGCCGGCGCAGAATGCCCTGCGTCCGGGGCCGGTCACTGCGCTGAAAAACCTGTTCCTTGCGGGTGATTGGACTGCTACGGGATTGCCTGCAACCATCGAGGGATCGGTCCGGTCCGGTGATCGCGCCGCCGATCTGGTTCTCGCCGCAAAGCGGCCCTGACGGGCAGACGTCCCGGCCAATTTCAATCGACTATCGGAGCAATCGAGCGAGATGGATTCCGTGAACGCGACCAGCCGCGAAGCCCTTCAATCGGGGATCTTGCAATCGGGCATCCTGGAATCGAGCATTGCATCGGCGACGCAGGGCGTCCTCGACTTCCAGCAGGCGGACGGCCATTGGGTGTTCGAGCTCGAGGCCGACTGCACGATTCCGGCCGAATACGTCCTGTTGCGCCACTATCTCGCCGAGCCGGTCGATGCCGTGCTCGAAGCCAAGATCGCCAATTACCTGCGCCGCATTCAGGGCGCCCATGGCGGCTGGCCGCTGGTGCATGACGGCGAGTTCGACATGAGCGCCAGCGTGAAGGCCTATTTCGCGCTGAAGATGATCGGCGATTCCGTCGACGCCCCGCACATGGTGCGCGCGCGCGAGGCGATCCACGCGCGCGGCGGCGCCGTCAACAGCAACGTCTTCACGCGCTTCCTGCTTGCGATGTACGGCGTGGTGAGTTGGCGCGCGGTGCCGGTGCTGCCGATCGAGATCGTGCTGCTGCCGTTCTGGTCGCCGTTCCACCTCAACAAGATCTCATACTGGGCGCGCACCACCATGGTGCCGTTGATGGTGCTCGCAGCGCTGAAGCCGCGCGCGAAGAACCCGAAGGGCGTCGGCATCGACGAGCTGTTCCTGCAGGATCCCCGCTCGATCGGCATGACGGCGAAGGCGCCGCACCAGAGCATGGCCTGGTTTCTGCTGTTTCGGTCGCTCGACGCGATTCTGCGCGTGATCGAGCCGATGTTCCCGAAGGCCTTGCGCAAGCGCGCCATCGATGCGGCGCTCGCCTTCACCGAGGAGCGGCTCAACGGCGAGGACGGCATGGGCGCGATCTACCCGCCCATGGCCAACATCGTCATGATGTACGACGCGCTCGGCAAGGACGAGAACTTCCCGCCGCGCGCGATCACGCGCCGGGGCATCGACAAGCTGCTCGTGATCAAAGACGACGAGGCCTATTGCCAGCCCTGCGTCTCGCCGGTGTGGGACACGACGCTGACGGCGCATGCGCTGCTGGAAGCTGGCGGCGACAAGGCGGTGCCGGCGGCCAAGCAGGGCCTCGACTGGCTGATCCCGAAGCAGGAGCTCGAGGTGAAGGGCGACTGGGCCGTGAAGCGGCCCGACGTGCGTCCGGGCGGCTGGGCCTTCCAGTACAACAACGCGCATTACCCCGATCTCGACGACACCGCCGTGGTGGTGATGTCGATGGACCGCATGCGCCGGGAGCACGGTGCGCCCGGCTACGACGTCGCGATCGACCGGGGACGGGAGTGGATCGAGGGGATGCAGAGCGACGATGGCGGCTGGGCCGCCTTCGACGTCAACAATCTCGAATACTATCTCAACAACATCCCGTTCTCGGACCACGGCGCGCTGCTCGACCCGCCGACCGAGGACGTCACGGCGCGCTGCATCTCGATGCTGGCCCAGCTCGGCGAGACCGAGAAGACCAGCAAGCACGTGGCTGACGGGGTCGCCTATTTGCGGAAGACCCAGCACCCCGAGGGCTCCTGGTACGGCCGCTGGGGCATGAACTTCATCTATGGAACCTGGTCGGTGCTCTGCGCCCTCAACATGGCCGGGGTCGACCGCAAGGACCCCATGATTCGGAAGGCCGCCGGCTGGCTGGCCTCGATCCAGAACGAGGACGGCGGCTGGGGCGAGGACGCCGTCAGCTACCGGCTGGACTACCGGGGATGGGAGGCCGCCCCCTCGACCGCCTCGCAAACGGCATGGGCCTTGCTTGCCCTGATGGCGGCAGGCGAGGTTGATCACCCGGCCGTCGCCCGCGGGGTGGAGTACCTGATTGCAACACAGAACAAAAAAGGACTGTGGGACGAGCAGCGGTACACCGCCACAGGCTTCCCCCGCGTGTTCTATCTGCGGTATCATGGTTACCCAAAGTTCTTTCCGTTGTGGGCACTGGCGCGGTATCGGAACTTGCGGAACACCAACAGCAGGGTGGTAGGGGTCGGAATGTGACTTTGGGGACGGGGGACTATTTTACCGTGGGTAATGCCATCGACCCGCGGCCGATACTGATCGTGACCGGACTGGTTCAGGAGGCCCGCATCGCAGCCGGGCCGGGAATGGCCGTTATTTGTTCATCCAGCAGCCCGACCCAGTTGCGGGCGCTGCTGACGGTGGTGGATCCAGAGACGATTCGCGGCGTGATCTCGTTCGGCGTGGCCGGCGGGCTCGACCCGAGCCTGCGCTCCGGCGACGTCGTGCTGGCGACCGAGGTGCTCGACGGCGATACCCGTTGGGCCGCAGGGCTCTCGCTCGGCGACGATTTGATCGACCGCCTGACCTCGGGCCGCCGCCGCGTGGTGCGTGGCAGCCTCGCCGGTGCCGAGGAAGTGGTCACCAAGCGCGCCTGCAAGGCGGCGCTGCATTCGGAGACCGGGGCTTCTGCCGTCGACATGGAAAGCCACATCGCGGCCGCCTACGCCACTGAAGCCGGGCTGCCCTTTGCCGCGGTTCGCGTCATCAGCGACCCCGCCCACCGCGCGCTGCCGGCGCTCGCCCGCGCCGCGATCAAGCCGAACGGCCAGATCGACCTCGCCGCCGTGCTGCGCGGCATCGTGCGCAATCCCGCGACCCTGCATGCCCTGGTCTCGACCGGCATCGACTTCAACCGCGCGCTGCGGAGCCTGCGGGGCTGCCGGGATTATCTGATCGGCACGGAGCTGATCGAGAGCGAGGTAATGGTGTCGAAGGCGGCCTGAGCGGGGGCTTCGAGCCGAGAATAATGAAAAGGCCCGGTCGCCCGACCGGGCTTTTCTTTTTTGAACCACGAGATCGTCGTCACAGGCGGAGGATCTACTCGATGCGGCCTCCGCACGCGACCTGACAGCTTGAACGTGGGCCCGTCTGCGATTATCTTACATTTGTCTTACATCGGAAAGGTCGGGCAATGGCCGCCAGGGACAAGCTCACGACGATCGTTTCCACCAAAGGCCAGGTCATTCTTCCCAGCTCCGTCCGCCGACGGCGGGAGTGGAAGGCGGGAACGCGGCTTACCGTCGAGGAGACTTCGGAGGGCGTCCTGCTGAAGCCGGCGCCGGCCTTTGATGCGACGCGACCGGAACAGGTGTTCGGGGTCCTGGCTTACCGCGGCAAGCCGAAGACGCTCGAAGAAATGGACGAAAGCGTCCTTGCTGAAGCCAGGCGGCGGCATGATCGCGATTGATACCAACCTGATCGTCCGCTACCTGACCGGAGATCACGCCACCCAATCCGCACGTGCCCGCGCCCTGATCGACGGCGAACGGGTCTTCGTCGCAGCCACGGTGCTGCTCGAAGTCGAGTGGGTGCTGCGAAGCGCGTACGGCTATCAGGCCGCGGACATCGTGCGTGCGCTTCGAGCCTTCGCAGGACTTCCGACCGTGACCGTCGAGGACGGCGCGACGGTCGCGGCGGCACTGGACCTTGCCGAGAGAGCAATGGATTTCGCCGATGCGCTGCATCTGACGAGATCCGGACATTGCGACGCCTTCGTCACGTTCGATCGCAAGCTCGTCAAGGCGGCGAAAGCGGCGGGGCATGCAGGGGTTCGTGAAGCACTGTAGTTGCGGCCATCGTCCGACTGATCGCTCGCGCAATCAAACAATTACGGTGACAGTGCACCAAATTGACGCCGTCCGCTTTGCGCGGCAAGGACGACGGCGTCACAGCGCTTGCGCCGATCCGCGATCGTTTTCCGGAGTTCGCCGATTTGCTGGCAACCGAACCGGAAGCCGATCTGTTCGGCGCCCTGCGTTCAGCGAGAGCATCGGCCGACCGCTTGGAGATAACCGCTTCCTCGCCCGCATCGAGCTCCAGACGGGGCGCGTCCTGAAACCAGCCAAGCGCGGGCCAAAGCCGTCTGTGGAGGAAGACGAATATATTTAGTGCACTGCCACCGTAATTGCGGTCGCCATCCGCAATCGGGCTTTTCTTTTTGATCCACATGGCGACTGGTCCGCCGCGAGGGTGAGTTCGCGGGATGGTTCGAGCCTTTACTAAAACCATCGCGCTGATGTCCGGCCGGGGCCACGCGAGACGTCGGCCAAAACACCGAAATACTGTCTCTACTTCCACGCGAAAATATTCCACTTTCCGAATTTCGGATTTATGGCATCAAGCGGTTGTCCGTGTCTTGCCAGAGGGCGCTTCGCGGTCGTCACGATGCGGGCCGGAGTGCGGTGGACGCGGCAGCGCCGGCGCGAGAGGCGATGACTGGACTGTGTTTTGCTCGACGTGTCAACGAACGAACCGTCTCGACGCGCGTAGCCGATCAGGAGAGCCGGCCCATGACATCCAATGTAACACCAAGAATGAGAGACCTGCCGGCCCAACGTTGCGCATCGACACGCAGCGCGAGACTGAAGACGCAATCATCGAAGATGCCAGCGAAACGGAAGGCAGGAATCGAGATCTCGTTCGCGCCGATGCACTATCGACCTTCCTGTAAAGCCCAGCGGTCTCATCGAAGGATGGCTAGGCTCCTTGCATTCCTTGCGCTGCAGAGAATAGCCAAGGAGCGAGCGGTGCGGTCGGGGCGGGGCGCAACGATATAGTACGTCGTGCGATCAGATAGGAGCAAACAAAAAACATTACAGCGAGCCCCTCGAAAATAAGAACGACGGATGGCGGCGCTCCGCTAAAGTAAACTGCAACTCCAGCAAAGAAGTAGTAGAAAAAAGCGATTAGGCAAGCGCCCATCGCAAACCAGACGAATTTGGACGGAGCCATAACATGCGGGGTTCTAAATAGACGATAAAGCAACAGCCCGCACGCCGTGATTCCCAATGGAATGATCGACGCACCTATTGTTGTCAGTACGAGGTCGCTGGCCATCAGCTTAGCCACCTCAGTCACAGCGCCAGGATTCCAAATCAAATCGATGATGGCGGGGTTAACTCAAGCCAATCACATAGCCCAAGAAGAACACTCCCCAAAGACTTGGCGCAATAATGGTCACTGGAGCTTCCACGGCCGCGCGCCGGGAAACTATGCTGGGGTGAGCAGCAAACAATCTTGACGACAAGGAGTGGACTCTTTTCTCGCGTCCCAGCGCTTCCAGCATTGATGGCGCACCAATAGTCGCCGCTGACGTGCTATCAGCATAAAGTTCGCGAACACGCAAAAAACTCCGGTGCTCGGCAAATAGGAGGATAAACGTTTGGCATCCCTTCTTTGGTGGATGTATGCGATCGTTGATCGGCTTGCGCTGCAGCGCTGAATTGGCGACGTTTTCCAACCCGCGGTAATTACGAATTGCGGTGACGGTGCATTAATTGACGCCGACGGCTGCCGCGGCTTGGCTCGTCTTGCCCGTGACGTCACTCCCGGCCATCTCATGTCACCCAGCGTGGCAACAGTCGCCATCGCACGTTCTTCGAGGGCGGCTACTATGCGCTCTATCGCGATCTGCTGGGACGGCGAACTGTACCTCATCCTGGTGCCGTCCGACGTCGACGGGCTCCGCCGTGCGCTCGCGCGCCTCCACAGCAGCCATGCCGTGATCACCTAAGCGCGAACGTAGGGTCGGTTCAGCGCCGCCGCCATGGACGAGGAGTATCTCAATTACGGTGACGGCCGGCAAATGCAATGCCGGGCTACGGTTCTACTCTGCATGGGGTTGTTTTTTGATCTTTGCAGACGCCGGACGATCGAGGGAGAGGGCAGATGTCAAAATGACCCGTCGGGCAAAACAGGCGAACGCCCGTCAATCCCTTCCGGCAAAAATATTCCACTTTCCCGAATTTCTGATTTGTGGCATAGAGCGGTTATCCCGGCCCTCCCATAGGGGCGCTTCGCGATCGTCACGAGATGCGGGCCGGGGTGCGGTGGACGCGGCAGCGCCGGCGCGAGAGGCGATGACAGGGCGGGCGACCGTGAGTCATGCGCAACGCGGGACGAACGGCGTGGTCACAGCGGTTTTGGTCGTCGTCGGGGGCGAGCACACGCTAGCTCCCGGCGATCAGGTCAAACCGTCCGCGGACGGAGAAGTCGTGTGGTCCTGACGCCCGGGGTTCTGGCGTCAAGGCTTGCGGTGATGTGGCGGCCAACCGGTGCGCACATCGATCAGCTGCAAGGTGACGGGGGCAATAGTGCAACGCTCCCCGGGGAGAGCACGAAGGACACCGTTAAAACCATCCGCGCAGGGAAGGCCGGGCGACCGGCAACACCTGTAGTCCACCCCGTGTGCGTTTTCCATGCACGCGGACCGCGGGTGCCGCCGGCGCCCGGCCTTCCCTGCGCCCTCTGGTCCAGTTGAGGGCGGCGACGATCAGCAAAACTCGGGCGAAAGAAGCCGCGGGAATGCGAAGGTGTGTCTGCGATGGAGAGCGCGAACGGCAAGAGCAAGCTGCTGCCGCACACTCCGTCATTGCGAGCGCAGCGAAGCAATCCAGGCTGTCTCCGCGGAAAGATTCTGGATTGCTTCGCTGCGCTCGCAATGACGGCGAGGGAGAATGACTCGATCTCCTCTCGTGCCCCGGACGCAGCGCAGCGTCCCTTCGACGATGCGCTGCAGAGCCGGGGCCCATGCATCGACACGGCACGCGGCTGCTGGGTCCCGGCTCTGCGCAGCAGCGCAAAGAGCGCTGCAGTGCGTCCGGGACACGGACCGCCGGCACAACGACCCACAAAAGAGAAGGCCCGGTCGCGATCGCGGCCGGGCCTTCGTGGTGAGAGTTGATTGTCCCGCTTACGCCGCGGTCGAAGCCTTCTGCGCGGCCTTCGCCTGCGCGGCCTCGGCCTCGTCCTTGCGGATCTCCGACAGGCGCTTCTGCACTTCCGCCGAGAAGATGTACTGCGCCGGGCGCTGCTTGCTCATGTCGATCTCCGGCGCCATCGGACCGGAGGTCCTGATGCCGCGCAGCGACACCCACATCGCCTTCAGCGGGTTGTTGAGGGCGGCGGTCGCCGCCGTCGGCTCGTAGCCGCAATGGGCCATACAGTCGGCGCACTTCTCGTACTTGCCGGTGCCGTAGGTTTCCCAGTCGGTGGTGTCCATCAGCTCCTTGAAGGTTTTTGCGTAGCCTTCACCGAGCAGATAGCAGGGCTTCTGCCAGCCGAAGATGTTGCGCGCGGGCATGCCCCACGGCGTGCACTCGTATTCCTGGTTGCCGGCGAGGAAGTCCAGGAACAGGCCGGAATGCATGAAGTTCCACTTCTTGCCCTTGCCCATCGCGAAGACGTCGCGGAACAGCTTCTTGGTCTTGGTGCGGTTGAGGAAGTGCTCCTGGTCCGGCGCGCGCTCATAGGCGTAGCCCGGCGACATCGAGACGCCGACACCGAGCTCGACGGTGAGGTCCAGGAATTTCGCGATCTCCTCGGCCGGATGGCCGTCGAAGATGGTGGCGTTGACGTTGACGGTGAAGCCGCGCGCCTTGGCCGCCTTGATCGCGGACACCGCGCGGTCGAACACGCCCTTCTGCGACACCGCCTTGTCGTGGTGGTCCTTCAGGCCGTCGAGATGCACGGAGAAAAACAGATAAGGGGAGGGCTCGAACAGATCGAGCTTCTTCTCGAGCAGCAGCGCGTTGGTGCAGAGCGAGACGAACTTCTTGCGCTCAACGAGGCCGCGCACGATCTCGCCGATCTCCTTGTGGATCAGCGGCTCGCCGCCGGGAATGGCGACCATCGGCGCGCCGCACTCGTCGGCCGCGTCCCAGCACTCCTGCGCCGTCATGCGGCGGTTGAGGATCGCATCCGGATAATCGATCTTGCCGCAGCCGACGCAGGCGAGGTTGCAGCGGAACAGCGGCTCCAGCATCAGCACGAGCGGATAGCGTTTGCGGCCAAGCATTTTCTGCTTGAGCAGATAGGCGCCGATACGCATTTCCTTGAAGAAGGGGATAGCCATTACAAAGTTTCTTTCTGGGCTTGGAATTCGGGTGGGTCAGCTCGCAGCCAATTGGGCCGGAAGCCGGAATTCGATGTTTTCCTCGCGGCCCGGCAGTACCTGGACCTTGACCGGTCCGATCCGCCGCATCGCTTCGATCACGTCATCCACGAGTACCTCGGGCGCCGAAGCGCCGGCCGTGATGCCGACAGTCCTGGCATTCTTCAACCACTCCGGATTGAGCTCGCTGCCGTCGGCAATCAAATAACTCGCGACGCCGGCTTCGGTGCCGATTTCGCGAAGCCGGTTCGAATTCGAGCTATTGGCAGCGCCCACCACCAAGATCACGTCGACCAGCTTGCTCAAGTCCCTTACCGCAGATTGGCGGTTCTGTGTCGCATAGCAGATATCCCGGATATCCGGACCTTGAATATCTGTAAAGCGGGTCTGAAGGGCCGCGATGATATCCTTGGTGTCGTCGACCGACAGGGTGGTCTGGGTGATGTAGGCCACTGGCGTATCGGCCGGCAGCGTCAGGGCCGTAACCTCTTGAACGCTTTGGACAAGCAGCACGGGGGCGGGAACCTGGCCCATCGTGCCCTCGACCTCGGGGTGGCCGGCATGGCCGATAAGGATGAGTGTGCGGCCCCTGGTGATGTAGCGCTTCCCCTGATTGTGAACTTTCGTGACCAGCGGGCAGGTGGCATTGAGCACGGGAAGGTCGCGCGCGGCGGCCTCTTCCTCGACGCTGCGGGCGACGCCGTGAGCGCTGAAGACCGTCACCGCCTTCGGCGGGACCTCGGACAGCTCCTCGACGAAGATGGCTCCTTTGTTCTTCAGGCTCTCGACGACGTATTTGTTGTGCACGATCTCATGGCGCACGTAGACGGGCGGGCCATACTTCTCCAGCGCCCGTTCCACGATCTCGATCGCACGCACCACGCCCGCGCAGAAGCCGCGCGGCTGCGCCAGATAAACTTCCATTGGACGTCCATCACGCAAGTTGCACCAATCCGTTTCGCAAGTTCCCGGCGGCACCCCGATACTGACCAATGCGTTGCAATATCCGCACCATCGGTCCGCGCACGCGGTAGCCACCCACCCCCGTCGGGGCTCCGGCGCATGGAGGCGCAATACTTTGTGTCAAAAAATCGGCGATAAGGAAAGTCCGAATGGCCCCGGGTTCCCCGCTAGGCCAATTTTACGGTATTATAGTAGAGATGAGGGTGTATGCAAGCCATCGACATCAGTGACCAGCCCTTGGTCACGTTCCCGCCTCAACTCCCCGGCTATACCGATCGCCCCGCATGATTTTGCCACGGTCTTCCGCCGTTTACCTCGAACCTTCTGGCGGCGAGAGCCTCTCAAAACAGCAATAGGTTTCGCCCGGGAACTCCGATAAACAGCGGGCGTTTCCGGCAAAGCTGTTAACCGCAGAAAGAAAAGAAGTGCTGCAAAGCGTAGTCGTTGCCATCGTCAGGGCCTGCACCCGGTTTGCCTCCCTCGTCGTCGTTCTCGGGCTCCTGCTGTCGGTGGGAGCGGGCTATTACGCTGCGCGCCACTTCGCCATCAACACCGACATCAATTCGCTGATTTCCCAGAATCTCGACTGGCGCAAGCGTGACCAGCAGTTCGACAAGGCGTTCGATCAAAACGAAACGATCCTCGCTGTGGTCGAGGCCCGGACCCCGGAGATGACGAGCGCAGCGGCCGACGCGCTCTATGCCAGGCTGAAGGACGACAAGACCAACTTCCAGTCTCTGCAGCAACTCGGCAGCGGCGAGTTCTTCGAAAAGAACGGACTGTTGTTCCTGCCGACCGAAGAGGTCGGCAAGATCACCAGCCAATTCGAATCTGCAGCGCCCCTGATCGAGATCATGGCTGGCGATCCCTCGATCCGCGGCCTGACCGGCGCGCTGGAGACGGGACTTGCCGGCGTCAAGCGCGGCCAGATCAAGCTCGACAACACCGAGCGTCCGTTCAACCTGATCGCGCAGACGGTCGAGACCGTGCTCAACAAGGGCAATGCGAGCTTCTCCTGGCGCGAGCTCGTCAGCGACGAGCCGCTGAAGGATTCGGACAAGCGCGCCTTCATCGAGTTCAAGCCGATCCTCGACTACAACGCGCTGGAGCCCGGCAAGGATGCCACCGACGCGATCCGCAAGGCCGCGGCCGATCTCGATTTTCCGACCAAATACCAGGCGCGGGTGCGGCTGACCGGCCCAATCCCGATCGCCAACGAGGAATACGCCACGGTTCAGGAAGGCGCCGTCGTCAACGGCGTCGGCACGGTTCTCGTCGTGCTGCTGATCCTGTGGCTGGCGCTGCATTCGGCGAAGATCATCTTCGCGGTGTTCGTCAATCTCTTCGTCGGCCTCGCGCTGACGACCGCGGCCGGCCTGATGATGGTCGGATCGTTCAACCTGCTGTCGATCGCGTTCGCTGTGCTCTTCGTCGGCCTCGGCGTCGATTTCGGCATCCAGTACAGCGTCCGCTACCGCTCGGAGCGCTTCAAGCACAACGACCTTTCGGGCGCGCTGGTGCTGGCGGCGAAGCGCTCGGCGGTGCCGCTGTCGCTCGCGGCGATGGCGACCGCGGCCGGCTTCCTTTGCTTCATGCCGACCGACTACAAGGGCATCGCTGAGCTCGGCCAGATCGCCGGCGTCGGCATGCTGGTGGCGTTCCTCTCCTCGATCACCGTTCTGCCGGCCATGCTGAAGCTGCTGAACCCGCCCGGCGAGAAGGAGCCGGTCGGCTACGCCTTCCTGGCGCCGCTCGATCACTTTCTGGAGAAGCACCGCGTGCTGGTCGTGGGCGGCACGCTGCTGCTGGCGCTCGCCGGCCTGCCGCTGCTCTATTTCATGAAGTTCGACTTCAATCCGATGAACCTGCGCAACCCGAGGGCGGAATCGATCGCGACCTTCCTCGACCTGCGCAAGGATCCCAACACCGGCGCCAATGCCATCAACGTGATGACCACGTCCGAGGAGCAGGCAAGGCAGGTCGAGGCGAAGCTCGAGAAAGTCCCCGAGGTGCTCCGGGTGATGTCGCTCAACAGCTTCGTGCCCCAGGATCAGCCGCCGAAGCTGAAGCTGCTCGCGCAGGGCGCCAAGGTGCTGAACCCCGCACTCAACCCTGATCAGATCGATGCGGCGCCGACCGACAAGGAAAACGTCGAGGCGCTGAAATCCTCGGTCGACAATCTGCGCCGGACCGCGGGCGATGCGAAGGGGCCGGGCTCGATCGCCTCGCGCCGTCTGGCAGACGCGCTCGAAAAGCTCGCCAATGGCGACGAGGCCACGCGCAACAAGGCGCAGGACGTGTTCGTCACGCCGATGAAGGTCGTGTTTGACCAGCTCAGGAACGCGATGCAGGCCGGGCCCGTCACCCTGAGTTCACTGCCATCCGATCTCGTCAGCGCCTGGAAGAGCAAGGACGGCATCATCCGCGTCGAGGCGCTGCCCAAGGGCGATCCCAACGACAACGACACGCTGCGCAGATTTGCGGCGGCGGTGCTGGTTGCCGAGCCGACCGCGATCGGCGGGCCGGTCTCGATCCTGAAATCCGGCGATACCGTGGTGAAGGCATTCATCCACGCCGGCATCTACGCGCTGCTGGTGATCGGCCTCTTGCTGTGGATCACGCTACGCCGCTTCGTCGACGTGCTGATGACGCTGGTGCCGCTCCTGGTTGCCGGCGCGGTGACGCTCGAGATCTGCGTGTTGATCGGCCTGCCGCTCAACTTCGCCAACATCGTCGCGTTCCCGCTGCTGCTCGGCGTGGGCGTCGCCTTCAAGATCTATTATGTCGTGGCCTGGCGCTCGGGCAGGACAAATCTGCTCCAGACCAGCCTGACGCGCGCGATCTTTTTCAGCGCACTGACGACGGCGACCGCGTTCGGCAGCCTGTGGCTGTCGAGCCATCCCGGCACGTCCAGCATGGGCAAGCTGCTGGCACTTTCGCTGGTGACGACGCTCGCCGCCGTGTTGCTGTTCCAGCCGGCCCTAATGGGCAAACCCCGCAATCTCAGGGAGTAGGCAGATGTCGCCGACCGGGTCGGCGGAACCCTTCTGACTCGGCTTTGCGGGGGCGGTGGCGCTCTTCGGGGCCGCCGCAGCCGGAGCAGGCGCCGCTGTCGCGCCCATCGTGCCCTGAGCCTTCGGTGCCGCGCCGGTGGACTTGGGCGCGCCCTTGGCCATGGCATTGGCGGTGCTCGAGGGGATCGGCGGTCCGACTCGCGTCCAGGTCTCGCCGCCGCAGAGGAAGCCCATTACGCAGCCCTTGATTTCCAGCTGGTCGGCACCGGCCGGCGTGATGGTCGCGCTATAGAGCTGGCCGTCCTTGGCGTTGTAGACCTGCCCTTCCCACTGATCGGCGCCGGGCTTCTTCTTCATGTCGATCAGCGTCGCCATGCCCAGTGTCGGCCTGGTCTTTTTCGAGGCATCCGGATTGTTCTCGTCGCGGCCGCCGGGCTGCTTTTCCCAGGAAACGGCGCCCCACATGCTGCCATTGCATTGGGCGACGCGAATGTTGGCGACGCCGTCGGCAACCCGCCAGTCGCCGGTGGGATCGGCGGCGAGCGCCGGGGTCAGGCAGGTGTAACCGCCAGCCAGTATTAGTCCGGTGTAAAGGGCTAAACGCATGATAGTTCCTTGGCAGTGCAACATGGGCTAAAGCTGTGCTTGCGAAGATGGTCCGAAAAAGGGCAAAAGGCCGCACAGACCGTTTTCAGTAACGGTCCCTTTTCAGTTGACGAGACGGCCCTCAACCGAAGTATGTAACGGATGCACAGCCCAAATCCAGACATGTCTGAGCTTTTCGCGGACCGTCAGGCCCAGCGCAGCACCCTGCATAATCGGTATCTGAACGAGCAGTTCGTTCGGGTCCTCAAGACCATCGGCTACGATGTCGGCTTCCAGAAGGGGCAGGGGCAGTATCTGTACGATCGCGACGGCGCGCGCTATCTCGACTTGCTGTCCGGCTTTGGCGTGTTCGCGATCGGGCGCAATCACCCGGTCATGCGCGACGCGCTCAAGAGCGTGCTCGATGCCGACCTGCCCAACCTCGTCCAGTTCGACGTCTCCGTGCTCGCCGGCGTGCTCGCCGAGCGGCTGCTGAAATATGTCCCCTATCTGGACAAGGCGTTCTTCGCCAATTCCGGCGCCGAATGCGTCGAAGCTGCGATCAAGTTCGCGCGCGGCGCCACCGGCCGCCCGGGCATCGTCTACTGCGCCCACGGCTATCATGGCCTGACCTATGGCGCGCTGTCGCTGACGGGCGATTCGAATTTCCGCACCGGCTTCGAGCCGCTGCTGCCCGGCTGCACCTCGATCCCGTTCAACGATCTGGCCGCGCTGGAAAAGGCGCTTGCCTCGCGTGAGGTCGCAGCCTTCGTGGTCGAGCCGATCCAGGGCAAGGGCGTCAACATGCCCACCGACGAGTTCCTGCCGGGCGCGGCCGCACTCTGCAAGAAATACGGCACGCTGTTCGTCGCCGACGAAATCCAGACCGGCATGGGCCGCACCGGCCGTTTCCTCGCGGTCGAGCACTGGAACGTCGAGCCCGACATGGTGCTGCTGTCGAAGTCGCTGTCGGGTGGCCACGTGCCGGTTGGCGCGGTGCTGACGCGCAAGGCCATCTTCGACAAGATCTTCAACCAGATGGACCGCGCGGTGGTGCACGGCTCCACCTTCTCCAAGAACGACCTCGCGATGGCCGCGGGCATCGCCACGCTGGACGTGATGGAATCCGAGAAGCTGATCGAGTCTGCCGCCAAGCGCGGCGCCGAGCTGCGCCTCGCACTGACGCGCATGGTGCCCGGCTATGAGCTGATGAAGGAAGTGCGCGGCAAGGGTCTGATGATCGGCGTCGAGTTCGGCCCGCCGAAATCGCTGCGGCTGCGCGCCTCCTGGAACGTGCTGGAGACCGCCAACAAGGGCCTGTTCTGCCAGCTCATCACCGTGCCGCTGTTCAAGGATCACAAGATCCTGACCCAGGTCGCCGGTCACGGCAGCCACACCATCAAGCTGCTGCCGCCTCTCACCATCACCGAGGAAGACTGCAGCTGGATCGAGAAGGCGTTCGACGACGTCATCGCCGGCAGCCACAAGGTCCCCGGCGCGATCTGGTCGCTCGGCAAGACGTTGGTGGACAACGCAGTGCGAAGGTCGGCCTGACTTCGGCCGAGCCATTTCGGCAATCGTCATTGCGAGCGAAGCGAAGCAATCCAGACTGTCTCTGCGAAGGCAACCTGGGGATTGCTTCGTCGCTCCAGCGCAAAATTGCTTCGCAATTTTGTCGCGAGCTCCTCGCAATGACGGTGTAGCAAGATCTATCCCTCCACATTCGCCTTCATCGCTGTCTCGAACTTGTCGACGAACTCGGCGAGCTCGTCGGCGCCGATGTCGCTGACGGCCCAGAAGTTCAGGCCGCGCTCGCCCCAGCGGCGGCAGTTGAAGCCCTGCATGGTCTGGGTCTTCGGCGGCTGGTGCTCGGTGCTCGATGTCTGTGCCACGAACAGGTTGATGACGTGCTGGCGACGCTTGTAGACGACGGCGCCGATGGCGCGGGCGTCGATATAGTCGAGCCGGCCTCCGACCAGCGTAAAACCCTGCGCGGTGAGGTCGATCACGGGCGGGGCGACGTCGAGCTTGCCGTTGAACCACGGCTTGACGGTGTGCTGGTCGGTCGAGACCACGTCGGTGAGGTGGCCGGCCTGCAGCGAGCGCAGATGCGCGGAGACGACCTCCGAGAGGATGCGCTGCTGGTCGTCCTGGCGCAGCACGATGGCGACGATTCCGGTTGCCGCGAGCGCGGAGACCGCCGAGCCCATCGCAAAGCCGCGCAGCACGGAGCGGCGGCTCGGCTGGGGCTGCGGCTTCGGCAGCGAGGCCTCGATCTTGTTGCGCAGGCTGGTGGGCGCGACGTAGCGCAAATTGGTGTCGGCAAGCACGCGCTGCATTTCGCGCTGTACGGCCAATTCCGCAGCGCACCCGGGGCAGCCCGCGATATGGGCTTCGACCTCGCGCGCATGGCCGGCGTCGAGCTCGCCGTCCAGCAGCGCGTGAAGCATGATCCTTGCTTCGTCGCAGGTCATTTCGCTTGCTCCTCTTCCGCCGTCCAGGCCGCGCGCAGCAGGGCACGGGCGCGAGCGAGGCGGGACATCACGGTGCCGATGGGCGCGCCGACGGCTTCTGCGATTTCACGATAGGACAGGTTGTTGATCTCGCGCAGCACGAAGGTTTCCTTGAACGGTTCGGCGAGCGCCTCGATCAGCTTGCGGATGGCGCCGGCATCGCGGCTGCGCAGCACTTCGGTCTCCGGGCTCGCCTCGCTCTCCTGCCAGATCGGCGTCTGCTCGGCGGCGCCGGGCGTATCCTCGAACGCGCTGGGCCTGTGCGCACGACGGGCGTATTCTGCGTTGCAGACGTTGCGCAGGATCGCGAACAGCCATGGCTTCATCGCCGGCCCGCGATAGCTGTCGAAGTGCTTCAGCGCGCGCAGATAGCACTCCTGCACCGCATCTTCCGCATCGGAGGCGTCGCGCAGCAGATAGCGCGCGAGCGTGTAGACGTCGTCGAGATGGGGCAGCGCCGCTTCGCGAAAACGCCGGGCCTTGTCTGGATCGTCGCTTGTCGGTGGCATCGCCGCTCGCTTTGCCGTTTCGCCTGATGTCGCCGGGGACGCAGGAGCCCGGCCGGCGTGGGACCACCGGCCGGGCAAGGCGTTGATGCCTTGGTTGGAGACGTTACTCAACCTTGATCATCCCCGTCATGTGCGGGTGCAGCGAACAAAAATATTTGTAGTCGCCCGCGTTGATGAAGGTGAACGAGAACTTGTCGTCGGTGTCCAGGGTCTTGGACCTGAACTTGCCGGCCGACACGATGGTGTGCGGAATGTCGTCCCGGTTGGTCCAGGTCACGGTGGTGCCGGTCTTGATCTTGAGCTCGGCCGGCTGGAACACGAAATTGTCGATATGAATGTCCATGTCGTCGGCACGGGCCTTTGTTGCGGGCAGCAGGATGGCCGCGGCCAGAGCAAGTCCGAGATCGACGCCGAAGTCGCGGCGGTTGAGTGTCTTCATTGTCAGCTTCCACCCTAGCCCTGGAGCGGCGTGTCGATGATCGCGAGCCGCTGCTCGTTCTGCTTGAAGTTGATGCTGGCAACGCCGAGCATGGAGCGCAGTTTTGTGTCCTCAACCTTCATCGGTCCGGGCGAGGGGGCAGCTCCCGGCGCTGGCTGCGGGAAAGCAGTCGAGCGCGCGGTGTGGAAGGTGACGTTACCCTCGACCTTCTGCATCACCTGGTGGATGTGGCCGTTCAGCACGGTGACCGAGCCGAAGCCTTTCACCTGTTCCAGCGCGCGGCCGCCGTCTTCGGTGCCCCAGCCCCATTCCGGATAGACGGTCCAGAGCGGGATGTGCGCGAACAGCACGATCGGTGTCGATTTCGACTTGCCGCGCAGATCGTCCTGGAGCCAGGCGAGCTGCTCGGCGCCGAGATTGCCAAGACCCCCGGCCTTGAGGTCGACGACGTTGACGAGGCCGATGAAGTGCACGCCGCCGGCGTCGAACGAGTACCAACCCTGGCCCTTGGTGCCGCGCCCGTAACGCTCGCGATAAAATTTCACCTCCTCGTCGAGGAAGTCGTGTTCGCCCGGTACGTAGTGCACGTCGAGCTTGCTCTGCGAGATGATGCGCTCGGCATTGTCGAATTCGGCGGCCTTGGACAGATGGGTGATGTCGCCAGTGTGGATCATGAAGGACGGTTTGGCCGGCATCGCGTTGATCTTGCCCACAGCCTCCTCCAGCGTGCCGAGTGCGTTGGGATTGGCCGGCTTGTCGAAGCCGACATGGCTGTCGCTGATCTGGAGGAAGCTCATGCCGGGCACGGCCGCGGTCGCGGCCTGCGCGGAATCGATGATGCCGAGCGAGCGCGGCACGCCGCCGGTGACCGTCCAGAGCACCCCGGTGCCGGCCCAGGTCATGCATTCCAGCACCTTGCGGCGGCTGACGCCGTCGTCGCCGTGATCATGTCCGCTCATCGCGCATCTCCGCTTGCCCGGAATTGGGCGTCGGAGAGGTGATTGGGGGAGGAGGGGACTTATTCGCGGGAGGTGATGACGATTTCGTGAGGGCGGCTCGTGTCCCGGACGCAACGCAGCACCTCTTGGTGATGCGTTGCAGAGCCGGGACCCGGAAGGCCTCACGTTACGCGGTGAGCCGGGGCACGAGACCTACTTCGCGAATTCTCGCACAGCCTCCACCACGGCCGTGGGCGCTTCCTGCGCCACACAATGCCCGGCGTCCTCGAACACCATCGTGCTGACCTGCGGAATCAGCGACACCGCGCGCCGCGCCATCTCCCAATAGATCGGCCCCGACTTCGCAGCGGTCGTGACGCGCACGGGACAGTCGATCTCGGCGAGCAACCCAAACGGATTACCGCGGGCATCGCCAACGTAAACCTGCGCCATCGCTTCGTAGATCGGGCGCAGGATCGCCGCCTCGGTCTCCGGTGTACAGCAGAGCCGCACCCGGCCATTCTCCAGCGGCACGAAGCCGTGGCGCACATAGGCTCGAAGCGAGGTCACGGTCCAATCTGCAAACGCTGGCGCGGTGCGATAGCGTTCGAAGACGGCATCGGCACTGTCGAACTCGGCGCGTCGACGTAGCGTGCCCTCTACTCGCGATAAGGATTCCTCGTCCAACCCTCCGGCGCGCGCCGCGCGCGGGTCCATGATGGTCGGCTCCATCACGAACAGGCGTGTGAAGCGTCCGGGCAAGAGTTTTGCCGCGAGCAGGAGATCGGTCGCGCCCGCACTGTGGCCGATGCCGTAGACGTCTCGCAGGCCGATCGCATCGACCACCCGGCAAACATCCTCCGCATAGTCCAGGAAATGATAGGCGCCGGGCTTGTGGCTGGCGCCGTGGCCGCGGCGGTCGAGTGCATAGACGGTGTAGGTCGATGCAAGCTCGCGCGCGACTTCGTCCCAGACGTCGGCGACGAAGCCAGTGCCATGAACGAGCAGGGCAGGTGGCTTGCCGCTCTCGCCCCATTGCAGCATGGCGATCTCTGCGGCGGCCGGGCCGATTGAAAAGCGGTGGGGATTGATCATGGCGACAGGATGCTACTTCGCATCCTCCAAGATCATCGCCGCGCCTTTCTCGGCGATCATCGCCGTCGGCGTGTTGGTGTTGCCCGACGTGATGGTCGGCATGATCGAGGCGTCGACAATGCGCAAGCCGCTGAGGCCATAGAAGCGCAGCCGCTCGTCGACCACGGCCATCGGATCGCTCACGGCGCCCATCTTCGCCGTGCCGACGGGGTGGAAGATGGTGGTGCCGATATCGCCGGCAGCCTTTGCGAGCGAGGCGTCGTCATCGCCGACGGAGGGACCCGGCAGATATTCGCTCGGGCGATATCGTGCCAGCGCCTTCTGCTGCATCAGGCGGCGCGTGGTGCGGATGGCGTCGGCGCCGACCTGGCGGTCGTCGTCGGTCGACAGATAATTCGGCGCGATGATCGGCTTCTCGTCAGGGCTCGCCGAACGCAGCCGCACGGTGCCGCGCGAGGTCGGCTGCAGATTGCAGGCGCTGACCGTGATGGCGGGGAAACGGTGCAGGGGATCACCGAACTTGTCGAGCGACAGCGGTTGCACGTGGAACTGGATGTTGGCGCGTGCGCGTGTCGCATCGGAGCGCGTGAAGATGCCGAGCTGCGACGGCGCCATGGTCAGGGGACCGCGGCGGCGGAAGGCGTAGTCGAGCCCCATCAGGCCGCGGCGGAACAGATTGTAATAGGTCTCGTTCAGCGTGCGCACGCCCTCGACCTTGTAGATCGCACGCTGCTGGAGGTGGTCCTGCAGATTGCGCCCCACACCGGGCTTGTCCATGACGATGTCGATGCCGAGCGGCGACAGCCAGTCGGCGGGGCCGATACCGGAGCGATGCAGCACCTGCACCGAGCCGATCGAGCCGGCCGACAGGATCACTTCGCGTTTCGCACGCGCTTCGATCATCTCGCCGTTCTGGATGAAGCGCACGCCGACGGCGCGGCCCCGCTCGATGATGACGCGGTCGACCAGCACATGCTTCTCGAGCCGCAGGTTCGGGCGCCTCAAGGCGGGCTTGAGGAAGCCGCGTGCCGACGACCAGCGCCGGCCGCGCTTCTGGTTGACGTGGAAATAGCTGGTGCCTTCATTGTCGCCGGTGTTGAAATCCGGGATGCGCTTGATGCCCATCTCCTCGGCGGCATCGCCGACGGCATCGAGAACGTCCCATGACAGCCGCGGCGCCTCGATGCGCCAGCCGCCCCCGGCGCCGTGATGCTCGCTGGCGCCGAGGAAGTGATCCTCGAGCTTCTTGAACAGCGGCAGCACGTCGTCATAGCCCCAGCCGGTCATGCCGAGTTGCCGCCAGTGATCATAATCGGCGGCCTGGCCGCGCATCGAGATCATGGCATTGATCGCCGAGCAGCCGCCGATCACCTTGCCGCGGGGATAGGCGAGCGAGCGGCCGTTCAGGCCGGGCTCGGCCTCGGTCTTGAACATCCAGTCCGAGCGCGGATTGCCGATCGCAAAGAGATAGCCGACCGGGATGTGGAACCAGATCCAGTTGTCGTCGCCGCCAGCTTCGAGGACGAGGACGCGATTGCCGGGATCCGCCGACAGCCGATTGGCGACGATGCAGCCCGCCGTACCTGCCCCGACGACAATGTAGTCAAATTCACCTTCGAGCCGTCTCGGCATTCTGCTTCCACCCAACCAGCGCGTCATGTCCGGGCTTGTCCCGGGCATCCACGCACTTTCTATCCTAATAGTCAGACGTGGATGGCCAAGACAAGCTGGCGCCAAGCCCGGCCATGACGAGAGGACAGGGGTTACCCTCGGCCCGCGGCAGTTGGGTGGACTGGCGCTTGCATGGTAGACAGTCCTGCATTTTCAACAAAGCTCGAGACCCTCCATGCCCATCGTGAACCGCGTCGCCGACCTTCAACCCGATATTCAGGCCTGGCGCCGGGACATCCACGAGCATCCCGAGCTGCTGTACGATGTTCATCGCACTGCAGCATTCGTTGCGGACCGGCTGCGTGAGTTCGGCTGCGACGAGGTCGTGACCGGGCTCGGCCAGACCGGCGTGGTCGGCGTGATCAAGGGCAGCAAGCCGGCCGGCGAGGGGCTGAAGACGATCGGCCTGCGCGCCGACATGGATGCGCTGCCCGTCGAGGAGCAGACCAACCTGCCTTACGCCTCCAAGACCCCGGGCAAGATGCACGCCTGCGGCCATGACGGCCACACCGCGATGCTGCTGGGGGCCGCCCGCTACCTCGCCGAAACCCGCAATTTCGCCGGCGATGCGGTCGTGATCTTCCAGCCCGCCGAGGAGGGCGGCGCCGGCGGCGCAGCCATGGTCAAGGACGGCCTGATGGAGCGCTTCGGCATCGAGCAGGTCTACGGCATGCACAATGGCCCCGGTATTCCGATCGGCTCGTTCGCGATCCGGCCGGGCCCGATCATGGCGGCGACCGACGAGGTCGACATCATGATCGAGGGCCTCGGCGGTCATGCTGCGCGTCCGCACAAATGCGTGGATTCCGTCCTGGTCGGTGCGCAGGTGATTACCGCGCTGCAGTCGATCGTCGCGCGCAGCGTCGATCCGCTGGAATCGGCCGTGATCTCGATTTGCGAATTCCACGCCGGCAACGCCCGCAACGTCATTCCGCAGACCGCGACACTGAAGGGCACCATCCGCACGCTCTCGCCCGAGGTGCGCAAGCTGGTCGAGAAGCGCGTGCATGAAGTGGTGGCGGGCGTCGCGCAGATCACCGGCGCGAAGATCGACCTGCGTTATCACCGCAATTACCCCGTGGTGAACAACCACGCCGCGGAGACCGAGGTTGCGCGCCGCATTGCAAAGCAGGTTGCTGGCGATGCCAACGTGCACGAAATGCCGCCGCTGATGGGCGGCGAGGATTTCGCCTATATGCTGGAAGCGCGACCCGGCGCCTTCATCTTCTGCGGCAACGGCGACAGCGCCGGCCTGCATCACCCCGCCTACAATTTCAACGACGAGGCGATCGTGTTCGGCACGTCCTACTGGGTGAAGCTGGTCGAGGAATCGCTGGCGGCGTAACTACCGACGTCATCCCGGGGCGCCTCGCAGAGGCGAACCCGGGATCTCGAGATTCCGGGTTCGGTCCTGCGGACCGCCCCGGAATGACAACCTGGAATGCAAATGGCCGGGACAAGCCCGGCCATTCGCGTTGATGGAGTGTCGTTCTTCTCAGAACATCCGCGAGAAGATCACGTAGAGCGTGGCCGACAGCATGATCGCGCAGGGCAGCGTCAGCACCCAGGCCATCAGCAAATTGCGGATGGTCGCCATTTGCAAGCCCGAGCCGTTGGCCGCCATGGTGCCGGCGACGCCCGACGACAGCACATGCGTGGTCGAAACCGGCAGGCCGAACACGTCGGCGGCGCCGATCGTAGCGGCGGCCACCAGCTCGGCCGAGGCGCCTTGTGCGTAGGTCAAATGGCTCTTGCCGATCTTCTCGCCGACCGTGATCACGATGCGCTTCCAGCCGATCATGGTGCCGAGGCCGAGCGCGATGGCGACGGCGACCTTCACCCAGGTCGGGATGAACTTCGTGGCGCTGTCGAGCCCGCCCTTGTAGGCGTTCAAGGTCGCGACCTCTTCCTTGTTGAGGTCGTTTTCCTTGTCCTTCATCAGGAAGCGGATCGCTTCCGAGGTCAGGTACATGTCGTTACGGGTGTTGCCGACCACTTCCGCCGGCACCTTGTTGAGCGAGCCGTATTTCGCGACCTGGTCGCCGACATCCTTCACCAGCACCGACAGCGAGGGGTAGGTGCCTTCGCTGATGTGGTGCGAGGTGATGTACTGGGTCACCGCAGGACGGGGATCGCCGATGATCGAGTGACCGGCACCCTTGGCCGCGATCACCTTGGAGGCGGCATCCGAGACCTTCTGGAACTGGGCGACCTGGGATTCCGGCAGTGCGCGGTTGAGCGCGTAGGCGGTCGGCACGGTACCGATCAGGATCAGCATGATCAGGCCCATGCCCTTCTGGCCGTCGTTCGAACCGTGCGCGAAGCTGACGCCGGTGCAGGTCGCGATCAGCAGGCCGCGGATCCAGAGCGGCGGCGCCTTGTTGCCTTCGGGCGCAGCATACAGGGCCGGGTTGCGCACGATGAACTTGAGCAGCAGCAGCAGCGTCGCGGCGCAGATGAAGCCGAACAGCGGCGACAGCAGCAGCGCGTAGCCGATCTCGGTCGCCTTGGTCCAGTCCACGCCCGAGGTGCCGTCGCGGCCGCGCATGACGGCGTTGGCGACGCCGACGCCGATGATCGAGCCGATCAGCGTGTGCGAGGAGGAGGCGGGCAGGCCGAAGAACCAGGTGCCGAGATTCCACAGGATCGCGGCGATCAGCAGCGCGAACACCATCGCGAAGCCGGCGCTGGAGCCGACCTGCAGGATCAGCTCGACCGGCAGCAGCGAGACGATGCCGAAGGCGACCGCGCCGGAGGACATGAGCACGCCGAGGAAGTTGAAGAAGCCCGACCACATCACCGCGACTTCGGCCGGCAGCGAATGGGTGTAGATCACGGTCGCCACCGCATTGGCGGTGTCGTGGAAGCCGTTGACGAATTCGAAGCCGAGCGCGATCAGGAGCGCGACGAACAACAGGATGTAGGGCAGGTAGCTCGTCACGCGTGCGCCGGTCGCGTTGACGTCGACATAGATGCTGTAGGCGACGAACAGCAGCCCCGCGGCGAGGATGCCGAAGAACAGGATCATCGTCAGCGGATTGAAGCCCTTGTCGAGATTTGGCCGCGAGGCCGGCTGGATCGGCGCGGGATCGGCTACCGCGCGGTCGAATGCAACATCGGTCATGTCTGGACGCCCCTTAACTTTGAAGTAAGGGTATTGTCCGCGATGGATTTGAAGGCTGGATGACAAGCGGCGGTTGAAAACCGTTTTCCTGCCAATATTTAGGCGGCCCGCGCGGCTTTCTTCTGCAAGCCGGCCACGATCTTCAAATCGTCGACAAAGCGCTGATATTCCAGAACCTTGGCTTCCGGATCGGGCAGCCGCAGCAGATAGGACGGGTGCACCGTCACCAAAGCCTTGCGTCCGTCGGGAAGGTCGATGAGCCGGCCGCGGGTCTTGCCGATCGGAGTGATCTTGCCGAACACGCTTTGCGCGGCGGTGGCGCCCATCGCCACGATCAGATCAGGCTGGATTGCCGAAACTTCCCGTTCGAACCATTGCCGGCACGCTTTGATCTCCGGCGTATTCGGCTTCTGGTGCAGGCGGATCTTTCCGCGCGGCACGAATTTGAAGTGCTTCACTGCGTTGGTGACATAGACCTTCTTGCGGTCGACACCGGCCTCCTCCAGCGCACGGTCGAGCATCTGGCCGGCCGGGCCGACGAAGGGATGGCCGGCGAGGTCTTCCTTGTCGCCGGGCTGCTCGCCGACCAGCATGATGTTGGCGGATCTCGGGCCCTCGCCGAACACGGTCTGGGTCGCGTCCTTGTAGAGATGGCAGGCGCGGCAATGCGCGGCCTCCGCGCGGAGCGCTTCGAGATCGTCGGCAGCTGGCTTGCGTTTCATCGGAGCCTCCGGCCGCTTCTGAGGCTTGTGCGGATCGGTTGCGGCATTGGCGATCATGGCGCCGGTCATGCGTTCGGCGTCCTCGATCAAGGGCTTAATGATCGAGGCCTCGGGCAGGTTCCTCCAATATTTCTTCGGCATCTCGGCCTGCATCGCCTTCACCTTGAGCCGGGCCGGATTGAAGATGCTGGCGTAATAGCGCCGCCAGGTCTCCTCCAGCCGGTCTTCGCGCGGTGCTTCGCTCTTGCTGACGCCCGGCGTGAACGCGAGCGCGTGGCCGTCCCAATGTGCGCAGAGGTCCGGCGTCAGGATCGACCAGGGCATGTCGGCAAAGCGTCTTGCGAAGAACGGGGCGGCGAGCTCGACGATGTGATGCTCCGGCTCGAACCAGGCGACGTAATGCGCTGCGCGCTCGCGTCCGATCTCGCGGAAGCGGACGAAGGCGTGCATCTTGTGCTCGTCGCGATGGACCGCGCGAGCCATCGCCGTGACCTGCGCGACGTCAGGGTCGGTCGCGACCTCGATGAGATCGTGGTTGTCCTTCAGCCGCCAGAGCAGGCGATAGAGGATCGCAAAGCGCTGGATATCGCGGTGCAGGATTGCGGCCTGGGCTAGCTCGACGAATTTGCCTGATACGTTGAAGGTGCCTTCGTTCGCCTCGAGGATCGGAGACGGTGCTTGCGGCGCGAACAACTCCGCCTCGCCGCCCTGCACGGTCCAGGTGACATCGGTGGGCTGCACGTGATGAAGCACGAGGCTGCGCGCGGCTTTGCGCCAGCCGTCGAAATCGGTTTCGGTGTCGAGGGTGATGTACTGCATCAGAAGCCAAATCCCAGTTGCGTTGCTTTCGGCTTGAACCGTTCGATCAGCCCCGCGGCATCGAGACGGTGCGGCGAGGGCCGGTGATCGCTGAGGACGATGAACGGCAGCGCCTTGTTGCGGGGCACGTGCAGGCGGGCGAGATCGGCGAGGCGGATCGTGGTGGTGCGCCGTGTTGCAATGATGCGCTCGACCGCCTTGGTGCCGAAGCCCGGCACGCGCAGCAGCTCCTCGCGGCTGGCGCGGTTGACGTCGAGCGGGAAGCGGTCGCGATGACGCAGCGCCCAGGCCAGCTTCGGATCGATGTCGAGTGGCAGCATCGCGCTGTCGTCGACGATCTCCGCAACGTCGAAACCGTAGAACCGCATCAGCCAGTCGGCCTGGTAGAGCCGGTGCTCGCGCAGCAGCGGCGGCTGCACCAGAGGCAAGGCGCGGCTGGCGTCGGGGATCGGGCTGAAGGCGGAGTAGTAGACGCGCCGCAGACGGTAGGCGCCGTAGAGATTGGCGCTGGTGTGGAGAATGGTGTGGTCGGAGGCTGCATCAGCACCGACGATCATCTGCGTGCTTTGGCCCGCCGGCGCGAAGCGCTGCGGCTTTGCCTTGGTCTTCGCGCTGCGGCCTTCCTCGGCCTCGTCCAGCTTCAGCCGCAGCCGGCCCATGGTGCGGCGGATCGCGCGCACGTCCTTCTCCGGCGCGAATTGCTGCAGGCTCGTTTCCTCGGGCATCTCGATGTTGATGGAGAGACGATCGGCATATTTGCCGGCTTCCGCGATCAGCGCATCGTCGGCCTCGGGAATGGTCTTGAGATGGATATAGCCGCGGAAGTGATGATCCTCGCGCAGCTTTCGCGCGACGCTCACGACCTGCTCCATGGTGTAGTCGGGGCTGCGGATGATGCCTGAGGAGAGAAACAGACCCTCGATGTAATTGCGCCGGTAGAAGTCGAGCGTGAGCTTCACCACCTCGTCGACGGTGAAGCGGGCGCGCGGCACGTTGGAGGAGGCGCGGTTGACGCAATAGAGGCAATCGTAATTGCAGGCGTTGGTCAGCAGCACCTTGAGCAGCGAGATGCAGCGTCCATCCGGCGCATAGGAATGGCAGATGCCCATGCCGGGTGCGGTCGACCCCATGCCCTTGCCGTCGCTGGAATCCCGCTTCTCCGTGCCGCTGGAGGCGCAGGACGCGTCGTATTTGGCGGCGTCCGCCAGGATTTCCAGCTTGCGTTGTACGTCCATCTTGGAATCCCTTTGATTCAGCTCATGAATCCGCTTGCGCGCCAATTCGATTGACTCTCTACGCGCCGTTAGCTTTATATTAGAACATATCATGAACAAATGAGCCAGCCGCTGGTTCTCTTTTTGAGAGCCATCGGCAATCACCCCTGAAGGAGCGGCGAGCATGAGCGGCGCACGGACAAGCGCGCTTGCGACCTTGCGCGGCCAGATCGAGCGCATCGAGACGGCGACGGTCGTGCATCCGCACGATCGCGTCGCGCTCGGTCACAGCGAAGCCGACAACGCGCTGAAGGGCGGGCTCGCGCGCGCGGCGATCCACGAGGTGTTTTGCACTGGGTCTCAGGGGACGGCCGCGACCGGCTTCGTCATGGGGCTTGCCGGGCGCGTCTCGGCGCAGCGGCCGCTGCTGTGGGTACGGCAGGATTTTTCAGAGATAGAGGCAGGCGCGCTGTCGATGAGCGGGCTCGCCGAGCTCGGCCTCGATCCGCGCCGCGTGGTGATGGTGCGCGCCGCCGATGTCGAGAGCGCGCTGCGTACCTCGGCCGATGCGCTCGCCTGCGATGCGCTGGGCGCCGTCGTGCTCGAGCTCTGGGGCGAAACCAGGCAGTTCGATCTCGTGGCGAGCCGCAAGCTGACGCTGGCCGCGCAAGGCTCCGGCGTCACCGGCCTGATGCTGCGGATGGCGGCGCAGCCGCTGCCTTCGACGGCGGAGACCAGGTGGATGCTGCGCGCGGCGCATTCGCCGCCGGGGTCGGTGTGGGACGCATGGGGCGCGCCGCGCTTCGATGCCGAACTCTTGCGTAATCGTCATGGCCCCTGCGGCCGGTGGATCATGGAATGGAATTGTGATGAGTGCCAGTTCAGTGAACCGTCGACGTATTCTCAGCCTGTGGCTGCCACGCCTGCCCATCGACCGGATCCAGCGGTTCTTCAACAGCTCCGGGCTGGGTAAAACCAATAATGAGCCGAGCATCGTCGTCATCAAGGACAACAATGCGCTGGTGATCCATGCGCTGGACGAGGCTGCCGAGCGTCTCGGCCTGTACGTAGGTCAGCCGCTCGCCAATGCGCGGGCGATGTGCCCGGATTTGCGCGTGTTCGACGCCGATGTCGCGGCCGATGCGAAGACGCTTAGCGACATCGCCGACTGGTGCGACCGCTTCACGCCGCTGGTCGCGCTCGATCCGCCGCACGGGCTGTTCCTCGACATCACCGGCTGTGCGCATCTGTTCGGCGGCGAGGCTGCGCTGTTGCAAGCGCTGGTTCGGGCGCTCGGCCGACAAGGCTTTGCCGTCAGCGCGGCAATCGCCGGCACCTCGGTCTGCGCGCGCACGCTGACGCGGCAGACCACGGGCACCATCGTTGCCGATGGCGGCGAGGCGGAGGCGATCAGCCGGTTTCCGGTGTCCGCGCTCGGTGCGGGCGAGGCCATCACCACCGGCCTGCGCCGCGCCGGCCTCAAGACCATCGGCGACGTCGCCACGCGCTCGCCGAGCGAGATCACGGCGCGGTTCGGAGCGCGGTTCTCCACGCTGCTGGCGCATGCGCTGGGGCAGGGCGATGCGCCGATCAATCCGCGAAAACCGCTGCCTGATTATATCGTGGAGAAGCGTTTCGCCGAGCCGATCGCGACCGACACCATGATCGCGATGACGCTGTCGCGGCTGGCGGACACGCTGATTGCCTCCATGGAGAAGCAGGGCAAGGGCGCGCGCCGGCTGGAAGCCGCGTTCTTCCGCACCGACGGCGTGGTGCGCGCGATCATGGTCGAGACCGGACGTCCGGTGACGCGAAGCGCGGTGATCGACCGGCTGTTCCGCGAGCGTCTCGATGCGCTCGCCGATCCCCTCGATCCCGGTTTTGGCTTCGATATGGTTCGCCTGTCGGCGAGCCGCACCGAGATCGTGGTGCAGGAGCAGCGCGATCTCGACGCCCATGTCCACGACAATGACGAGCTTGCCGCCCTGATCGACCGCATTGCCGCGCGCATCGGCGGAAAGCGCGTCGTCGTGCACCTGCCTGAGGATACCCATATCCCCGAATGTGCGGTGCTGGTCGCCCCGGCGCAGCATCATCTCGCCGCCGCCATGCAGGCCGAATGGCCGGCACGGACCGAAAGCGAGCCACCGCTGCGTCCCTTAAGGCTGTTCGACAAGCCGGAGCCGATCAAGGTGCCATTCGCGGCCGTGCCGGATGGTCCGCCGCATCAGTTCACCTGGCGCCGCGCGCTGCATGCCGTGGTGCGGGTGGAAGGACCCGAGCGTATCGCGATGGAATGGTGGCGGCAGGACGGCAAGCAGCTGACCCGGGATTACTTTCGCATCGAGGATGCCGAGGGCCTGCGCTTCTGGATTTTTCGCGACGGACTTTACGAGGGGGAGGTGTTCGACGGCGACGGCGAGCCTGCTTCTCCCGGCTGGTATGTGCACGGTCTCTTCGCATGAATAGCCCCGCTTATGCCGAGATCGGCATCACCACCAATTTCTCCTTCCTGCGCGGCGGCTCGGATCCGCGCGCCTATGTGCATCAGGCGAGCAAGCTCGGCATTCCCGCGGTCGGAATCGCCGACCACAACACGCTCGCCGGCGTGGTGCGGGCCTGGAATGAGCTCGACAATGACAAGGTGCTGCACAAGCCGAAACTGCTGATCGGTGCGCGCATCGTCTTCATCGACGGCACGCCCGACATTTTTGTCTACCCGCGCGACCGCGCCGCCTATGGCCGGCTGTGCCAGCTCCTGACCAAAGGCAAGCGCGGCGACGACATCACGCGGATCGAGAAGGGCGAGTGCCGTCTCACCTTCGCCGATCTCCTGGAATTCTCCGAGGGGCAGCTTTTGGTCCTGACGTTGCCGCATCGCTTCGAGCCGGCGCAGGCGCTGGATGTGCTTGCAAAGCTGAGGGCAAGCCGCGCCGAGGGCGTGTGGCTGGCAGCGAGCCTGATCTATCGCGGCGACGACCGGCGCCGCCTGGCACGGCTCGATGACCTCGCGGCCAAAGCAAAAGTGCCGCTGCTCGCGACCAACGAAGTGCTCTATCACGATCCCGGCCGCCGTCCGCTTCAGGACGTGCTGACCTGCATCCGGGAAAAGACCACGATCGAGGCGGTCGGACGGAAGCTGGAAGCCAACGCCGAGCGTTTTCTGAAAACACCTAGGGAGATGGCGCGGCTGTTCCGCGATGTCCCCGAGGCGATCGCGGAGACCATGCGTTTTGCGGGGAAGATCGACTTCTCGCTCGACCAGCTCAAATACCAGTATCCGGATGAGCCGGTGCCGCCGGGCAAGACCGCGCAAGGGCATCTGGAGGATTTGACCTGGGCGGGCGTCGATAAATACTTTGGCGGCATCGAGAACATTGACGACAAGCTGCGCGCGACGTTGAACAAAGAACTCGCGCTGATCGCCGAGCTGAAATACGCGCATTATTTCCTCACCGTGCACGACATCGTGCATTACGCGCGCAGCCAGAGCATCCTGTGCCAGGGGCGGGGGTCGGCAGCGAACTCGGCCGTGTGCTACGTGCTCGGCATCACCTCGGTCGATCCGACCAAGGTCGATCTGTTGTTCGAGCGCTTCATCTCCAAGGAGCGGCTGGAGCCGCCTGACATCGACGTCGATTTCGAGCATTCCCGGCGCGAGGAGGTGATGCAGTATGTCTATCGCCGCTACGGCCGCCATCGTGCCGCGATCATCGCAACGGTCATCCACTATCGCCCGCGCAGCGCCATCCGCGACGTCGGCAAGGCGCTGGGCCTGACGGAGGACGTCACCGCCGCGCTCGCCGACACCGTCTGGGGCAGTTGGGGCAAGGGCCTCAACGACATGCAGGTCAGGCAGGCCGGGCTCGATCCGCAAAATCCCATGATCAACCTTGCGGTCGAGCTTGCAACCGAGTTGATCGAATTCCCCCGCCATCTCTCCCAGCATGTCGGCGGTTATGTGCTGACCCAGGACCGGCTCGACACCTATGTCCCCATCGGCAACGCGGCGATGGACGACCGCACCTTCATCGAGTGGGACAAGGACGACGTCGACGCGCTCAACATGATGAAGGTCGACGTGCTCGCGCTGGGCATGCTGACCTGCATCCGGAAATGTTTTGATCTGATCGCAGACCACAAAGGCGAGCGTTTTGTGCTGGCGAGCGTTCCACAGGACGATCCCAAGGTTTACGACATGCTGTGTGATGGGGAATCGCTCGGCGTGTTCCAGGTCGAGAGCCGCGCCCAGATGAACATGCTGCCGCGCCTGAAGCCGCGGACCTTCTACGACCTCGTCATCGAAGTCGCGATCGTGCGGCCGGGTCCGATCCAGGGCGACATGGTGCATCCGTATTTGCGTCGGCGGAACGGCCTGGAGAAGGTGACCTATCCCTCGCCATCGCCCGAGCATGGTCCCGCGGACGAACTCTACAAGGTGCTGCACAAGACGAAGGGCGTGCCTCTGTTCCAGGAGCAGGCCATGCGCATCGCGATCGAGGCGGCAAAATTCACGTCCGAGGAAGCCAACGGCCTGCGCCGCTCGATGGCAACCTTCCGCAATGTAGGCACCATTGGCCAATACGAGGAGAAGCTGATCGGCAACATGGTCGCGCGCGGTTACGATGCCAATTTTGCCAGAAGCTGCTTTGACCAGATCAAGGGCTTTGGCTCCTACGGTTTCCCGGAGAGCCACGCCGCGAGCTTCGCCCAGCTCGTCTACATCTCGTCATGGCTGAAATATCATCACCCCGACGCTTTCTGCTGTGGCCTCCTGAACTCGCAGCCGATGGGCTTTTATGCGCCCGCACAGATCGTCAGCGACGCCCGCAAGAACGGCGTCGAGGTGCGCGACATCGACGTGTCCTGTAGTTTTGCGCAGAACACGCTGGAGAATACTGACGGCAGGTATTGTGCCGTCCGCCTTGGCTTTCGCCAGATCGACGGCTTCCACTGGCTCGATCCCGATGAGGAGGCCCTCAAGAAGGAGCAGGCGAAGCGGCAAGGCAAGATCTATGTCACTCAGGAAGACTGGGGCGACCGCATCATCGCCGCCCGCAACCGCCGCCCCTTTACCTCGCTGGAGGATTTCGCCCGCGACACCGGCCTGCCCAAGCGCGCGCTGATCCTGCTGGCCGATGCCGACGCGTTTCGCTCGCTCGGGCTCGACCGCCGCGAGGCGCTGTGGCAGGTGCGGCGGCTGCCCGACGACGTGCCGCTGCCGCTGTTCGAGGCGGCGACCGCGCGCGAGCAGCCGGACGAGCACGCGCAACCGCTGCCGGTGATGCCGCGTTCCGAGCAGGTGGTCGCGGACTACCAGACCATCCGGCTATCGCTGAAGGGGCACCCGATGGAATTCTTGCGCGAAATGTTTTCGCGCGAGCGCGTCGTCGCCTGCAAGGATATCAGTCACGAGAACGAGCGTCGCCGCGTCCGCTGCGCCGGCGTGGTGCTGGTGCGGCAACGGCCGGGCAGCGCCAGCGGCGTCGTGTTCATGACGCTGGAGGACGAAACCGGCATCGCCAATGTCGTGGTGTGGCCCAAGATCATGGAGCAGTACCGGAAAGAAGTCATGGGCGCGCGCCTCATCCTGGTCGAAGGCTATATCCAGAGCAGTCCCGAGAAGGTGACGCATCTCATCGCCCAACGCATGATCGATCGCTCGCATGATCTGGTCGGCCTCGCCAACGACGCGCTGAGCCGCAAGCATCCGGTGCCGGCAGGTGCCACCGTGGTCGAGCCGCTCAACGAAGACTCTCGCGCGCTTGCGGACATGCCGGCGCAGAAAATCCGCCACCCCCGCAACGTCCGCATCCTGCCGCCGTCGCGGGATTTTCATTGAGGGGTGGGGCGAAGTGCTGCCACACGCACGGCTGCCGTAGGGTGGGCAAAGGCGCGTAAGCGCCGTGCCCACCTCCTTTTGCGGCTCGTCGCGAAGACGTGGGCACGCTTTGCTTTGTTTACCCTACGAGCTCCTCGATGATGACGTCGCGCCTTAAAAATTCACCCGGTTCGAGATCGCGCCGTCCACGACGAGATTCGATCCCGTCGTGAACCCCGACACCGGGCTTGCCAGAAACACCGCGGCGCTCGCGATTTCCTGCGGCGTGGCCATCCGGCCGGTCGGATTGCGCTTCATCGCGTCGGCGTAACGCTCGGGCATGTTCTTCTCGACCATCTCCCAGACGCCGCCCTTGAAATAGACCGTGCCGGGCGACACGACATTCACGCGGATCTTCTTCTTTGCATATTGCCGCGCCAGCCCCTTGGCCATGTGGATCAGCGCCGCCTTGATCGGGCCGTAGGAACTGGCCGTGTCCGCCTGCGCCGCCGAGATCGAGGAGATGATGACGAAGGCGGCGTCGCCGCTTCTCTCGCCGCTCGCTTCGAGGAACGGCCGCGCGGCGTCGAACGCGTGCACGGCGCCAAGCAGGTCGAGCCGGAAGTTCTGCTCCCACGATGCGGGATCGTGGCCTTGCGCCATCGCGCCGGCGTTGGAGAACAACAGGTCGACGCCGCCGAGCTCTTTTGCGGCACCCTCGATCCAGGATTTCAGCGCTGCGCCGTCGGTCACGTCGACCGGGCCGCCGGTGGCGTTGGCGCCCTTCGCCTTCAGCTCGGCAACGGTAGCCGCAACCTGATCTGCATTGCGCGCGCACACCGCGACATTGGTGCCTTCACCGGCGAGCGTCTCCGCAATCGCCCGCCCGATGCCGCGCGTGCCGCCGAGCACGATGGCGTTCTTGCCTTTGAGACCGAGATCCATTGTTGGGTTTCCTTTTTGTTGGTCGCGGGAGTGTAGCTGTTTCGGAAGACGCCCAGAAGCCTCCACATGGTCATTGCGGGCGCAGCGAAGCAATCCGGAAATGCATCTGCGGAAATAGACTGGCTTGGTCGCATCAGCACAAAATTGCCACGCAATCTTGTCGCGAGCTCCTCGCAATGACGTGGAGAGAGGTGGGGCCTCCTCACTCCGGCGCGGCGCCCACCGGCGGGCCGCCGGGCGGGCGGTGCAGGAAGGTCAGCGAGGCATAAGCGCCGGCCCAGGAGCCGATCGCGGCGAAGGCAACGTAAAAGGCGTTTTCGGTGTAGCTGATCACGGCGTAGGAGGAGAGCAGGTACCAGACCGCACTCCAGTTCGCGGCCGGCACGCGTTTTCGCGCGATCACGGCCGAGGTGAACATGACATAGACCGCGTCTGTGGCCGCCGTTGCGATGAACACGGCGCCTGCGGTAAGGGGGTCGATGGCGGCCATTGCATTTCCTTATGGGCTAATGGATGGTCGCTTGAAAAACTAAGGGAGAGAAGCGGCCATGCAAAGCCCTGCCGACATTCTCAAGGACATCTGGACCTCCGCCGGGGGCGATGCACCAGCGCTCGAACGCGTACGGCTGAGCGGCGAAGAGCCTCAGCTTCCGTCCTCGTTCCGCGTCGCAATTGCCGGACAGACGACCATCGCCGCGGCCGGCCTCGCCGCCGCGGAGATCTGGCGACTGCGCAGCGGGCAGACGCAGGATGTCTCCGTCGACATGCGCCACGCCGTTGCCGAATGCCGCTCCGAGCGCTATCTGCTTCTCGACGACAAGCCGCCGCCCCCGGCCTGGGACGCCATCGCCGGCGTCTACAGGACCGGCGACAATCGCTTCGTTCGCTGCCACACCAATTTCCCGCATCATCGCGACGCCGTCTGCAAGGTGCTCGGCTGCGAGGCGGAGCGCGACAAGGTGCAGGCCGCGCTGATGCAATGGAAGGGCGAGGATTTCGAGACTGCGGCTTACGCGGCGGGCGGCGTCGTCGCGCTCATGCGCTCCCACGACGAATGGTCCGCGCTGCCGCAGGCGCGTGCGCTCGCCGGGTTGCCGCTGCTCTCGATCGAGAAGATCGGCGAGGCCCCGCCAAAGCCGTGGCCAAAAGGCGATCGTCCGCTTGCAGCCCTGCGCGTGCTCGATCTCTCTCGAGTCATCGCGGGGCCCGTCGCCGGCCGCACGCTCGCTGCGCATGGTGCGGATGTGCTGCTGGTGTCAGGGCCGGAGCTGCCCGCCATTCCCTGGCTCACCATCGACACCGGCCGCGGCAAGCTCACCACCTTCATCGAACTGAAGAGCGAGACGGGCAGGGCGCAATTGCGCGAACTGTTGCGGGACGCCGACATCTTCTCGCAGGGCTATCGCCCGCGCGCGCTCGCCGCCCTCGGCTTTGCGCCCGAGGATGCAGCGCAGATCAATCCCGGCATCGTCTATGTGACGCTGTCGGCCTATGGCCACGCCGGCCCCTGGGCCGAGCGGCGCGGTTTCGATTCCCTCGTGCAGACCACGACCGGATTCAATCACGCCGAGGGACGCGCTGCCGGTCTCGATGGCCCCAAGGAATTGCCGGCGCAGATGCTCGATCACGCCACCGGCTATCTGATGGCGTTCGGCGCGATGATGGCCAAGGCGCGTCAGGCGCGCGAAGGCGGCAGCTGGCACGTGCGTGTGTCGCTGGCGCAGACCGGGCGCTGGCTTTGGAATCTCGGCCGGCTCGATGGCGGACTGAACACCCCGGATCTTACGGGCGACGCTGTACATGCTGCGTTCATCGAGAGCGTGCCATCTGGCTTCGGCATGTTGAAGGCGGTGCGCCATTCGGCGATGCTGTCGAAGACGCCGGCGCAATGGAGCCGTCCGGCAATGCCGCTCGGCAGTCATCCGGCACAGTGGCCGGCGCGAAGCTGACGTGAAGCTGACATGTCGCGAAATTTTAACGCAAACCGAAAGGCGCCCGGCGTTTTTTAGGTTGTTTGAACTCCCAATTCGGCACTATTAGCGCAACCGATAAGGCAGGCATCTGCCGAGATCGTCGCAGACACGACCGGGCTCCATGGTAGTTGAAAATACCAAGCGATTGCAGGTGTTTACAAAACAACGGGTGATCACATCCGTAGTTCTACTAGCTCTTGCCGGTGTCGGCGCCGGTGCCTACGGCTTCCTCTCTTCCGGGTCCAAGGAAAAGAAGCACTCCGAGATCTCCAGCCAGTCGCGCAGGAATGCGCAGAACTTCACGCCGACGCCGTCCGAATGGGCGACGCTGACGATCGAGCCGGTCAAGGCCAAGGCCTTCCGCGCCGAATATGTCACGGAAGGCAAGGTCGCCGTCGACGAGGACCGCTCGACACCGGTGTTCTCGCCCTATGCCGGCCGCGTCACCAAGCTGCTGGCCAAGCCGGGTGAGATGCTGAAGCAGGGCCAACCGCTGTTCACGATCGAGGCCGCCGACACCGTGCAGGCCCAGAACGATTTCATCGCGGCGATGACCTCGCAGAACAAGGCGAAGTCGGCGCTCGAGCTCTCCGACATCCAGTTCAAGCGCGCCAAGGACCTCTACGAGGGCCATGCCATTCCGCTGAAGGATTATCAGCAGGCCGAAGCGACCCAGGTTCAGGCGCGCAACGACATGCGCTCCTCGGGGACCGCGCTGGAAGCCGCGCGCAACAAGCTGCGCATCCTCGGCTTCACCGACGAGACCATCAAGGCGTTCCAGGACAAAGGCGCCATCAATCCGGAAGTCACGATCTATTCGCCGATCTCCGGCACGGTCGTGCAGCGCAAGATCGGCCCCGGCCAGTACGTCAATTCCGGCGCCAGCGATCCAGTCTTCGTGGTCGGCGATCTCTCCACGGTCTGGCTCACCGCCTTCGTGCGCGAGAGCGACGCCGCCGCGGTCTGCATCGGCCAGGACATCACCGTCAACGTGATGGCGCTGCCGGGCCGCCCCTTGACCGCCAAGATCAATTACGTCGCTGCCGCGATCGACCCCAACACCCGCCGCCTGCAGGTCCGCGCCACCATCGACAACAAGGACGGGCTGCTCAAGCCCGAGATGTTCGCCAACGTCACGATCTACTCGGCCGGCGATCGCGCCGCGCCCGCTGTGCCGAAGCAGGCGTTGATCTATGAAGCCGACAAGGTCCGCATCTGGGTCGCGCGCGAGGACAAGTCGGTCGAGCTGCGCCAGATCAAGATCGGCCTCATCAACGGCAACCTCGTCGAGGTCACCAGCAATCTGAAACCCGGCGAGCAGATCGTCACCAAAGGCAGCCTGTTCATCGACCGCGCGGCGTCCGGCAGCTGATCGACGACCCAAAAAACTGAAGACAAATTGAAGACCTGATGGATCGTCTCGTCGCCCTTGCCGTCAACCGGCGCTTCCTGATGGTCGGGATGTTCGTCGCCGTGCTGATCGGCGGCGTCATCGCGTTCAACCAGCTCAACATCGAGGCCTATCCCGATCCGACCCCGCCGATGGTCGACATCGTGACGCAGAGCCCGGGGCTGTCGGCGGAGGAGATCGAGCGCTACATCACGATCCCGATCGAGACCCAGGTCGCAGGTCTGAAGAACCTGACGACCATCCGCACGATCTCGCTTTACGGCCTCTCCGACGTCAAACTCCAGTTCTCCTTCGCCTACACCTATGACGAGGCGTTGCAGCAGGTATTGAACCGCCTGGCGCAGCTCGCGCCGCTGCCGGGCAACGTGCAGCCGCAGATCTCGCCGCTCAGCCCGATCGGCGAGATCTTCCGCTACCGTCTCGTGGGTCCGCCGAACTACAGCGTGCTCGATCTCAAGACCATCCAGGACTGGATCCTGCAGCGCCGCTTCCGCGCCGTGCCTGGTGTCATCGACGTCACCGGCTGGGGCGGCAAGAGCAAGACCTATGAGCTCCAGGTCGACTTCAACAAGCTGGTCGCCAACGGTCTGACGCTGCCGCAATTGCTCCAGGCGGTCGGCAATTCCAACGTCAATGTCGGCGGCAACACCGTCAATATCGGCCAGCAATCGGCGGTCGTGCGCGGCGTCGGCCTGATCCGGTCGATCGACGATCTCGCCAATACCATGGTGGCGCAGACCGGCGGCAATCCGGTGCTGGTCAAGGACGTCGCCACCGTCACCGTCGGCCAGAAGCCGCGCCTCGGCATTGCCGGCCTCGACGAGTCCGACGACATCGTGCAGGGCATCGTCCTGATGCGCCGCGGCGAGCAGAGCTCGCCGACCATCAAGCGTGTCCACCAGCTCGTTCAGACCATCAACAATTCCAGCATCCTGCCGCCCGGCGTGCGCATCGAACGCATCTACGACCGCGGCGACCTGATCGAGCTCACCACCCACACCGTGCTGCACAACATGGTGGTCGGCATTCTCTTGATCGTGCTGTTGCAGTGGATCTTCCTCGGCGACCTGCGCAGCGCGCTGATCGTCGGCGCCACCATTCCGTTCGCGCTGTTCTTCGCCGTCATCATCCTGGTGCTGCGGGGGGAATCGGCCAATTTGCTGTCGGTCGGCGCGATCGATTTCGGCCTGATCGTCGATGCCACCGTCATCATGGTGGAGGCGATCTTCCGCCGTCTGACCCAGACGACGCCGATGTCCGAGACCGAACATATGTCCAATGAGACTCTGTTCGGCATGAAGAGCCACGCCATCCTCAGCGCGGCCGCCGACGTCTCGCGCTCGATCTTCTTCGCCGCGGCGATCATCATCGCGGCCTTCCTGCCGCTGTTCACGCTGTCGGGCGTCGAGGGCAACATCTTCGGGCCGATGGCCCGCACCTATGCCTATGCGCTGGCCGGCGGGCTGCTTGCGACCTTCACCGTCACGCCGGCGCTGTCCGCGATCATCCTGCCCGCGCATGTCGAGGAAACCGAGACCAGGGTGATGCGGATCCTGCACCGGTTGTACTCGCCGTTGCTGCAGTGGGCGGTCGCCAACCGCAACATCGTGCTCGGCGGTGCGGTCGGCCTCGTGCTGATGACGGTGGCGCTCAGCCGGATGCTCGGCCTCGAATTCCTGCCGAAGCTGGAAGAGGGCAATCTCTGGATTCGCGCCACGCTGCCGCCGACCATCTCGCTCCAGGAAGGCAACAGCTACGTCAACGAGATGCGCAAGGTGATCCGCGCCCGGCCCGAGGTGGAATCCGTGGTGTCGCAACACGGCCGTCCCGACGACGGCACCGACGCCGCCGGCTTCTTCAATGCCGAGTTCTTCGCGCCGCTCAAACCGATCAGTCAGTGGCCCGGTACCCGCGACAAGGAAGAGCTGACCGCGCAACTGCTCAAGCAGCTCGACGATCGCTTCCCCGGTGTCGAGTTCAACTTCTCGCAATATCTCCAGGACAATGTCTCCGAGGCCGTCTCCGGCGTGAAGGGCGAGAACTCGATCAAGCTGTTCGGCAGCGACCTGCAGGCGCTGACCGACACCGCCAACAAGATCAAGTCGGTGCTGGCCACGGTGCAGGGCGTCACCGACCTTGCGGTGTTCACCTCGCTCGGCCAGCCGACCGTCCAGATCGACATCGACCGCGCCAAGGCCGCGCGCTACGGCCTTGCGCCGGGCGACATCAACGCCACGATCAAGGTCGCGATCGGCGGCGACACGGCGGGCGATCTCTACGAGTCCGGCTCCGATCGTCACTTCCCGATCATCGTCCGCCTCGCGCCGGAATACCGCAGGAGTGCCGAGGCGATCCAGAATTTGCGCATCGGCGCACCCGGGCCGAACGGCACCGTCACGCAGATTCCCCTGAGCGAGGTCGCCACCATCAGCCTCGTCTCTGGCGCGGCCTACATCTATCGCGAGCAGCAGGAGCGCTATCTGCCGATCAAGTTCTCGGTGCGCGAGCGCGACCTCGGCAGTGCGATTCGCGAGGCGCAGCAGAAGATTGCCGAGCAGGTGCAGCTGCCGCCCGGTTCGCACATGGACTGGGTCGGCGAGTTCGGCAATCTCCAGGACGCGATCCGGCGGCTGTCGATCGTGGTGCCGATCTCGCTGGCGCTGATCGGCGTGCTGCTCTGGTTCAATTTCGGCTCGATGACCGACACGCTGCTCGCGATGAGCGTGATCCCGATGGCGATCTTCGGCGGCGTGCTGGGACTTTTGATATCGGGCACGGCATTCAGCGTTTCCGCGGCGATCGGCTTCATCGCGCTGTTCGGCATCGCCGTGATGGACGGCATCATCATCCTGTCGCAGTTCAACCAGCTCATCGAAGAGGGCATGGACCGCATGAGTGCGGTGGTGCGCACCGGCGAGCTTCAGCTCCGGCCGGTGCTGATGACCTGCGTCGTCGCCGGCGTCGGCCTGCTGCCGGCGGCGCTGTCGGAAGGAATCGGCTCGCAGGTGCAGAAGCCGCTCGCGGTCGTCGTCGTCACCGGCATGATGCTGGCGCCGGTCGTGATCCTCGTCACGCTGCCGGTCCTGATCTCGTTCTTCTCGCGCCGCGCGCGCTGACCGTCAGAATCCGTAGAGTCGTGCCGGGTTGTCGACCAGGATCTTCTTGCGCACATCGGCATCCGGTGCCCACACCGGAAGCTGGTTGAGCAGGCGGGCGTCGTCGATCTGATAGAGCGGCGCGATGTCGGTCGGCTTGCGTCCCTCGACACGGCTCGAATCCGGATGCGGCCAGTCGGTGCCCCAGACGATGCGGTCCGGATTCGCCGCGATCAGCGCACGTGCATAAGGCGCCATGTCCTGATAGTCGGGCGCGAGCTTTGACGAGCGATAGGCGCCGGAGATCTTCACATAGGCCTTGCCGGACTTCACCAGCGCAGCGAGATCGGAGAAACCCGGCTGCTCCAGGCCGAGCGAAGCTTCCAGCCCGCCGAAATGGTCGAACACGACAGGTACCGGCGCCGTCTCGACGAGGTCCTTGATCGCCGAGATCATAGGAAGCGTGGTGTAGAGCTGCACGTGCCAGCCGCGCGCCTTCATGCGCTCGACGGCGGTGGTGAAGCGTGACCTGCCGACATTGGGGTCGTTGACGCCGCCGGTTGCGAGATTGAGGCGCATGCCGCGGAAACCGTCCGCCTGCATCGCATCGAGCTGTGCCTCGGTCGTCTTGTCGTCGATCACGGCGACGCCGCGCGCATTGGCGCCGCGTGCCTTCATGCCGAACAAGGTCGACGAATTGTCGGTGCCGTAGACGCTGGGGGTGACGATCACCACGCGCTCGATATGCAGCGCCTTGTGCAGTGCAGCCATTTCTTCGGGGCTTGCCGGCTCGGGCGTGTAGACGCGCCCGGCGAAGAACGGAAACTTCTCGACGTCGCCATGAATGTGAGTGTGGCAGTCGCAGGCATGCGCGGGGACGTCGAAATTGACCGGCGTCGCAGGCTGCGCCGCGCGGGCGTGGGCTCTGTTGGTCATGGCTACTCCGGCGGCGAGGGAGGCAAGCAGGACGCTGCGTCGATCGAGCACGGTTTCTCTCCCTGGTTGTTTTATTTGGCAGTGTGCCGGGACGGTACCACATCAGCCGGATCGAAGCTGCGCTTCGTTGCATAGCTGCTCGACAATGTCCGCAAGCAGACGTGAGCCGTCCGCGCGCACGACCGGGCAGGGCAGGCCCGCGAGCCACGCTTCATGCTTGGCGAGACTGCGACCTTCGCGATCCCCCGCTTCGTAATGAGAGGCCCATTCGACGAAGTCTTCGGTCTCGTCGTGGCGCCAGCCGCCCGGCGCGACGGCGTCAGCGCCGAAATGGGCGGCCTCGCGGGCGCGCAATCGCTTCATCCGGATCTCGCGCGGCGCGGTCACGAAGCCGGCCCGCGAGCGCCCGGCCGAGCGTCGTCACGCCGGAGCCCGAAGCGCCCGTCAGATGGATGCGGCGGCTTTTCATGGGCACCGGCCCGATAGATTGAAACTACTGCCCCGACGGCGTGCGCAGCCCGTGCCAGGCGTCGCGGACCTGGTGGTAGTGAACCTCGGGCAAATAATCCGGCGTGTTCAGGCTGAGCGTCTTGACGTCGAGATGGCCGATGGCGCTGAGCAGCGTGTAGGATGCGATGACGCGGTCGCGGTTGGCGCCGATCAGGCGGGCCTTGGCCTGGATCAAATCGGCCTGCGAGTTCAAGACGTCGACCGTGGTGCGTTGTCCGCCGGCGGCCTCGCGCTGCACGCCCTGGAGTGCGACGGTCGCAGCCTTCACTTCGGATTCCGAGGCCGACACGGTGATCTTGGCGCCTTCATTGGCGACCCAGGCGCTCACTGCCGCCGTGCGAGCCTGGTTGCGGACCTGGTCGAGCACGAGCCGGCTCTGCGCCGTGATCTCCTTGGCCTGCCGGGTCTGCGCGGCGGCCTGGCCGCCGTCGTAGATCGGCGCGGTGACATTGGCGACGATCGAGGCCTGGTCCTCGGCGAAGGTGCCGAGCGTCGGGTCGTTGTTGCGGCTCTTGCTGGCGCTGCCCTGGATGGTGGCGCTCGGCAGCAATGAGCCTTCGGCTATGCGGATGTTGGTGGAGGCGACATCGACGTCGAAGCTGGCGGCCATCACCGCCGGATGCTGGCGGATTGCCATGGTCATGGCGTCTTCGCGGCTCTTCGGCAGATAGCGATCGACGGCCTCGGCGGCCCGAAGCTGCGATGGCGCATTGCCGATCACTTGCGCATAGGTCGCCTGGCTGACGGCAAGCGCGACCTCGGCGGCGTTGAGATCGGCAAGGCCGCGGTTGAGGCGCGCTTCGGCCTGCGCGCTGTCGGTCGGCGTGACATCGCCGGCGTTGAGGCGGCGCTGGGTGACCGAGAGCGTCTCGCGCAGGAAGGCGACGTTGGAACGCTGCGCTTCGACCAGCGACTGGTTAGCGAGCACGTTGGTGTAGGCGGTGACCGCGTCGAGCAGCACGCCCTGGCCGACATTGCGCAGCGCCTCGCGGCCCGACTGCACCTGGAGCTCGGCGGCCCGCACGTTGTTGGCGGTGCGGAAGCCGTTGAACAGGGTCTGCGTCACGGTGACGCCGATGATCCATGGCTTCAAATTGCCGGTCTGGATTGTGTTGTCGGGCAGCAGATTGCGAACCGATTGCAGGCCGGCGCTGAGGCTCGCCACGATCTGCGGCCGGTAACCGGCGAGGGCCTGCGGCACGTTCTCGTCCGTGGCGCGTTGTCGCGCACGTTCGGCATTGAGCTGTGGATTGGTCTGGTAGGCCTTGGCGAGCGCCTCCGGCAGGGCTTCGGCCCAGGCGGCGGAGGGCAGGGCGCAACACAGCGCCAGCGTGGTCCATGTCGCAAGCACAGGACCCACGCCCGATCGATGCCGCGTCATCTCGCGACCAGCTCTGGCGGTACGCCCAATCATGAAATCCCGCTTACCCCGGCTGTCCGCCCCCGCCGACGGTGGCCTCTTAACTGTTTAGCCAGCCGAGGTCCCGCAGGCAAACTGCCGCGGGGGAAACCCCCATGTATTCCGTGCTTGTTGCAGGTGCGTCACAGGATCTCACGGGAACGCGGCCGAGCCTTACACCAGCCTGACCCGTTCCCTGACGTTACCGATTCTTGTTCACCGGCTTGCGCTTCTCGATGAACGCCGCCATGCCCTCGGAGCGGTCCTCCAGCGCGAAGGTCGAGTGGAACAGGTTGCGCTCGACGCTCATGCCCTCGGCGAGCGTGGTCTCGAAGGCGCGGTTCACCGCTTCCTTGGCCATCGCGGCCGCAGGGCGCGACATCGAAGCGATCTTCTCGGCCGCCGCCATCACTTCGTCCATCAGCTTGTCAGCGGGCACGATGCGGCTGACGAGCCCGCTTCGCTCGGCCTCCGCCGCATCCATCATGCGGCCGGTGAGGCACAGGTCCATCGCCTTGGACTTGCCGATCGCGCGCGTCAGGCGCTGGGTACCGCCGATGCCGGGAATGGTGCCAAGCGTGATCTCGGGCTGGCCGAACTTTGCGGTGTCGGCGGCGACGATGAAATCGCACATCATGGCGAGCTCGCAGCCGCCGCCGAGCGCATAACCGGCAACCGCCGCAACCGTCGGCTTGCGGCAACGCGCGATACGGTCGCCGCCGATCGCGGCGAAATCCTCGGAGAACATGTCGATGAAGCCCTTCGGCTGCATCTCCTTGATGTCGGCGCCGGCGGCAAAGGCCTTCTCGCTGCCGGTCACGACGATGCAGCCGATAGCGTCATCGGCCTCGAGATCGTCGACGGCGGCGGCAATCTCGCGGAAGACGCCGAAGGAGAGCGCGTTGAGCAGCTTCGGCCGGTTCAGCTTGATGATGCCGACCGCGCCTTTGCTTTCGACGATGATGTGTTCGAACGTGCTCATGCTCCACCCACGCTTTTGATTGGGCGGGCAATGTGCCCGCTGGCGCGGTGGGCTTCAAGGGGCTAAAGGCCGCCGGAACACGCAGCGAGATGCGCGTTCCGGGGAGGTCTCTCGGGCCAGGATCGGGCCCGCAATCACGCCATGAACATGCGGGCGGCGGACGCCAGCGTCAGCAGCGTGCCGACGCCGATGAAGATCTTGCCGATCAGGGAGCTCTGGTCCCAGGCAGAGCTCTGCTGGGTGCTTGCCATCACCGGTGCCGGCCGGGGCTGGGCCTCGGTTGCGGCAATCACCGCCTTCTGCGCGGGCGGGTTGTCCTGTTGCGCGGCGCGGTCGATGTCGTTGAGCTGATCGGGGGCGACCACCTGGCTCTCGGCGTTCGCAGCGTTGGTATTATCGGCCGCTGCCTGGACATTGGTGTTGGCGCGGTCTGTCATTGCCGAGGCCGCTGCCGCAGTCGGGGTGTCGGTGGTGGCGAGCTGCGCATTGGCGTTGGCGACCGCTGGCGGCATCTGGGTCGAGGCCGGGACGTTATTGTCGGCCGTGCTGTCGGCCTTCGTCTCGTCGGCCTTGTTGTCGGCCTTGGCCGGAGCGGCGTTCTTGTCGGCCTTGTCGTCGGATTTCTGTGCTGTCTTGCCGCTGGTGGTGGTGCGGCGTGACTCATGGCGCCGGTGCTTGCTCGGCTTGGCCGCGTCGGCCTGCTTGCCCGCGCTGTCCGAATTGCTTGTGGCCGAGTTTGGGGCCGCCTGTGCAAGGCCTCCGAACAGCAACAAAAGGCCGGCAAGAACAATCAGGGCCGCGCGCCCGCTGGCTTTCATCATGGTGATGATCTCCCCAATTCCGCCCGTCCCGGACACGAACAGAGACCCCGGGGCGTGACGACAGCGGGGCAGAAAATGGGAATCTTCGGGCCACAACGGGCAAAACCGGGGCAGACCGGACCCCCTGAAGCCAGCCGCCGGGTGCGGGACGGGCCGATCGGTGTTATGAGCCGTCGCAGACGTTTACGGCCGGATCGGTCGCGCGGTCCAGGGCATATCACGAATTCGTGATTTCGTCGAACCCGCGTAACAAATTGAACGGACGGCCGAATTGCATGGTGAGGGGCGCGCGTGCGCGGAAGTGAGGACGAATGGACCGGCCTGATGCGGTCGGCCATGGCTGGCGATGATGCGGCCTATCATCGCCTGTTGAGGGCGGTCACGCCGGTGCTGCGCGCTGCAGCGAGGCGAGGCCTGGCACGGGCAGGCCAGCCTCCCGACCAGGCCGAGGATATCGTGCAGGAGATTCTGTTGGCGGTGCATCTGAAGCGGCACACCTGGGACAGCGAAGCCCCCTTCGCGCCCTGGCTGTTTGCCATCGGCCGCAACAAGCTGATCGACTCGCTGCGCCGGCGCGGCAGGCGCGTCTTCGTCAATATCGACGATTTCGCCGAAACCCTGCCGGGCGAGGCGCCCGAGGAAACCGCCTCCGCGGGCGAGGTCGCAGCCCAGCTCAACACCCTGCCGCAGCGCCAGCGCGACGTGCTGCAGTCGATCGCGGTCGAGAGCGCCTCGATCAAGGATACGGCGGCGAAGTTTTCGATGAGCGAGGGCGCGGTGCGCGTCGCGCTGCATCGCGGACTTGCGGCGCTGACGACTAAACTGCGGGACCAGTAGTCATGGACACCGATCAACTCATCCGTTCGCTCGCAGCCGACAATGCGCATCGCGCGCCGCGCGTCGGCGCGGTGCTGACCATGGCGCTCCTGGTGGCCGCGCCCTTGTCGATCCTGATCTTCGCGACGTTCCTCGGCGTGCGTCACGACGTGATGAGCGCGATGCACAACCCGTTCTTCGATATGAAGTTCGCGGTGACGCTGTCGCTCGCGATTCCCGCCATCATCGTCAGCCTGCATCTGTCGCGTCCCGAGGCCCTGCTGCGCGGCTGGGGCTGGCTGCTGCTGCTTCCCGTCGGGCTGCTCGCGGTCGCGATCGGCAGTGAGGCGATGATGGCGCCGGCCATGCCGATGACGATGCGCTTGATGGGCAAGAACTCCAGGGTGTGCCTGGTCGCAATTCCGGCGATGTCGCTGCCGCTGCTTGCGGGGGCGCTGTTCGGCCTGCGCCATGGCGCGCCGTCGCGCCCGGCGCTTGCCGGAGCGCTCGCCGGCCTGGTGTCGGCCGGCCTTGCTGCGACGCTCTATGCCTCGCACTGCACCGACGATTCGCCCCTGTTCGTCGCGACCTGGTACACGCTCGCGACCGCGCTGGTGACGGCGATCGGCGCGGCGGTCGGGGCGAGGGTCCTGAGATACTGACCGCGCCGGGCCTCACGCCGCCGGCGTCGTGCCCAGCTGCATGCGGTGGAAGCGCAGCACCTGCTGCGCGGTCGATGAGCGCAGCGCCTCGTAAACGTCGCGCAGCGTCAGCATGTCGGTCTGCGAGCCGCCGGAGAGCTTCTCGCGCATCGCGATGATGGCCCGCACGCTCGGCCAGGACATGCCGGCGACCTTGGCGAGGATCATCACGCCCTCGGTGCGGCTTTCGATCATCATGGTCTCGGCGGTCTCGACCGCGACGCCGGCGAGCGCCGCGAGCCCCGCATTGGTTTCGTCGAACTTGCCCTGCTCGGCGAAACTGGTGACCTGGAATTCGTTGAGGCGGCCGTCCTCGTGCAGCGACTTCACCAGCGCGCGCGCCATCTCGGTCTGCTTCGTCATGGCGGCGGCGCGGACCCTCTGGGCCACTTCCTGCACCACGCTCGACACCTCGTCCACGAGCTCCGGATGCGCGGCCTCGAGCTTCCTGCGCACGCTCAAGGACGCCTTCGCAACCAGCTTCAAATAGTGATGGCGCGGCAGGTCCGGCCGCTGACCGATGCAGGTGGCGAGGTCGTCGTCGCGTTCGGCGCGGGTGACGAGATCGGTGAGGCTTCCCTCGGAGAGCCGCGCGCCCGGATTGCCAACGGTCGACTGCACCACGTCCTCGTTGCCGCGCGTCACCAGCACGTCCGTCAGCGCTTCCGACAGCACCCGCCGCAGCGAGATCGCCTTGAGATGGGCTTGGCCCCTCGTGCGCGCGATCTCGATCAGGGTCGTCTCGTCCAGCCGTTCCGATTTCGACAGCACGGGGCCGGAGACCTCGATGACTTCGTCGAGCGCGAGCGTGCGCATGATTTTCGGGGGCGCGGCCGCGATCGGTGCGAGGCGGTCGGCGAGCAGCGCCTTGGCCGACGTCTCGATCTGCTCGATCAGGCACTGGAACACGTCGTCGAACACGCGGATGTGGTCGTCGGAATAGTCCACCGAATTGCCCACGAACAGATCGGTGACGCGGCGCAGCGTCTCGACCCGGCGCGCGACCGTGCCGTGCGAGAGCGCAGCCTGCAGTTCCTCCAGCAGATTCTCGGATGTTTTTGTGGATCTGGATCTCATGGCCCTGTCCTGGAGCGCTCGGTCCGGCGGCGGCTTCTGTCGCAGCGGGAAAAAATGGATTGGTCAGCTCGTTGCAATGCGGTTGCGCCCTTGCGCCTTGGCGGAATAGAGCGCGCGATCGGCGCGCGCGAGAAACGTGTCGGCAGTATCGACGTCGCGCAGCGTCACCACGCCCGCGGAAATGGTCACCCGCATATTCAGGGAGAATGCGCTCCAGTCGAGATCGGCGATGATACCGCGCAAGCGCTCGAGCATGCGCTGTGCGGCGTCGTCCGACGTGTCCGGCAGCAGCAGGAGGAATTCCTCGCCGCCGTAGCGGCCGAAGCAGTCGGCCGGGCGGATGTTGGCGAACATGGTGATCGCGAAGGTGCGCAGCACCTCGTCGCCGACGGGATGGCCGTGGGCGTCGTTGATGCGCTTGAACCAGTCGAGATCGATCAGTGCGATCGCGCAGGGCATCGATGTCTGCCGCGACTTTTCGATCTCGGCGTCGAGCAGGCGCATGATGCAGCGGCGGTTGTAGGAGCCGGTGAGCTCGTCGAGCTCGGCCAGCTCCTCGATGCGCTGATAGGCGGCCTTCAGCTCGATGCTGCGCCGGTACAGGATCTTGCGCAGGGTGGCGCCGAACAGGCCGAGGAAGGCGCACTGGCCGATCACCAGCACGAAGCAGAGCATCGAGGCGGTTCGCTCCAGGCGGGTTGCAACCGGCAGTCCGATCGGCAGGTCCGAGCCCAGGAAGACCAGGGCGAGCCCGCAGGTGGCAAGGCCCCAGGTCACCATCGCCTGGCTCGAGGTCATCCGCAGCGTGCCAAACGCGAAGATCAGAAACAGCACGGCGATGAACGCGACCCCGACCGTCGGCACTGCGAGCAGGAACAGCAGCTGCAACGCCATATGCGCCGAGATCTGGAAGACGGTGAGGTAATGATCCTCGAACCGGTCGCCGAAGCCGGCTTCCGAGAGCACGGTGAACGTACCGATGATCAGGAGGCCGCCGAGCCAGAACAGCGATGGAACGGCCATGGAGACGGCGCCGCCATAGGCGTAGAGCAGCAGGACCGAGGCGCCCAGCGAATAGCTCGCCACCTGGCCGATATACATCTGGCGGCGCTGCCGGGCCCGGCGCGCCAGCACTTCGGAAGCCGCCGCCTCGGGCGTGAGCACGAGATCCGCGACCTCAGCGGCATTCCTCTCGGGAAAGGACGTCGCGGCCGTGCTCATGGTCCCGCCAATGGTGATGTCAGCGTAAAAATCTACGTGGCAAGCCTTTAGGTTTGGTATCCTTGGAAACCGAATCCGAACCGTGCAGCGCGGAACAAGGCGGTCGGCTGGCGGGAGAAATTTTGCCGGCGATCAGGTATCCGTTTGCGATGCGATCGAGCCTAAGCCGGGCTTGGCGAGACATATGTCGTGCAGGGCTGCTATGGAACCGGACGAGGCCGGGCCGCCTGTGCCGGACAGGCATTCCGCAGGGAAGTATCGCAGTATTATGTTACCGATCTGGATGAAGACGGCCGACGGCCGCCGATGGGACAAGAAAAATACGCGTATGTGGGGTAGGTCACATAGGCCACCGTATGACTGCGGTACGCTGAACAATTTTGCACCCCCGGTCGAACCGTCCGCCGCGCCGACCCGACCAACTTTGCGAGACGGGCATTGAGCGTGACACAGGCGGCTTCGGACGAGGTCCTGATCGCCAGGATCGCCCAAGGTGACCGGCTCGCCATGCAGGTGCTGTACGGGCGGCACCATGTCAGGGTCTACAGGTTCGGGCTGAGGCTCGTGCGGGACGAGCAGGCGGCGGAAGACCTCATCAGCGAGGTGTTTCTCGACGTCTGGCGTCAAGCCGGCAAGTTCGAGGGCCGATCCGCCGTTTCTACCTGGCTGCTGGCAATCACCCGTTTCAAGGCCCTGTCTGCGCTCCGGCGCAGGAAGGATTTCGAGCTGGACGAAGACGCCGCCAACGCGATCGAGGATACGTCCGACAATCCGGAAACGGTGGTGCAGAAAAAGGATACCAGTGAAGCGTTGCGGGAGTGTCTGACGGGCCTCTCGCCGGACCATCGGGAAATCGTCGATCTCGTCTACTACCACGAGAAGTCCGTGGAAGAGGTGGCCGAAATCGTCGGAATACCGGAGAACACTGTGAAGACGCGCTTGTTCTATGCGCGCAAGAAACTGGCCGAACTGCTGAAGGCAGCCGGCGTTGAGCGAGGCTGGCCATGATGGCTTTGAGCAAGAAGATGCTGGAGCAAGAGCCCAGTGAAATTGAACTGCTGCTGCCGTGGCACGCGGCCGGCACGCTGAACGCACGCGATGCGCGGCGGGTCGAGGAAGCGCTGGCGCGCGATCCCGGGCTTGCCAGGCAATATGCGGCAATCCGCGGCGAGTACGAAGAGACCATTCATCTGAACGAGAGCTTGGGGGCTCCGTCGGCGCGCGCGCTGCAGAAGCTGTTCGCCTCGATCGACGCCGAGCCTGCGCGGGCAAGCGGCTCGCTGCCGCTGTCGGCGCGCATTTCGACCTTCTTCGCGAGCCTGTCGCCGCGCACGCTGGCGTGGTCGGCGAGCCTCGGCGCCATCGCGCTGATGCTGCAAGCCGGAATCATCGGCGCCGTGCTGATGAAGAACCAGCCCGCGACCTTCCAGACCGCTTCGCTCTCGACCAGCGGTCCGATCACACGCGAACTCGGTACGACTGTTCCGCCGGCGCGCGCGCTGGTGCGCTTCACGCCCGAGGCCCGCGTCGCCGACATCACCGCGCTGCTCGACAGCTATCAGGCCTCGATCATCGGCGATGCCAAGGGCGGCATGTTCCGCCTCCAGTTCGACAAGGCGATGAGCCAGGACGAACTCGCCTCGCTGCTCGGCAAGATGCAGCGCGAGAAGTTCGTCAACCTCGCCGTCGCGGCGCCTTAAGCGCGCCGCTGATCCGATGACAGGCAAGTCCGAGAGCAGGGTGCGCGCCGGGGCCTACGCTTCATCGGTCGGCGCGGCGCTTTTGATCGCCGCCTGTCTCGGCGTCGAGGTTGCGCAGGCGCAGGCGATCATGCGCACGCCGACGATCAGCGTGCCCACGCGAACGCCGACCATCTCTCCGAGCATCGCCCCGCGCATCGCTCCGACCATCTCGGCCAGGGCGGTGTCCGTCGACCGCGGCCCGCGGACGATGGCGACCATTCCCCACACCACGACGTCGCGCCTGCGGCCGACGACGACGGTGCTGCCCTATGCGCGCTACTCGCCGAACCTGTATCCGGCCTGCACCGCTCCCTATCGCGATGCCGAGGGCGAATGCCTGGCGCAGCCGAATGCCGGCGGCGGTGGCTCGGGCAAACCCGCCAAGAAGAGCGCCGGCAAGGGCCGCGGCAACGCCACGCCGGCCGCCGCCAATCTTCGCAGCTTCGCCAACGAATTCGTGGCCGAGATCGACGGCACATTGTCGCCCGATGATGCTGACGCGTTGGCCCGCCGGCACGGCTTGACGCGGATCTCGTCGGAGAGCTTCCCGCTGATCGGGGCTACGTTCGGTCTGTTTCGTGTCACGGATGGCCGGCCGTACGAGGCGGTGCGGCGCGAATTCGCGGCCGACGGCAGCGTGCGCTCGCTCCAGCCGAACTTCCGCTATGTGCTGCAGGACCAGAAATCGACGCCGCCCAGCGAAGGCGATCCTGCGCAATATGCACTGACAAAGCTCCGCCTGCCGCAGGCGCATACGCTGGCGCACGGCGCCAACGTCACGGTCGCCGTGATCGACTCCGGCATCGACACCAAGCATCCAGAGCTGGCCAATTCCGTCGCCGACAATTTCGATGCGCTCGGCAGCGCGGAGGGGCCGCACGTCCACGGCACCGGCATCGCCGGCGCCATCGTGGCGCATGACCGGCTGATGGGCAGCGCCCCCCAGGCGCGCATCATCGCGATCCGTGCCTTCGGTGGCAGCAATGGCGGCGCCGAGAGCTCGTCCTACATCATCCTGCGGTCGCTGAATTACGCCGCCGAGCACGGCGCGCAGATCGTCAATATGAGCTTTGCCGGTCCGAAGGACGCCGTGATCGAGCGCGCCATCGCGGCGACCGCCGCGCGCGGTCTCGTGCTGATCGCCGCCGCCGGCAATGCCGGGGCAAAATCGCCGCCGCTCTATCCGGCCGCCAATCCCAACGTGATCGCGGTCAGCGCGACCGATCAGCAGGACAGGCTGTTTACGGCATCCAACCGCGGCAATTACATCGCCGTCTCGGCGCCCGGGGTCGACATCTTCCTGCCGGCGCCGGACGGCAAGTACCAGATGACGTCGGGAACCTCGTTCTCGGCTGCCTATGTCTCCGGCGTCGCGGCGTTGCTGCTCGAGCGCAATTACACCTTGAAGCCGGAGGCGCTGCGCATGACGCTGGCGAAGACCGCGCGCGACCTCGGCTCCCCCGGGCGTGACGAGCTTTTCGGCGACGGCCAGACCGATGCGTTTGCCGCGGTCATGGCTGTTCCCGCCGACAGCGCGACGCCGGTTGCGGCTGCGTCCGGTACAACAAAACGTGAAGATGCCGGGAAGCGTCGCGATGAGCCTGGCACCCGCGCGATCGAACAACCCTCGCTGTCGAGTGCGGACGATAAATCCACGATTTCTCAGGCGGATAGGCCGGCGACGCGATAGCGGCTGCGACAAAGATGCGCGCACGTCCAAGCTCAAAAAAGCGAACCCCGCATTGAACGTTCAGCCAGCTGCCACGACCAAATTATGTGGGAGCGGTCATCCCTCCCCATCAGTCATATCAGGCGCGAGCGCCCATCCACCCCAAGCGCCCATATGGCTTGACCCGTCCGGTTGTCCCCCCGGACGGGTCTTTTCTTTTGGGCATCCGATTCTTCGAAGCCTCGCGTTCGTTCAGCTTGCGGTTGATCGGACGCCCCTGTGTTCGAGTCGGCTGTTCGCTCAGCGCGTCGCACCTCCGCTATGCTTGTGCGAGGCTTGACTCGAAAACACAGCAAATCTCCGCACGACTACGGTGATTGACGACGACTGGCGTGTCGTTGCTGGACAAGTCAAAACTTTTCCACAAAATATTCATGTCGCGTCTAAATTGATTCGTGTGCGTTGCGTCCCCCGCGTCCGTGTTTTCCCCTGACGGGCTGGTTCATGACACATCGCCAAGAGTCTTATTGCGCGTCTGCGCGTGCCGTGGTTGCTGGCCGCGACGTCGCGGCGCGCTGGTGCGCTCTCGCCGAGCAGCGGCTGCAACATCTCTCCGAAATGTTCGAGACCGGCCGCTGGCGCCGTTATCACTCAGAGATCGCATTCCTCGAAAATATCCAGGAAGCCAAGCGCGCGGTCCAGACCTGGCGCGCGCTTGCGACCGGTGCTGACGTCGCCGAGGCCGCTGCAAGCGTGACGCCGGCATTCGGCTGGTCGCCGGCGACCATGCCCCGTGTGTTTCCGCGCGAGCAGCAGGCGCAGATCGTGCAGCCCAAGACCCTGCACCCAAAGGCCGTCCACATCGCCCCCGAGACCGCCGTGCCGGTCAGGCTCGACCCGAAGCCGGACGTTCTCGCCGAGATCACCGAAGCCCCGATCGCGCCACTCGCCGCGCCCGCAGCCTCCGCTGCGATGGCGTCGTTCATCGCGCCTGCCGAGATGCCGCCGCTCAAGGCTCCGGCTGCGAGGGCGCCGCTGACCGCACCTGCCGTGAGGTCACCGCTCGCCGCGCCTGCCGCAATGGCGCCGCGCGCTGCGCCTGAAGTGAGGCCGCCGCTGGCTGTGTCTGCCGCGAAGCCGCCGAAGGCCGCGCCTGCCGCGATGGCATCGCTCCTGCCGCAGTTCGCCCCGCCGGCCGCCGAAATCGTCGCAGCCCCCGAGCGCGTCGTCGAATTCACGTTCAGCCTCGACGGCCTTGAAGCCAAGTACCCGCTGCTCAGGAACGCGTTCTAGCCGTTAAGGTGGGGATGGAGGAGAGGCAGCCGGCTCTCTTGCTCCGTCATCCTGAGGTGCGAGACACGTGGCGCAACGCGCCGCGTGGGGAGCCTCGAAGGATGAACGGCCCAGCTGCAGGCCGATGCCTACCTTCGCACTGCATTGCCGCCGAGCACCACCTGCGCAAATCGTTGCGCGCCGTCGGCTGACAGATCCGAGGTTACGGCCCGCGCGTGATCGAGGCCGACCACGGCGCCGCGCGGGGTCTCGGAGATCATGTTGTTGTTGACCAGCGCCATGCCGGCGCCCGGCACGACGGAGACGCCGACGCCGGCGAGGGCCTTGCGGATCACGTTGCCCGTGATCGCGACGTCGCGCAGATATTTGCCCCAGCCGGCGACGATGCCGTAGGACGGCGCGTTCTCGATCAAATTCCCGGTCACCGAGGTATCCGCCTCGATGTAGATGCCGACGCCGGCGTCGTCGTCGGGCGCGGTGCCGATCGGGCGCTTCGGGATCAGGTTGCGGATGATGTTGCCCTGGACCACCGCGATGCGGCCGCCTTCGTTGAAATTGCAGACGGAGACGCCGACAGCCGCGCCGTCGACCGTGTTGTTGGCGATCACCGCGGCCTCGAACGCAAACTCCGAATAGAGCGCGACCTCGCGCACGTCGCTGACGCTGTTGCCTGATATGTGGATGTTGGAGGCGGAGTTGCCGCGCACGGCGGAGTAATCGCATTTCCTGATGCGGTTGCCGCGCACGATCACGTTGCCGGCGCGGAAGGCATTGATGGCGTTTCCGTACTGGCCGGAGCCGCCGGGGCCGGCCTTGATGTTCTCGATGCGGTTGTCGGCAACCAGCGTGCCGTCGTCGCCGATCGCCGTGCGCAGGATCTCGATGCCGTTGTCGTTGGTGCCGATGATCGTATTGCGGGAGACGCTGAGGCCCCTGGCGTCGAACGAGACCACCGCGGTCACCGCGATGTCAGTGAAGATGTTACCGGAGATGTCGCCGGACACCTGCTCGAGCCAGATGCCGCTGCCGCCTGAATTCGTGATCTCGCAATCAGTGATGCGCGTATCGCGCCCGCCGAGGACATGGATCAGCCCGCGCCGCGCCGGCAGCGGGATGTTGCCGCCGTCGAAAGTGATGCCGGTGAGGCCAAGGGAGTCCGAACCGTCGCTCTGGATCGCCGAAGCCCCGCCGGTGAAGACGAGTTTCGTTGCCCCGCGCACACCGATCAATTGCGCGCCGTTGGGCAGCCGCAACAGCCCGCTGCGATAGACGCCGGGCGGCAGCGCGAGCGGCAGCTGTGCGCGTGCAGCCTCATCGATCGCGCGTTGCAGCGCGCGGGTCTGATCCTCGCTGCTGCCGGGCCGCACGCCGTATTGCGTGGCATCGCGGCCCAGCAGGGATGTCAGCGGCGCCGCGCGCGCGGCGTCGGCCGGCATGGCGAGGGCGCCCGCGATGCCTGCGGTCGAAGCTCCGATGAGATGGCGGCGATTGAGGTCCATGACGCGTCCTCCGGCGGACGCGGGAGGGCATCCGCGCCGACTAGGTAGCGCAGCGCGACCGGGGTCGTGAGGATTGTTCGCGGTAGGGTTAAATGTTTACGCAGAGACGGTGCCGCAGCGTGGGCAAAGCGCAAGCGTGCCCACGACTTGACGGCAATTGGAACGAGATGGTGGGCACCGCGCTACGCGCCTTTGCCCACCCTACGAAACCTGTGCGTTCCGCCCCTTCCGTGCCAACGCCACCATCTCCATCAGCATCGCTTCCCCCGCATCCACCAGCTCGTCCAGCGTGATCCGCGGCGCGCCCTTGCGCCGCATCGCACCGCCGCGCGCGAGCAGGGGAATGTGGATGAACGCCGCAAGCTGCGGCCCGCCCGCCTTCACGTTCTCGATCGCGCGCCAGCTCAGATAGTTGCAGAGATAGGCGCCGGCATCGCGCGAGGCGCGCGCATCGATGCCGGTGAGGCGCGCGGCGCGCAGCAGCCTTGCCGTGTGCGGACCGAAATTCATCGCGTCGGCATCGCCGGCGATGCCGCGCTTGCTCGATCGGGTGTTGGCGGCATCGGGCCAGAGCATGGTGACGGCGTTGCGGGCGCGGGTCTCGATCCGCAGGTAAGGCGTGCGCGCGGCGAGGCCGAACATCAACAGCGCATCCGGCTTCACCTTCGCGAGCACCTCCGGCAATTGCCGGTCGACTGCGGCATAGGTGACCGGGAAGATGTGGCTGGAGAGCGCGACATCATCGAGGGCCGGACGGCGCAGTTGCGCGAGCCGCGCGACCAGCGGCCGGGTCGGGTTAAAGGGCGCGCCGGGAAACGGGCCGAAGCCGGTGAGGAGAATGCGGAGCTTTTCGCTCATTGCAGCAACTCCAGGATCTGCTCGGCGGCGAGGGCCGGCGTGAGATGGCCGTCGGCGACCTCGGTTTCGATCTTCCGGACCTTGCTGCGAACCGAGGCCTCGCTGCGCAGCCGCGCCAGCATCCGTTGCTCCAGCATCGACCACATCCATTTCACCTGCTGCTGACGCCGCCGCACGGCGAAATCGCCGGACGCGTTCATCGCCTTGCGATGATCCAGAACCTTCTGCCAGAGCTCGGTGATGCCGGTGCCGGCCAGCGCCGAATAGGTGACGACGGGTGGGTGCCAATGTTCGGACCGCGGCGCCAAAATATGCAGCGCGCCGCGATAATCGGCGGCGGTGATCTTGGCGCGCTTGAGATTGTCGCCATCGGCCTTGTTGATCGCGATCATGTCGGCGAGCTCGACCAGGCCCTTCTTGATGCCTTGCAGTTCGTCGCCGCCGCCCGGCAGCATCAGTGCGAGGAAGAAATCCGTCATGTCGCAGACCGCGGTCTCGGACTGGCCGATCCCGACGGTCTCGACCAGCACGACGTCGAAGCCCGCCGCCTCGCAGAGCAGCATCGCCTCGCGCGTTTTTGCCGCGACGCCGCCGAGCGTGCCCGAGGACGGCGAGGGGCGGATGAAGGCATCGTCGGAGGCCGAGAGCCGCGCCATCCGCGTCTTGTCGCCGAGGATCGAGCCGCCGCTGCGTGCCGAGGACGGATCGACCGCGAGCACCGCGACCTTGTGGCCCTGCTCGATCAGATAGGTCCCGAGCACATCGATGGTGGTGGACTTGCCGACGCCAGGCGATCCCGTGATTCCGACGCGGAACGCCTTGCCGGTGTCGGGCAGCAGCATCTGCACCAGCTCGCGCGCCAGCGCCTGGTGGTCGCCGCGCCGGCTCTCCACCAGCGTGATGGCCCGCGCCAGCGCCGCGCGGCTGCCGTCGCGCAGGTCGCGGGCGAGGGATTTGATGTCCAGCGAGGCCTTCTTCTCAGTCATGCCCTGCTTTACAACGCCGAGGCGGGGCAGGCGAGGGCCGCTCGCCCGGAATCACCTGCTTGTCGCCACCGCCGTCTGCGCCGATTTCATCTTGCGCCAGACCCACACCATCACCGGCCACAGCAGGGCGCCGATCGCCATCGCGGCAAGGATGGCCGCGACAGGACGCTCGAAGAACGGCAGGATACTGCCGTCGGACTTGATCAGCGACGTGACGAAGGCCTGCTCGACCATGGTGCCCATGACGATGCCGAGCACCATGGCGGCGACCGGGTAGCCGTTCGCCTCCATCACGTAGCCGATCACGCCGAAGGCGGCGACGGTGACGACGCCGAACATGTTGTTGCCGATCGCGAACGAGCCGACCGCGCAGCACAGCATGATGACCGGCATGATCGCCGAGCGCGGCGCCAGCAGGATGTAGGCCGCGATCCGGATCATGGCGATACCGAGCGGGATCATCATGATGTTGGCGATGATGAACATCAGGTAGATCGCGTACATGCTCGACGCCTTCTCGGTGAACAGCGTCGGGCCCGGATTGAGGCCCTTCATGTAGAGCACGCCGATCGCGATCGCGGCGATGGTGTCGCCGGGGATGCCGAACAGCAGCGAGGGCACCCAGCCCGAAGCGATGCTGGCATTGTTGCTGGCGCCGGCCTCGACCAGCCCCTCGACATGGCCGGTGCCGAATTTTTCCGGCTCCTTGGAGAAGCGCTTCGACATCGCGTAGGAGACCCAGGCGGCCATGTCGGCGCCGGCGCCGGGCAGCACGCCGATGATGATGCCGACGATGTTCCCGCGCGTCATCTGCCAGTGATACAGCTTGGTCAGCCTCCACTGGCCGGCCATGATGCTTCCGAATTTTCGCCGCGGCAGCGGCGGCGGCTCCGGCGTCAGCATCGCGCGCATCACCTGCGCCACCGCGAACACGCCGACCAGCGCCGGGATCGGCTCGATGCCGCCGAACAGATCGGTTAGGCCAAAGGTGAAGCGCGGCACGCCGCCGGGATTCTCGATGCCGATGCAGGACACCAGCAGGCCGAGGAACATGCCGGCGATCGCCTTCACCGGGGAGGAGCGCGCCACCAAGGTGGCGCACATCAGGCCGAGCAGAGCCAGCCAGAAATATTCGAAGGTCGAGAACGACAACGCGATCTCGGCGAGCGGCGGCGCCAGGATCATCAGCGACAGCACGCCGGCGATGCCGCCGACCGCGGAGAACCAGACGCCGGCTCCGAGTGCGAGCTCGGCCTGGCCCTTGCGCGTCATGGCATAGGCCTCGTCGGCATAGGCGGCCGAGGCGGGCGTACCGGGAATGCGCAGCAGTGCGCCGGGAATGTCGCCGGAGAAGATCGCCATCGAGGACGCCGCGACGATGGTTGCGATCGCCGCGATCGGCGAGAGGTAGAAGGTGACGGGGACGAGCAGGGCGGTCGCCATCGTCGCCGACAGGCCGGGCAGCGAGCCGATCACGAGCCCGTACACGGAGGCTGCGAACATTGCGATGATGACCTCCCAGGTGGAGATCAGCGCGAATGCTTCAATCAGGGTCTTGAGCATGGGGGATTACCAGGGCGTCGGCAGCAGGCCGGCAGGCAGCGGCACGCGCAGCAGCTTGCCGAAGATGAGGTGGATGGCGAACGGCGACAGCGCGGCAAGCGGCAGCGCCAGCTTCCACTTCGCACCGAGCGCGGTGGACGTCACATAGACCATGATCGCCGCAGTGATGATGAAGCCGAGCCGGTCGGCGGCGACGACGTAGAACAGCAGCAGCGCCGGCGGCAGCAAGGCGCGCAGGCCGTAGAGCGTGCCCTGCGGCGGTGGAGCGGCGGCCTGGCCGTCCTCCAGCGGGATCAGCTCTTCCTCCTCCTCGAAGGAATGGCCGATCCCGAACACGATCGCGAGCCCGCACAGCGCAAGGCCGCTGCCGATCACGAGCGGAAACACGTTGGGGCCGACCGGCTGGCCCGGCACCGGCGGCAAGATCCAGCCGCCATAGGCAGCCGCAGCACCAAGCACGACGAGAAACGATCCCGTAACGGAGTCGGGAAGACGCATGGGAGAAGTCCTACGTACGATGTTCTCCCTCGCCCCGCTTGCGGGGAGAGGGTTGGGGTGAGGGGGGCTCTCCGCGGGGGAGGTGAGAATTGGATTTGCGGAGACTCCCCCTCACCCGGATCGCATCTGCGATGCGATCCGACCTCTCCCCGCAAGCGGGGAGAGGTTGAAGAAGTGCCGTGACCATCAATCAAAGTCATCTCACGCGTGAGCTATGTGAAACGTCACGCTTTGCTCAAGCCCGCCGCTTTCATCGCTTCGCCCATCTGGGCGTCGCCCTTGTCCATGAAGCCTGCGAACTGGCCGGCATCGCCCCACACGGTGCCGAAGCCGCGATTGCTCATGAAGTCCTTGAACTCAGCGGACTCGTAGACCTTCTTCAGCGCCGCAGTGAGCCTGGTTGCGATCTCCGGCGGCAGGTTCTTCGGGGCGCCGATGCCGCGCCAGGCGCCGGTCGCATAGTCGATGCCCATCGCTTCCTTCAGCGTCGGCACGTCCTTGAAGATCGGGTTGCGCGCGGGGGCCATGATGGCGAGGCTCCTGGCCTTGCCGGCCTCGATGATGGCGCGCGCCTCCGGCACCGAGCAGGTGGTGAGGTCGAGGCCGCCGGCGGCGAGATCCTGCATTGCAGGCGCCGCGCCGTTCGAGGGCACCCAGGCGACCTGGTTGGCGGGCAGGCCCATCGCCTGCATCCAGCCGACCAGCGCCAGATGCCAGATGCCGCCCTGGCCGGTGCCGGAGGCCTTGAACTTGCCGGGAGGCGCCGCCTTGATCGCCTCGGCGAGTTCCTTGACCGTCTTGTAGGGCGACGAGGAGGAGACCTGGATGCCCGGGGGGTCCTCGTTCATCAGCGCCAGCGGCGTGTAACTCTTCGGCGTCAGCTCGGTGAGGCCCTGCCAGTGCATCATCGAGATTTCGACGGTGAGCATGCCGATGGTGTAGCCGTCGGGCTGTGCGGTCGCGATCGCGCTATGGCCGACCACGCCGGAACCGCCGGTGCGGTTGACCACGTTGAAGGGCTGGCCGAGGTCCTTTTCCAGCAGCGCTGCGACGATGCGCGCGGTCGCATCGGTTCCGCCGCCCGCGCCCCATGGCACGATCACGGTGACCGGCCGGGCCGGATAGGCTTGCGCAAGCGCTGGCTTGAAGCCGAAAGCGGCGGATGCCGCAACTGCGGCGGTCGAAGCCGCAAAGGTGCGGCGCGAAATCTTGGACATTGAATCCTCCCAGCGGCGCCCGTGACGTCGGGTGCTCTTCTCAATGCGCCATTCTAGTCGGCTTTGCAGCGCCCCCGCAAGGTAGCGCTACCAACGAGATCGCCATGTTGTGTGAAAACAGCATGCCCATCGGATGGGCAGTCGGAAATCGGGTGGGTTTTGCCCGCGCAATTCGCCAACCTCTGCGCGTAACGAAATCCAAAGGCAAGCCACCGATGACCCAAGCTTATTACAGCGCCGTGCTGGACCGCCCGCTGGACGAAGTCTGGTCGCTGATCCGCGACTTCAACAACTATCCCGCTTACATCGACGGCGTGAGCGAGAGCGAGATCGAAGACGACAAGCGCGGCGATGAAGTCGGCGCCGTCAGACGCTTCTGCTATCTCGGAAACTGGATCCGCCAGCGCCTGGTCGATCACTCGGACCGGCAGCATACCCTGACCTATGCCGGTCTCGAAGCGCTGCCGTATCCGCAAGATGACGGAAGCCAGACGCCGGCGCCGACGCGCTATCAAGGCACCATGCATCTGCGCCCGATCGTCGAGGGCGATCGTACCCTCATCGAATGGTCGGTCTCCCTTGATACCGAGCCGGCGGATGCCGATCGCTGGCAGGCGCTATTCGCCTCCTGGATTCCCGATTGGACGGACTCACTTGCGCGGACGCTGGCGCGGGCCAGTTAGCGACCGCTCACGGCTCCTCGGCGTCACCCTTCGGCCGCGCGCCGCCGAAGATGCGCGCGCCTTCCGCGGTCCAATAAGGCTTCAGCGTTTCCCACGGCACGAAGGCGACATACTCGCCCTCGACGTAGGGGCCGACGGCGTAGGGCGGATAGTGGAAGGTCAGCCCGGAGCTCTTGCCCGCCTCGGTCGAGGGCGCGAGCGTCACCGCACCGACCTTGAGCAGGCTCGGCGCGACGCCCTTGAACCATTCGTCAGTCGCGGTCTCGCCGGCATCGCGCTTTTTCTTCTCGGTGCGGAGCGAGGCGATGATGGCCTTCACCATCGCCTTCATCGTCGCCCCGTTATCGGCGGTCTCGGTGAAGAGCGGGCGGATCGAGATGCGCTTGTTGTCGGCCTTGTCCCACAGGATCGTATCCACGTTCGAATTGGGATGGGCGCCATGGGTGTTCATGTAGTCGTTGCGGAGGATGCTGACGTAGCGGTCGGCGACGACCGAGCGGATCTCATATTTGCGCTCGAAATCCCAGCCGCCGTCCTTGAAGAACTGCGGATCGGCTTTGCGCGAGGCGGCCGCTTCGGCGGCGTTCTTGTCGAGCCATTTCTTGCCCTCGGCCAGGCAATCCGCCGCCAGCGCCGCATCCGCCTTGATCTTGTCGTCGAGGAACACGCGGGCCTCGATGCTCTTGGTCTTGATGACGGCGTCTGGCTTGGGGTCGGCGGCGTGGGCGGGACCGAACAATGCGCTGCAAACTGCGGCAGCAGCGAGCGCGCGCATGAACGTGGGCGCGAAAAACATCACGCAAATTCCTTCTTGTCGGGAAGTAGACGGCGAAGCTATTCCGCCGCCTCGCTATGCCCGAGCCGCGCATTCAGCTTGCGGATCAGCTCCTCGGCGGCGTCCGCAATCACGGTGCCCGGCGGGAAGATCGCTTCGGCGCCGGCGGCATAGAGCGCGTCGTAGTCCTGCGGCGGCACCACGCCGCCGACGATGATCATGATGTCGTCGCGGCCCTGCTTCTTCAGCGCGGCCTTCAGCTCCGGCACGGCGGTGAGATGGGCCGCGGCGAGCGAGGAAACGCCAAGGATGTGCACGTCGTTCTCGACGGCCTGTCGCGCGGCCTCGTCGGCGGTCGCAAACAGCGGCCCGATGTCGACGTCGAAGCCGATGTCTGCGAATGCCGACGCGATCACCTTCTGGCCGCGGTCGTGGCCGTCCTGGCCGATCTTGGCGACGAGGATGCGCGGACGGCGACCCTCGGCTTCCTCGAAGGCATCGATCAGCGCCTGAACCTTCTCGACCTGATTGCCCATGCTGGACGCCTCCCGCTTGTAGACGCCGGTGATGGATTTGATCTCGGCGCGGTGCCGGCCGAACACCTTCTCCATCGCGTCCGAAATCTCGCCGACGGTTGCTTTCGCTCGCGCCGCGTCGATCGCGAGCGCCAGCAGATTGCCGTTGCCTTCGCCGGCCGAGCGCGTGATCGCAGCGAGGGCGGCATCGACGTCGTTCTGGTTGCGCTCGGACTTCAGCCGCGTCAGCTTGTCGATCTGCAGCCGACGAACATTGGTGTTGTCGACCTTCAGAATTTCGATTTTGTCCTCGTCGGTGGGCTTGTACTTGTTGACGCCGATCACCGCCTGCTTGCCGGCGTCGATCCGGGCCTGCGTCTTGGCCGAGGCTTCCTCGATGCGCAGCTTCGGCAGGCCGGCCTCGATCGCCTTCGCCATGCCGCCGAGCTCCTCGACCTCCTGGATGTGGCCCCACGCTTTCGCCGCGAGGTCGCGCGTGAGACGCTCGACATAATAGGAGCCGCCCCAGGGGTCGATGATGCGGGTGGTGCCGCTCTCCTGCTGCAGGAACAGCTGGGTGTTGCGGGCGATGCGCGCCGAGAAATCGGTCGGCAGCGCCAGCGCTTCGTCGAGCGCGTTGGTGTGCAGCGACTGGGTGTGGCCTTGTGTCGCCGCCATCGCCTCCACCGTCGTGCGCATCACGTTGTTGAAGACGTCCTGCGCTGTCAGCGACCAGCCCGAGGTCTGGGAATGCGTGCGCAGCGACAGTGAGCGCGGGTCCTTCGGGTTGAACGGCTTCAGAAGCTTTGCCCAGAGCAGGCGCGCGGCGCGCAGCTTGGCGACTTCCATGAAGAAGTTCATGCCGATCGCCCAGAAGAACGACAGCCGCGGCGCGAAGCGGTCGACATCCAGGCCCGCGGCAAGGCCGGCGCGCAGATATTCGACGCCGTCGGCGAGCGTATAGGCGAGCTCGAGGTCCTGCGTCGCGCCGGCCTCCTGCATGTGATAGCCGGAGATCGAGATCGAATTGTATTTCGGCATCTTCTGCGAGGTGTAGGCGAAGATGTCCGAGATGATCCGCATCGAGGGCGCGGGCGGGTAGATGTAGGTGTTGCGCACCATGAACTCTTTCAGAATGTCGTTCTGAATGGTGCCTGAGAGCTTTTCCGGCGGCACGCCCTGTTCCTCGGCGGCCGCGACGTAGAGCGCGAGGATCGGCAGCACCGCGCCGTTCATGGTCATGGACACGCTCATCCGGTCGAGCGGAATCCCCGCGAACAGCGTGCGCATGTCGTAGATGGAATCGATGGCGACGCCGGCCATGCCGACATCGCCGCCGACGCGCGGATGGTCGCTGTCGTAGCCGCGATGGGTGGCGAGGTCGAAAGCGACCGAGAGGCCCTTCTGTCCGGCCGCCAGGTTGCGGCGATAGAACGCGTTGGAATCCTCCGCCGTGGAGAAGCCGGCATATTGCCGGACCGTCCAGGGCTGGTTGACATACATGGTCGGGTAGGGGCCGCGCAGGAACGGCGCGATGCCCGGATAGGTCTCGAGGAAATCGAGCCCGGCGAGATCGGCCTCGCCATAAGCGGGCTTCACTAAGATGCCCTCGGGCGTCAGCCACGGCTCGGCGCTGCCTGACGGCGCGGCGGTCGTGGCGCGCTCGAAGGCGACATCAGCGAAATTGGGAATGCGGCTCATGGTTTCAACCATATCCTCAATCATGATCCGGATGCTGATGGCTGACGATGGTTGCCATCTTCTCCGGTCCGTAATTCTGTTGCGTGGTCTGGCTCGGCAAATTGGCGATGCCGACCACCCAGCCGAGACGGGATTCTGTGCCGAACTGTCGCGTCGGAATGATCTGGTCAGGACGGTCGAACGCGCCGGTCATGATCTCGATCCGGTCGCCGCCGATGCGGCCGAAGCTCAGCGGCGTGCCGCAGGCCGCGCAAAAGCCGCGCTCGGCGATGGTGGAGGAGCGGAAGAACGACGGCTGCCCCTTGGTCCAGGCAAAGTCCGTCTTGTTGATGTCGGCAAAGGAAGCGAACGGCGCGCCGGCCGCCTTCTGGCACATGCGGCAGTGGCAGATCGAAATCCTGGTTGGCGCCGTCGTGACGCCAAAGCGCACGGCCCCGCATTGGCAGCCGCCGCTGAGAACTGGTTTGCCTGGTTCGGTCATGTCTGCTCCATCCGTCGATAGGCGTCTTGCAGCGTGGCAAGCGCATCGCCTCCGGCGAAGACAAAACCCGTGACGCCGGCGGCCCGCAACGCCGCCTCGGTCTCGCTCGGGCGGCCTGCCAGATAGATATGTCGCCCGCCGGCCGTTTGCAGGGCCTTCGCTGCAGCTTCGGCGTGTTCCGCATAGACCTTGTCACTGGAACAAAGACAGGCAAGCTCGGCGCCCGAAGTCTTGAAGGCGGCGGCGAGCTTGGCCGGATCGGCAAAGCCCTCGCTGTCGACAGCCTGGATGCCGCCGGCCTCGAAGAAGCTCTTGGCGAAAGTCGCGCGCGCCGTGAAATCGGCGGCCGTGCCGAGATTGGCCAGGAACACTTTTGGCCGCGCACCACGCGATTTGAGTGCTGCATCCGACTTGTCGCGCAGCGCCTCGAACGGTTCCGCCAGCCGGATCGGCGGCAGCGCATCGAACTTGTATTTCTGTTCCCCGTAAGGCGCGAGCGCAACCGGCGTTGCCTTCAGCACCGTGGCTTCGCTCTCGTGCAGGTTCGGAAACTCGCTGGCGCCGGTCAGCACGTCGCGGCGCTTTGCGATGTTGGCGTCACGCGCTTTTCGCGCGGCCGCGACCTTGCTCTGGAATACGCCTTGCTGAAGCGCGGCGAAGGCGCCGCCGGCTGTCTCGCTCTCCTGGAACAGCGCCCAGGCCGCCTCGCAAAGCTGCGCGCTCAGCGTCTCGATGCCGCCTGCGCCGGCGGCGGGATCAGAGACCTTGGCGAGGTTGCTCTCTTCCAGCAGCAGGGCTTGCGTGTTGCGCGCCACGCGGCGTGCGAACGGGTCGGGCAGGCCGAGCGCCAGCGTGTGCGGCAGCACGGTGATCGCGTTGGCACCGGCAAGCCCTGCCGCGAATGTCGCGATGGTCGCCCGCAGCATGTTCACATAGGGATCGCGCTGCGTCAGCATGCGCCAGGCCGTATCGGCGGCGATGAACAATGGCTTGGGCGTCAGCCCGCACGCTGTTTCGATACGCGCCCACAACAGCCGCAGCGCGCGGAATTTGGCCATGGTCAAAAACTGGTCGGCATCCGCGGCAAGCCGCGCATAGACCATGCCTTGCGCGGCTTCCAGCGGAATGCCGGCGCCTTCGATCGCGCGGAGATAAGCGACGCCGCAGGCGAGCACGAAGGCGAGCTCCTGCACCTCGGAGCCGCCGGCATCGTGGATCACGCGTCCGTCGGCGGACGCGAACGGTCCCTTGAAGCCGAGCCCGGCGAGGCCCTTGATCGCGCCGGTGACGGCGGGAGCGATCTCCTCCCAGGTATAGGGGCTGTGGCCCCACACCGCGCCGGCCGCGAGCGGATCGAGGCCGAAGCGAATGTTGCAGGCGGCGGGATCGAGGCCATTGCTCTTCACATATTCCGCGACGCGGATCGCGGCCATCCGCGATTGCGGACCGATCTCGAGATCGAGGCCGATGCCGGCATCGAGATGGATGTCCTTCAACACCTTTGCTACGGCCTCGGCCGACGGTTCCAGACCGAAACCGCGAGCACCATTGGCGCCGGCGAACACCAGCGCGAGCCCCGTCGCGCCGTTCTCCAGGTCCTGCAAAGCCTGCGCATTCGCGAGCGCCGCATCGGGATGGTCGATCCGCTGCACGATTTGCCAGGGCGCCGCCGCCGGCCGTCCCATCACGGGCGCAACGCCCTTGGCGCGCGGATAGAGCGGTTCGATCTTGATTCCGTCGTAGGTCTTGCCGACCAGCTTCTCGAACGGCGCGCCCTTCAGCACGCCGTCGACCAGCTTGCGCCAGTCCTCGACGCTCGCCTTGGGAAAATCGGCCGCCAGCGGCAGGTCGTCGGTCACGGAGGTCATGCGGCCAAGGGCTCCCAAACGTATCGTTATTCGCAGGCGAAATTGCCACGGCGGGCCGCCCCTGCAAACGGTTGTTTTTGGTTAACCGGTATCCGGAAGCCGCTCAATGCCTTGCGTCGAGACGCTGGCGAGCCCGTCACGCACTGGAATGCCCGAGATCACGCGGTCCGGCGCGATTTCGGCCAGCGGTACCAGCACGAAAGCGCGCTCGAACAGGCGCGGATGCGGCAGGGTCAGATCCGGCTTCTGCAAGCTGACATCGTCATAGGCGATCATGTCGAGATCGACCGTGCGCGGGCCCCAGCGCCGCTCCTTGTCCCGCGTGCGGCCGAATTTCTGCTCGACCTTCTGCAAAACGAACAGCAGAGCGTGCGGATCGAGGCCGGTCTCGATCTCGATGCAGGCATTGATGAAGGGAGCCTGCTCCTCGTCGCCCCACGGCGGCGTCGCATAATCCGAGGATCGCGCGATTAGCGCAGCTTGCGCCATGCCGCAGATATGGGCGATCGCCTTGGCGAATGTCGCGCGGACATCGCCGACATTGCCGCCGAGTGCGATCAGCACGCTTGCCATCAGGGGTGCCGCGAGCGCGTCAGCATGATGCCGACGTCGTCGAAGATCGCGGCGATCGGCGCATGCGGCTTGTGCACGGTGATCTTCACGGCGCGGATGCGCGGGAAGTGCGACAGGATGGCGTCGGCCACCGCGCCGGCCGCGCGCTCCAGGAGCTTGTAATTGGTATTCTTGAACGCCGCCGTCGTCGTCGCCACGACGTCGGCGTAGGACACCGTGTCGGCGAGCCGGTCGCTGCGCGAGGGCTCCGACAGGTCGGTATAGAGTTCGAGATCGATGACGAAGCGCTGGCCGACTTCGGTCTCGTGATCCATCACGCCGTGGCGGGCGTGGATCGACAGGCCGGTGACGAAGATCGTATCGGTCATTGCTTGCCCTCGATTGCGTTCGCTACCCGCAGCGCCTGCAGGGTCTCGGCGACGTCATGAGTCCGGATGATCTTCGCGCCGCGTTGCGCGGCGATCAGATGCGCGGCGATCGAGCCGGCGAGCCGCTCCTTCGGCTCCGACGGCGACACCGAGGCGATGAAGCGTTTGCGCGAGGCACCGACGAGGATCGGCAGGCCGAACATCTCGAATTCGCGCAAGCGTGCCAGCGCGGTCATGCTCTGCTCGGCGGTCTTGCCGAAGCCGATGCCGGGATCGAGCACGATTTTTTCGCGCGCGATGCCGGCCTTTGCGGCGATGTCCAGCGAGCGCAGGAAGAACGTCTTCATGTCCGTGATGATGTCGATGGCGGGATCGGCGTCGTCGCGGTTGTGCATGACGATGACGGGAACGCCTCTTGCGGCCACCAGCGGCGCCATCGCGGCGTCGCGTTGCAGACCCCAGACGTCATTGGCGATCGCCGCGCCCTGGTCGAGCGCATAGGCCACCACCTCCGCCTTCATGCTGTCGATCGACACGGGCACGCCGAGGGCCACGACGCCCGCCAGCACCGGCTTGAGCCGGGCCAGCTCGCTTTCCGCCGTGACGGCCTTCGCACCCTTGTAGGGCCGGGTGGACTCGGCGCCGATATCGATGATGTCGACGCCATCCGCGATCATCGCCCGCGCCCGCGCGAGCGCCTGCTCGGGCCCGATGAACTCGCCGCCGTCGGAGAAGGAATCCGGGGTGATGTTGAGCACGCCCATCACCGCCGGGATCGGTCGTTCCAGCAGTTTCCGCAGCGCATCTGGCCCGGCCGAGCCGGCCGGCGGGACGGATGGGGAGGGCGAGGCATTCATGTGGGTGGCTTTGCGCGGTCGGCGAGGGGGAGTCAAGGCGGGATGGCGGTGTCGGCGGGCGGCATCGATATTGTGGCACTCTCGCGCATCACCCCAGCTGTCGTCCCGGCGAACGCCGGGACCCATACCCCCAGGGTAAAGTTTGGCGAAGACTCGTAGTCCGGTACTGCCACCGTCTGTGACCGATAGATTCCGCGGTATGGGTCCCGGCGTTCGCCGGGACGACACCGAAAAGGTGGCGCGGGAATCCGTTCTCGAAAGACCCCTAATACGTGATCTTCGGCGGCAGCTTCTTCGCCTTGGCGATGATGTCGCCGACCGACTTCTCCGAAGGCAGGATGCGCAGCAGCTTCTTCTTCTCGTTGGCGTCGCGCATGCTCTGGGCGAGCCTTGCCGGATTCCGATAGGCGAGCTCGCGCACGGTGGTGACGCCGGCGGCGCGGACCAGGCCGACCTTGGCCCGGCCCATGCCGGGGATACGCATGTAGTCGGAGACGTTGGCCCATTCCAGCAGCAGCTGCTCGCTGATGCCGGTCTTGGCGGAAAGCGCTTTGCGGCCCTTCACCGTGCCGGCCGCCTCGAGCAGCCCGTCGGTGGTGCGGATACCTTGCGCCTTCAACTTGTTGGCGGCAAAGACCGACAGGCCCTCAATCTCGGAGATCGGATATGTCATGATACTCGATATGAATTGCCAAAGCTTCAGGCGAACTGGCTGAGGCCTGGCGTCCCCGCAACGATCTTGCCCATCTGATCTGCTCCGATTTTGTCTCGGCCGAAGCGGAAAAGTTCACGGGCGACGTTTTGAATTTCGGACATGCCGAGCCCCAGGCCCATCAGGCGCGTGCCGACCGCCATCAAGCCGCCGCCCATCAGCCGCGACAGTCCGCCGCCGCTCCTGGATGCCTCGATCGCGGCTTCCGCTCCAGGGATCTGGTCGATCAGGGCCTGCACGCTATCGGAAGGACCCTCGTTGCGGAGGAAGCCCAGGATAATGCCGACGCTCTTTTCAGCGACAGCACTATCTATGCTGGCGTTTGTCGCCAGCCGCCCGATCAGCTCGTCCATAAGGCCCGCCCCTCAGCCGGTTTGCTTGCCGGAGTATTTCTTTCGAAAATGATCTTGAGCCGGTGTGATGTGAAATTCAAGCGATGAACGCACGCGCCGTGGCGATTCACCTTCGAACGCGCGAAAGGTGTTGCAGCGGTGCAAGAGCGGAGATGGAATCGGCGAAAAATTGCCGCGTTGCGAACAGCTCGTTCCTACTTTCGGCTGATACCGTCCGTCTGTTTCCGACAATGTCGCATGCTTGGAGCGCGTTGAACCGTTTTAATCGGTGCGCGACATGCGTTAAACTACGGAACTGGAGCATTCGAGTTTCGGTACGCGAAACCCGGCAAGAAGAGATCAGAGAGAATAATGACCGCACAGGACAGCAAGCTCGGCGATACCGACGACAAGATCTTCGTCGGCAAGGGAGAGGAGCAGGCCTGGCTGACGCTGGCGCTCGCCAATCGCCACGGCCTCGTCACAGGTGCAACCGGAACCGGTAAGACTGTGACGCTGCAGGTGATGGCGGAAGGATTTGCGCGCGCCGGTGTTCCGGTCTTCGCCGCCGACATCAAGGGCGACCTCTCCGGCATCTCCGAGGTCGGCGAAGCCAAAGACTTCATCGTCAAGCGCGCCTCCGGAATGGGGCTGAATTTCCAGCCCGATCAGTTCTCGACGGTGTTCTGGGACGTGTTCGGCGAGCAGGGCCATCCGGTGCGCGCGACCGTCACGGAAATGGGGCCGCTTCTGCTCGCACGCATGCTCGACCTCAACGACGTGCAGGAAGGCGTGCTCAACGTTGCCTTCCGCGTCGCCGACGACGCCGGGCTGACCCTGATCGACATGAAGGATCTGCGCGCGCTGCTCGATGCCATCGTGCCCGATAGCGGGAAGAAGGGGGCGGACGCGGAGGAGGATCCGCTCGCAGCCATCCGCAAGGCCGCGCAGGGGTTCGGCAACGTCACCAAGGCCACCGTCGGCACCATCCAGCGCCAGCTGCTGGTGCTGGAGAACCAGGGCGGCACCAAATTCTTCGGCGAGCCGGCGCTGACGCTGAAGGACTTCATGAAGACCGACCGCGACGGCCGCGGCATGGTCAACATTCTGGTGGCCGACAAGCTGCTCCAGAACCCCAGGCTTTACGCGACATTCCTGCTGTGGATGTTGTCGGAGCTTTTCGAGGAGCTGCCCGAGGCCGGCGATCTGCCCAAGCCGAAGCTCGTGTTCTTCTTCGACGAGGCGCATCTGCTGTTCAACGATGCGCCCAAGGCGCTGATGGACAAGATCGAGCAGGTGGTCCGCCTGATCCGCTCCAAGGGCGTCGGCGTCTACTTCGTGACGCAAAACCCGGTCGACGTCCCCGACCGCGTGCTCGGACAGCTCGGCAACCGGGTGCAGCACGCACTGCGCGCCTTCACCCCGCGGGACCAGAAGGCGGTCGCCGCTGCGGCCCAGACCTTCCGGCCCAACCCGAAGCTCGACACTGCCAAGGTGATCATGGAGCTCGGCAAGGGCGAGGCGCTGGTGTCCTTCCTCGAGGGCAACGGCACGCCGGCGATGGTGGAGCGGGTGATGATCCGGCCGCCGTCGGCTCGCATCGGGCCGATCACGCCGGACGAGCGCAAGGCGATCATGGCTGCGAGCCCGGTGAAGGGCAAATACGACACCGCCGTCGACGAAGAATCCGCCTACGAGATGATCCAGAAGCGCATTGCCGGCACGGCGGCCACCGCGGACGGCCCGGCTGGCGGAAATGGCGGCGGCCTTCTCGGCCAGATCGGCTCGATCGTCGGCACCATCTTCGGCACCAACGTCAAGCGCGGCCGCCTGTCGACCGGCCAGGTCATTGCGCGGGACGTGACGCGATCGGTCACCAACCAGGTGATCGGCGGGATGGCCGCCAATATCGGCAAGTCGGTCGGTGGCCAGCTCGGCGGCTCGATCGGCCGTACGCTGGTTCGCGGCGCGCTCGGCGGATTGCTGCGGCGGTAGGCAGGCCGCTTTGGGCAATTCCGCTTGCCGTTGCCCGAGGCCACCACCGGTACAATTTCAGGTGAGGGGCTCTCCAAGCCTGCGCCGGTCTGCTACGTCCTGTTCGCCGCCGCACAGGACCACTCCGTGACCCGCCCGCCCCGTTAGCCAAGCCTGACGCGCCCCGACACCTGTCGCTGCGCGCGCCGCTGGATCTGCTGTTTCTGTTCTGCTGCGTCCTGCTCGCCGCCGACGTGCTCGTTCCCGAGATCTTCGGCAGCGGCAAGACCAAGGATTACCCGCTGTGGCTGTGGGCCGGGCAGCAGGTCCTGCAGGGTGAGCCACTCTATCCCGCCACGGCCGTCGAGTACTTCGAGTTCATCTATCCGCCGTTGCCGGCGATCCTGCTGGCGATCCCGAGCTGGTTCGGCAAGATCCCGCTCTATGTCGTCCTGTCGATCCTGAACGCCGTAGCGTGGTGGTACACCGGGACGTTCTCCCAGGTCATGGCCGGCTCGGGGCGCAGCCCCGGCCGCTGGCTGGAGGCGCTGCCCGCCGTCGTCACCGTGCCCTTCGTGTTCGACATGTTCGACCTCGGCCAGCCGAACCTCGTCCTGCTGGCCATGATGCTCTACGGTTTCTGGAGCTTGCGGCACCAACGTCCCTGGCTTGCGGGCTTCATGTTCGCGCTCGCCGCTGCCATCAAGGTGTTTCCGATCGCGGTCCTGCCGTATCTGGTCTGGCGGCGGAAATGGGCGGCGGCCGCCGCCACGGTCGCCTTCACCGGCATCCTTCTCTATGTGGTGCCGGCGCCGATCCGCGGCTTCGAGCGCAACGCGGCCGAGCTTGCGACCTGGTATCAGGGCATGGTCGGAACGAGCTCGGAAAAGGGCTTTGGCCAGCGTGACGAGCAGAACTGGTCGTGGGTCAACCAGTCCCTCATCGCCGTCACGCACCGCCTGGTCCGTCCGATCAACTTCAATCTGGAGGATCCCGGCAAGCCGCCGCGCACGATGAACATCATCGACGTCGACTACAGGACGGCGAACTGGATCGTGCTGGTGCTGTCGGCCTTGCTCGGGCTCGGCTTCGTCGCGATCATGCCGCAGCAAGCACGGCGAACGGCGCGCTCGGATGCGGAGGAGCTCGCCATCCTGTTCTGCCTGATCACGGTGGCCTCGCCTTTGGCACGGCAATACTACTTCATGTGGCTGTTCTTCCCGATGACGGTGCTGATGCATCGCGCCGCCTTCGACGAGCGGGCGAATGTGCGTCTCGGAACCTGGCTCGCGCTCGGCGCGGCCGGCATTCTCATGCTGCTGGCGCTGCCGTGGTTTCCAACTGTCCTCCAGGCCTGGGGCAACAATCTCCTCGCGACCGCCGTACTTGCAGGTAGTCTTGCATGGCACATCCGGCATCCGCCCGTTGCGGCTGGCTCCGAGCCTGCGACGGCGCTAAAACCCGGTACCTCTTGAGACTCGAATGTCAGGACCCACAACCATGGCCAATGCGCAGCTTCAATCCGTGCTCGACCACATCGACAAGGATTTCGACAACAGCCTGGAGCGCCTGTTCGCGCTGCTCCGGATCAAGTCGATCTCCGCCGATCCGGCCTTCGCCGGGGATTGCAAGGCGGCGGCCGAGCATCTCGCCAAGGACATCGCGAGCCTCGGCGTCGCCACTGAAGTGAGGCCGACGGCCGGGCATCCCGCCATCGTCGGCAAGACCGGTGCCGGTGGACGGCCGCATGTGATCTTTTACGGCCATTACGACGTGCAGCCGGTCGACCCGCTCGATCTCTGGCACCGTCCGCCGTTCGAGCCCGTCGTCACCGATCATGCCGACGGCCGCAAGATCATCGTCGCGCGCGGCGCCGAGGACGACAAGGGCCAGGTGATGACCTTCGTCGAAGCCTGCCGCGCCTGGAAGAAGGTGACGGGCTCGCTGCCGGTCGACATCACCTTCCTGATCGAAGGCGAGGAGGAGGTCGGCTCGAAGAATTTCGTGCCCTTCATTGAGGCCAACAAGGACGAGTTCAAGGCCGACTACGTGCTGGTCTGCGACACCGGCATGTGGGACCGCAACACGCCGGCGATCACGACCTCGCTGCGCGGCCTGCTCTACGAAGAGCTGAAGATCACCGCCGCCAATCGCGATTTGCATTCCGGCGTGTTCGGCGGCAGCGCGATGAACCCGATCCGGGTGCTCACCAAAATTCTGGGCGGCCTGTTCGACGACGACAACCGCATCACCATTCCCGGCTTCTACGACGGCGTGAAGGACCTGCCGCCCGATATCCTGGAGCAGTGGAAGAAGCTCAATCTGACGCCGGAGATGTTCCTCAAGCCGATCGGCCTGTCGATCCCCGCTGGCGAGAAGGGACGCCTGCTGATCGAGCAGGCCTCATCGCGCCCGACCTGCGACGTCAACGGCATCTGGGGCGGCTATATCGGCGAGGGCTCCAAGACGGTGATCCCGTCGCATGCTTCGGCCAAGGTCTCGTTCCGCCTGGTCGAGGGGCAGGACCCGCAAAAGATCCGCAAGGCGTTCCGCGACTACGTGACGGCGCGCATTCCCGGCGACTGCAAGGTCGAGTTCGGCGACCATTCCGCCGCGCCCGCTGTCGCGCTCGACTGGAACATGAAGCCGCTCGCCGCCGCCAGCAAGGCGCTGACGGAGGAATGGGGCAAGGAGACCGTGCTGATGGGCTCCGGCGCCTCGATCCCGATCGTCGCCGACTTCAAGCGCACGCTTGGCCTCGACTCGCTGCTGGTCGGATTCGGATTGGACGACGACAACATCCATTCGCCGAACGAGAAGTACGATCTTCGCAGCTTCCAGAAGGGCATCCGCTCCTGGGCCCGCATCCTCGCGGCGCTGGCGGAGGTGAAGTAGGGCACGGGGCCGTAGGGAGCTGCATTAGGGTGGGCAAAGGCGCGCAGCGCCGTGCCCACCAATCTCTCAGTGATTATGAAAGAACGTGGGCACGCTCCGCTTTGCCCACCCTACGGCTCTGTTGTCGTGGCGACCACCGCCCCAAAATAAAAACGCCGCCCGGAATTGGGCGGCGTTTCATTCCAAAAGGCGTAGAGGTTCGTTGGGCGCTACCCTACACCAAATCCCGAAAATCTCAAGACCGGTAGCCCGGAAGCTCGCGGTCGAGCTTGCGCAGCAGCGGCGGCCACACGAGGTTGGTGGCGCGCAGCTCGGCGCGGTCGCGGTTTGCGAGCAGCTCGGTGTTCTTGTCGATAGCAATATCGTCGACCGGATAGACCGGCGTGCCGAGCGCGCGCGTGCGCACCTGCATCGAGCAGGCGCGCTCGAGGTGATACATGCGCTCGAAGGCGGAGGCGACCGAGCGGCCGACGGTGAGCGTGCCGTGATTGCGCAGCAGCATGTGGTTGTGGTCGCCGAGATCCTTCTGCAGCCGCGGCCGCTCGTCGTGATCGAGCGCGATGCCTTCATAGTCGTGATAGGCGAGGTCGTGGGTGACGAGCTGGGCGGTCTGGTTCAGCGGCAAGAGGCCCTCCGCGCTGCTCGACACCGCGGTGCCGTCGAGGGTGTGGAGATGCAGCACGCAGATCGCGTCCTCGCGCACCTCGTGGATCGCCGAATGGATGGTGAAACCCGCCGGGTTGATGCTGTATTCGCTCTCGGAGAGCTGGTTGCCGTGCAAATCGACCTTGACGAGGCTCGAGGCGGTGATCTCGTCGAACATCAGCCCATAGGGATTGATGAGAAAATGATGGTCGGGGCCGGGCACGCGCGCGGAGATGTGGGTATCGACCAGATCGTCCCAGCCGTACAGCGCGACAAGGCGGTAGCAGGCGGCGAGATTGACCCGTTGCTGCCACTCAGCCTCCGTCATATCAGACGGCACTTCCTTCAGGCGCGCTTCCGCTGGCGACATGGCTGATCTCTCCGAACATCGTTGTTGCGGGGAGGGAGCGTAGTACCGCTCGTGGCAAGCAGCAAGGCGCGACAAGCGCGCGGCAGTCAAGCGCAGCCCGCATGAGCGGAACGACATGCGGGGCCGCTCTGAGGGGGATTCCGGATGTCGCTTTCGCTCATCCGGGCTACGCCCTAGAGAAAATTATTACGGCGCCGGGATCGAGAGCAGGCTGGAAATGCTGCGGCCGCGGATGTCGTAGACGCGGGCGAACACGACGTCGTCGCGCTTGATCTCGACCATCACGGGCGCGGTGAGGCCCTTGCAGTAGAACTCGCCGAGCGTCATCGCGAAATCGGCCGCGTTGGAATCCCAGCCGATGGTGAAGTCGGGCCCGAGCGCGACCTGGGCGGGGCGCTGCGGACCGCAGACCGCGACCTTCCATTTGCGATTGGTCGGCGGCACTTCCTGGCGTTCGACGATCTGCTCGCGCAGCTCGTCCGAGGCCTGCTTCAGCGCGAGACCCCAATAGTCCAGCATGAAGCGGTCGTCGGCACCGCGCACGGTGCCGGCGATATGGTTGAAGTGGGTGTACTGATAGGGATGCAGCCGGATCATCTCGGCGAGCGAGAGCGCAAGGCCAAAGCAGAACGTGGCGAGCACGACCGGCTGCCAGGTGCGGTGATTGGCGCGCAGGCGCTCCATGGCCCACGCGAAAGCGACGCCGCCGAGCACCGCCATTGGCGGGATCACGAACACGAAATGGCGGATGCCGTTGTACAGCGCCGGCCGCTTCACCATCGCGATCGCGAGCGGCAGGGTCGCAGCCAGCGTCAGCATCAGCATGATGGTCTTGCGCCGCGCTGGCACCTCGCTTCGCGGCAGCATGGCGAAGGTGCTGACCACGGCGCCGGCCATCAGCACCAGCATCACCTCGGGCAGCTGCAGCGCGAACAGCGTCGGCAGATAGGACCAGGGCATGTCCGGCACGGACACGATCGCGCCGTCGAACATCTCTTTCCACGGCTTCTCGAAGAAGTGCGAGAAGTAGGTCAGCGCCTCGAAGGGATTGCCGGGCTCCATGATCGACCACGGCCAAATCAGGCCCATCACGAGGTAGCCGAACGCCAAGCCGGGCAGCAGCACATAGACGACATGGGCGAAGCGGCGGACCGACTCGCGCAGGCCCTCGCTGCGCAGTTCCTCCAGGAACAGCGGGACGAAGCCGAGCACGGCGTAGACCAGCGCGAGCCCGCCGAGAACGCGGCAGCCCAGTGAAAGGCCGGCACCCAGGCCGACGATCAGGATCGTGCGCGGCGACGGCTTGGGATATTCCTCGGCGAGCCGGACCAGGCCGAGCATCAGGATGATCATGGCCACCGCGAAGGGTGCATCCTTCGGATTCATGAACATGTGGCCGTAGAAGATCGGGCACAGCGCGAGCAGCAGCAGCGAGGCAAGACCGGCAAGGGGCCCGCCGATGCGACGGCCGAGCCGCCACGTCACCGCAAGTCCGACCACGCCGACAATGGCGCCGACCAGACGTCGCGTCTCGAACAGCTCGAGCGGAATGATTTTGTGCAGGAGGGCCGCGACCATGTCGAAGCCGCCGCCATACATGTAGAGATTGGCGAAGGAGAGCGCCGCAGTATCCTTGAAGCCGGAACCGAACATGCGCAGCAGCAAATCGGCATATTCAGCGTGGGTGTAGTCGTCCCAGCCGAGGCCGTAGTCGCGGAACGTCAGGCCTGCAACGACCGCGACCGCGGCCAGCACCAGCATGGCGAGATCGTCGCAAGTCCGTTCGACCGAGCGCCGCAGAGGCGTGTCGATCGCCGAAGTCGTGATGGATGTCATGGCTATCGGTGCCCCGGAATCCCCTCTTGGCCCTGCTGGTGCGCGCGGGCCTGTTCCCCGGACTCCCTATAGCGCAGTTCCATTACCAAGTAATTGGGCATTATGGCTAAATTCCTGATGCGACGCAGCAATTCCGGTTACTTGAGAGCAGTCTAAGCAGTAGCGAGCCGTAGCTGAAGGGAATGTGAATAAGTCCCTGATTTCCTTCCCTTTAGGAACGCTACCGACGATTCCTCGTTGGCGTGGAACACCGGATGACGGTATCGTGGCGTAGCGGTTGTCGCGTGTGGATGGCGACCGGGGGTGAGTTCGATGAATCTGGCATTGTTGATCGCGGGGATTTTCGCCGTCGTGGCGGGCTTCCTTTCGATCCTGTTTGGCTTCTCCGTCAGGGAGTTCAGCCTCGGCAGCCCCCTCATAATCTCGGGCACGATCGCCGTCTGCTCCGGAATGTTACTGGCCGGCCTCTATGTCGTGGTCACGGAACTGAAGGGCCTCGCGCGTCGGCTGGCCGGTGCGCCGTCCGAGGTTCGGGTCAGGCCCGTGCTGCCGGGCCTCGCCGCATCAGGCGCTGCGCCCGAACCGATGCCTGCCGCTGCGGCGGCAAGGATCGAGGGAAGGGCCGAAGGAAAGATCGAGCAGCCACCGCCGCCGCCACCTGCTGCAGGCCCGCCGCCGTGGCAGAGCGAAGCTGCCGCGCGCGAGCGTCCGCGCGTCGAGGCTCCGCCGGTGCCGGAAGCTCCAACGCCGCCCGCGGCTCCGGAAGCGCCGCGCCGGCGCAACCTGTTGTTCGCATCGACCTCGCGCAAGGAGCGGGAGCGTGCGGAGGCGAAGGCCATCGAGGACGCGCCGCCGCAGCTACCTGCGGAGCCCGGTGAGGCCCTGGATACTCCGCCTGCAAGCTTTGACGATGCCTGGCCGAAGCCGGACCGCATGCGTCCGTCGGAGCCGCCGGCCGCCCTGCGCCGGCCGCCGCCGCGCTCGCCATCGACCTTTGCGGAGGCCGCTCCGCCGCCTGCACCCGAGCCGCCGCCCCCACCACCACCCGTCGAGCAGGCGCCCGTGACCGTCCTCAAATCCGGCATCGTCGACGGCATGGCCTATTCGCTCTATTCCGACGGCTCGATCGAAGCGCAGATGCCGGAGGGCATGATGCGCTTTGCGTCGATCGACGAGTTGCGTGCCCATCTCGACCAGCGGTCCTGAGCTCTGCCGCGCAGCAGTCAAGCGCCGCAATCGTCGTCGCCTCGTCAGTCCCTTGTTTCAGCCGAACGTATTGTTGACACGGAAAGGTTCGGCGTCGTCTATCCCGTGAAGCGCAAGGTGCAGAGAGGGCGGGCCCATGTCGGATGCCGGGGCTAAGAATTTCATCGAGCTGACGGCGAGCATCGTGTCGGCCTATCTCGGCAACAATCCGACGCCTGCGGCGGAGATTCCGAACCTGATCAGCCAGGTGCATGGCGCATTGGTGCGGGTGTCGTCAGGCCGCACCGAGACCGCGCCGCTCGAGCCGGCCAAGCCGGCCGTCTCGCTGAAGAAGTCGATCGCGCCCGACTATCTGGTCTGCCTGGAAGACGGCAAGCGCTTCAAGTCGCTGAAGCGCCATCTGCGCACGCAGTACAACATGACGCCGGAGCAATACCGCGAGAAATGGGGCCTGCCGGCCGACTACCCCATGGTCGCGCCGAACTATGCGGTGGCGCGCTCGCAATTGGCCAAGCAGATGGGTCTCGGACAGCAGCAGCGGAAGCGGAAGTAGCTCGTCCGCTCGGCCAGCTCTCGTAGGGTGGGCAAAGGCGCGCTCTTGCGCGACGTGCCCACGAATTCTCAACCAGTCACACGCAGATCGTGGGCACGCTTCCGCCTTCGCTCTTCGAGCTACGGCGGACAAGCCGCTTTGCCCATCCTACGAGAGCATCTCACGACGCTTCCGCGAGCGCCTCTTTCGCATCGGTCTTGATGCGCTCGACCATCGAGCGCAGGCCGTTGGAGCGCTGCGGCGTCAGATGATCGCGAAAGCCGAACTCGTTGAACACGGCGATCGCGTCGGTATCGATGATCTCCTGCGGCGTGCGGCCGGAATAGAGCGAGAGCACGATCGCGACCAGCCCGCGCACGATATGCGCGTCGCTGTCGCCGCGATATTTCAGGATCGGCGCGCCATGGCCGCGGTCGACCAGCTTCTGCAGCCAGACCTGGCTGACGCAGCCGTTGACCTTGTTCTCGGCGGAGTGTTCCGCCTCCGGCATCGGTTCCAGGGTGCGGCCGAGCTCGATGACGTACCGGTAGCGGTCGTCCCACTCGTCCAGAAGCTCGAAATTGTCCCTGATTTCGTCGATCGTCGTCATGTTGGCCCGTGTTCCCGTTAGGGCCAATATAAGGATGCGAGGAGATGAAATCGATAGGGTTTGGGCGCTAATTCGCCGCCGCCGGGCCGCGCCATTCCAGCGCGAGGTCGTCCTGGCTCAGGGTATCGCGCGGTGCCTCGGTCGATGCGGCATCGCCTTCGCCGGCCATCGCGATCGAGCCGGTATGGTCGGGCGCCTTCTTGTCGTTCTTCTCGTTCTTGTCGTTGGAGATCTGTTCTTTCTTGTCGTTGATGATCTGGTAGATCTTGCGCGCGCCGTCCTGGGCGCGCTGGCCGATGATGGTCGCGGCCTGTCCGCCGACCTCGCAGGCCGCCGGCTGGCGCTTGCAGAACTGGGTCATGTCGGAGACGGCCGCGGTCGCAGCCTGCACCGCGTCGGCGGCACCGATCTGGGGCAGCTTCTCCGATTCGGGCGTCTTGTCCCTGGGCAGGAGCACCAGCACCAGCCCGAGCCAGAATGTGATGCGGAGCAGAAAGCGCATCTTATCGACCTGTTCGTTAGATCCCGCCCGCGGCGATGGTCCGCGCGCGTTTCGACCTAGCAACTCTCGATAAATCGCAAGTGATTGCCTTGAGCTTAATTCGCGGAAAATTTACGCAAAATTCTTCGAGATCGACGGTGTCGTAAATTTTCGATTGACGCCGGCGCCCGTGATTCTGCTGGCATGCGTATCCACCAATTCGAAACCATGCCGGGATGTGTGAAACCCTGTGTTCACCATCCTCGCCGAAGACGTCGCCAAATCGTCTAAAAAGCCCCGCGATGTCTCGGCGTCCGGCCGCACACCGAGCCGCCTTAGCACTCGTTTAAGGTCGCTCTGACACGGTGGCTCAACGACAAGGAGGCGTTGCGGCGCGTCTTCCAAAGACGATTGAGCCGAAGCGCGAGACCCGTGACAGTTTTGAGTATCATCCGCGATTGTCTCGATGCACTGCTGCATCCCTCCGCGCGTTACGATGCGCTGATGCGGGCGCGTCATCGTGCCTTCATGGCGCCGCGGCTGCTCGGCAGCCTGGCCGCCTTTGCCGCATTCCCGGTCTATCTCGCCATGCGCGGCGCGCCGAGCGCGGTCGAGGTCGCCGCGTTCGCCTGGCTGATCGCGCCGATCCTGCTGTCCTGGTTCCTGTCGCGCACCGGCCGCTATGAAGGCGCCCATGTGCTGTCGTCGCTGGCGCTCGCCGGCCTGATCATGGCGGTCGCGGGCACCACGGGCGGCATCGAATCATTCGCCGCGGTCTGGCTGGTCGTGGTTCCCCTCGAAGCCGCGCTGTCGGCCTCGCGCCGCGTCGCGGCCTTTGCTTCCTTGCTCGCGCTGTCCTGTGCGGGACTCCTGATTCTCGTCGGCCAGCTCGGCTGGCTGCCGGTTGCAGACACCAGCACTGCTGAACGCGGCGTGCTGATGGCGTGCGGCGTCGTCTCGGCGACGCTCTATGCCGCCGGCCTTGCCTTCGGCGCGGAATCGCTGGCGCGCACCAGCGTTGCGCTGCTGTCGCGCGAGGAGGAGCGCTATCGCCTGCTCGCCCGCAACATGAGCGACGTCGTCTCGCGGCATCAGCGCAACGGTGCGGTGCAGTTCATCTCGCCGGCGGCGGAAGCCATGCTCGGCATGCCGGTGGCGCAACTGCTGGGGCATGGCCTGTTCGACCGCGTCCATGTCGCCGATCGCCCGGCCTATCTCACCGCGCTCTCCGATGCCGCGCGCGGCGACGTGCGCAGCATCGAGTTCCGGCTGCGGCGTGAGCCCGACGGCTCGGAGCGCGGCCAGGTCGATTTCCTCTGGGTCGAGATGCGCTGCCGCCCGCTCGACCGGGATATCGGCCACAATTATCACAGTGACGTCACGCGCGAGGCCGAGGTCGTCGCCGTGATGCGCGACGTCACCGACCACAAGCTGTCCGAGCAGGCGCTGGATCAGGCGCGCAGCGCCGCGGAAGCTGCCGATGCCGCCAAGACCCGCTTCCTCGCCACCATGAGCCATGAGCTGCGCACGCCGCTGAACGCCATCATCGGCTTCTCCGAGATGATCGCGCAGGAGCAGACCCTGATGCTGGGTGCGGCCCAGCGCCAGGAATACGCGCAGCTCATCAACGATTCCGGCCAGCACCTGTTGTCGGTCGTCAACGGCATCCTGGACATGTCGAAGATGGAGTCGGGCAATTTCGAGATCGCGTCCGAGCCGTTCGCGCCGCGGGCCTCGCTGTTGCATTGCTGCAATCTCTTGGCGCTGAAGGCGCGGGAGAACGGCATCGATCTCATCACCGATGCGCCGCAGGATCTGCCCGTCATGACCGGCGATTCCAGGGCGTTCAAGCAGATCGTGCTCAATCTCGTCGCCAACGCCATCAAGTTCACCGAGCGTGGCGGTCAGGTCTCCGTGACCGCTTCGGTGTCGGGTTCGCAGCTGACGCTGCGCATCAGCGATACCGGCGTCGGCATCGCGCCCGACGATCTCAAGCGCATCGGCGCGCCGTTCTTCCAGGCGGGCAAGACCTATCAGCGCCGTCACGAGGGAACCGGTCTCGGACTTTCGATCGTGAAGAGTCTCGTGGCGTTGCATCTCGGCGAATTGACGGTACAAAGCAGTTTGGGAGAGGGCACCGCCGTCACCGTCAGGCTGCCGCTCGTCTACACGCCGCCGCAAGTCAAGCCGGTCGAAAGCAAGGTCGCGACGCTGACGCCGGTGCTGCGCCAGGATCTTCAGGACCAAACTCACGACCAGTCTCAGGACCAACCCGCTCTGGTGAAGAAAAGTGCCTAGGAAGTCTACCAAGGACGAAGCCGCTCCGCGCCGCCGTGGCGCCAAGGCCGCGGTTGTCGATGTCGAGACCGAGCGCAACCTCGTGATGCGCGTGCTGCTGCACAGCCCCAAGGACACGCTGGCCGGTCTCGTCGCCGTCGCCGCGATCGGCGCGATCGTTGCCAATGCGCTGTTCCTGCAGACCGGCCGCCATCCGGCGCCGATGTTCGGCACCGTGATCAATCTTCCCGCACCGTCCTCCGTGGCGCTGTCGAACCCAATGCCGCGTCCGCGCCCGGTCGGCGCCGATACCTCGCCGCTGGAGCCGCGCGCGACGGAGTTCCGCGCCGAGCCGAAACCTGCCGAGCGAGCCGCCGAGAAGCCGCCGGAGAAACCCGTCGAGGCGACCGCATCGACGCCGCGCGCGGGCAGTGATCCCATGACCAATCTGGTCAAGGCGACGACCTCGACGCCGCCGTCCGCCATGCGTCCGCCCGCGCCGATTCCCGTGCCGCAGAGCCCCGCCGCCCGGCGTATCGCCGGCGTTCAGCGCGCGCTGTCCGAATATGGCTACGGGAATTTGAAGATCACGGGCACGATGAGCGGCGAAACCCAGGCCGCGATCCAGAAGTTCGAGCGCGAGCACAAGATGCAGGTCACCGGCCAGCTCTCCGACCGGCTGCTGCGCGAGCTCGGCGCCGCGATCGGCCATCCCGTCGAATAACCCCACCGCCCGCTGTCATTGACACCGATCAATTCCGGGCATCGCGCGCCGCCGCGCCCGCGCGCGGGCGATTTGCTTGGGATCAATGACGGCCGACGGCTTCGGGGAACATGATCGCTCATCTTCAACGAAGAAGAGAGGTTGTCATGTTCAAGGTCTCGGTTCTGGTCTGGATCATGCTGGGTACGGTGCTGGCGGGCGTCAGTCTGATCGTCGTGCTGATGGTGCCGAGCTTCGCCGCCGACGCGATCAGGAACATCCCCTATGCGGTCGCCGTGGGATTCGCACTTGCGATGCCGCTGTCATACCTCGTCGCACGCCAGATCAACGGCGGGCAAGGTGTAAGCAAGGCGTGACAATCGGACGCTGAGACTGGCGGCGCGCGTCACGCTGGCCTATCGTTCGACTCATGCGTTTGAAATCCAACATATGGGTGGCGGCTTACCTGCGCCGGTGCCAGACCGAGGGCGTGTTCGGCGCGGTGCGCCGTCGCGGTGCCGAGGAGGCGGGCGCGGTGTTCGTGAAAGTGTCGCTGCTCGACGGCCATGCGATGCTGTACGCGCCGGCGCCGCAGACCTCTTACGACGACGGCCGCCCCGTCGATCGCTTCTTCGTGCCGGTCGCGCAGCAACCTCTGCCCGAGCACACGATCGAGGAGCGGCTGACGAAGGAAATCCGCTTCGATCCGGACGCCTGGATCGTCGAGACCGAGGATCGTGCCGGACGGCATTTCCTCGAGCTTGCGAAGGCGTAGCTGTGTCCCGGACAAGCGGCGACGCGCCAGCGTTGCCGTGCAGAGCCGGGACCCATAAGGCTGCATCAACGAAGGCGGAGAGATGGGCCCCGGCTCAGCAGCGCATCGCCGGAGGGGCGCTTCGCTGCGTCCGGGGCACGACTGCGCGCTGCGCTCGCAATGACGAGCTTGGACGACGCGGGATCTCCCTCAGCGCGAGTCGTTCAACGCTCCGACGACCCGTCGGTGCCGGTGCGGCGCGGCGGCATTGCGCCGGGCTGCACGCCCGGCCGCGTCTGGCTTGCGCCCGCGCGGGCGCGCTGGCGTTCGCCGTCATGCAGTGACGACTGGTACTTTGCGCGGGTGACGGCGAGCGTCGAGCCGCGCCAGGCTGCCAGCATCACCAGCGCCGAGCGGTCGTTGAGACGATCGTAGAGCCGCGATAGCCGGTAGACCTCGTTCACGGACGTGCCGATCTCCGGCTTGAAGAACAGCAGGATGCGCTGGAAGTTGGGGCTCGGCATGTCGAGCGCGCGCGCGGCGACCGCGAGCGCCTCGCCGCCGGCATCGTCGACGATCTGGGCCGCGACGCGCGAGGGCAGGATCAGGCTGTCGCCGAGCTCGAGGGTGAAATTCTCGACGTCGCCCGCGATCGCCGCCATCTCCAGGATCTGAATCGCGCGCTTGGCGCGCACGGTCGGAATGCGGGGTGCCGCCTTCAGCGGGGTCTGCGCCAGGTTGTGCACGATCAGCGCGCGCTCGGAGGCGCCGGCGCGGAAGAACATGTCGTGGATCTCGGCGGCGTCCTTCGGCTGCATCGCCATGTTCGCGGCCATGCGCAGCTCGGCGTCGGTCGGCGTGCGGGCCGGCGCGGGGGCGGGTGCGGGCATGGGGATCTCGCGGGCGAGCGGAACCCTGCGGCCTTCATGTGCGGCAACCAGCCCGAGCTTCTGGAGAACCGGGACGGGCGTCGACGGATAGATCGCGAGCTTGGCCTTGATGGCCGCGCGGGTCGCATCGTCGACCTGGTCGATCAGCCGCGTTGCAAGCTCGGTGAACTGGCGCTGCTCGTCGTCGCTGTGGATGCGGGTCTGCACATAGAGGTCGGTCAGCACGCGCAGCAGCGTCGGCCGAACATCGACGCCTTCGCGACGGGAGAGCGACATCAGCCCGTCGAATCCGGGAAACAGCGACTTGGTCATGGAGAGATACGCGACCTGGAAGAGATACTGCCCGCCAGCCTATCGCAGGCTCCTTTAAAGGCTCGTTAAGGAAAACGAGGCGTGAAGCCGAACGCTCGATTTGAAGCGATCTCGTGCCGCAACGGGACGTCGCGGGCGGCCCGTGCGGTTACGGTCCGACCGCGACGTTTACACCCCGTTAACCATGAACTGATCTTAATGAATGCATGTTGCATGAGCGCGCTCGGTCGCGCGGCAATTGAAGAGAGCTGACATGGGGACCATCATTGAATTTCCGGCCGGTCGCCGGGTGGGCTCGTCGGGGGATGTCGCTCCGCGCGCGGACATGGGAACGATCCTGATCCTTCCCGTCATCCGTATCGAGCGCGAGGCAGACGAAACCAGCGGCGATCACGGGCCGGAGCAGGGCACAGCGCCGGGGCGCCGTCGTCGCCGTCGCTGATTCCGGGCTTTTGCAATGCCGGACACCATCCGCCAGATCCGGTCTGTCCGATCGGCCGTGCTGCTCACGATGCTTGGCGCTGCGCTCGGTGCCTGTAGCGGCGGCGATTTCGGCCGCACCCGCGCCGACATGCGCAGCGACGACATGCATCGCTGGCTCGGCGAGGAGGTCACCTCCAGCGTCGGTCTGAAACCCTCGCAATTCCAGCTCACCGACGAGGAGCGCCAGCTGCGCGACCTCGCCTATCCCATGATCGAGCCGCCGCTGTCGCGCCCCGCCTGGAAGAGCGTGTTCGGCGACTACAAGGCGATGCCGTCACCCTGGCGGCAGAAGATCGTGTTCGACCGCACCATGTACGGCCGCACGCTGATCGACGAGCCGCACCGCTCGCATTCCTCGCGCTATGCGCAGCTGATCGAGGACGTCCGCAACGACATCACCCGCTTCGAGCCGTTCTTCGCATCCGCGATCCGCGTCATCGACCTCGACAGAAAGCGCAACGCCAGCATGGCGCGCGTCTCCGCGCTCTCGCCGAGAGAGAGGGACGACGCGGTCGCGCGGATGCAGGAGAACTCGCTGATCGTGCAGTGGGTGCAGCAATGTCTGGAGCAGCGCATCTCGTCCTATCGCTGGGCACTGGAGCGCCTGGTGATCCAGGCCCCCGACGGCATGGCCGCCGATGCCGACCGCCTGATCGGCGAGCTCGCCGCCCAGACCGCCAATCCGCCGGTCCAGGCACAACCGCCCTATGGGCGCGCGGTGGTTTCGAAGGGCTGAGCAGAAAAGACGCTTCGGCGGCACGTATTGAGCGGTCGGAGCCGTCAGCCCGTCGACTTGACTCTCGATCGGCTTGAAGCCGGGCCGGCAACCGCGACCTCCCGCGTGATCCACTCGGCGAAGACGCGGATCGGTCGCCGCTGCTGGCTCGCGCGCGGGAACACCAGATGGTGGCCGATATAGCGGATGTCGACGGAGCGTCCGGCGAGGGGGGCAACCAGCCGCCTTGTGGCGATCTCGCGTTCGGCAAGCCGGGTTGACTCCAGCGTCACGCCGAGGCCGCTCGACGCCATCGCAATCGCCAGGAAGCTGCGATCGAAGCGCATGCCATGAATGGCAGGCGCCTCGAGCCCGTTGGCGGTGAACCATTGGTGCCACTGCACCTGCTTCACTTCCGAGCGGATCAGCACCTGATCGAGCAGGTCCTTCGGCTTGCGGATTTTCTTCGCGAGCTCGGGCGTGCAGAGCGGCGTCACGGTCTCTTCGCCGAGCGGAATGACCTCGACTCCCTCGGCTCTCGGCTGCCCGTAGACGATGTCGATGTCGAAATCGTCGTTGCTGAACCGGGCATATTCCGTGCTGGCGGCGAGCCGGACCTCGAGCTGGGGCTCTGCGGCCATGAAGCGGGCAAGGCGCGGGGCGAGCCACTGCGCGGCAAAGCTCGGCGCGCAGTGCACTCTCAGCAATTGCGGGCCGCGGCCCGCGACCTCTTCGATCCCGCGGCGCAGATTGTCGAAGGCGGCGCCGGCATGACGCATCAGGTTCTCGCCCGCCGGCGTCAGACGGACGGCGCGGGCGCTCCGCTCGAACAATATCGTGCCCATCGCGCTTTCGAGCTTGCGGATGGCGTGGCTCACCGCGCTCGGCGTCAAATGAAGTTCGTTCGCCGCATCCCGGAACGAGCCGGTGCGTGCGGCCGCCTCGAACGCGCGGATGGATGATATCGGAATACTGGACAGCAGCATCCGACGAGTGAACCAAATTCACCTATGCAAGACAACAGCGCGTTTGTCGGAAACGAGGCAGGGGCATAATCAACGGGTCAAGAACAGTGGCGCCGTCGGTGCCGGCAACAGCCATTCAGGGAGGATCACAATGCTGCTACGCGGCAAGACAGCCATCATCACCGGAGCGGCCTCGCCGCGGGGCATCGGCCTTGCAACGGCCCGCCGCTTTGCGGCCGAAGGCGCCCGGGTCGCCATTCTCGACATCGACGGTTCAGCCGCGGAAGCCGCCGCGCGCGGACTCGAATCCGGCACTGGCGAGCCGCATCTTGGCCTCGCCTTGGACGTCACCGACAAGCAGGCCTGCATCAAGACCGTTGAAGCGGTCATCGCGAAATTCGGTCAGATCGACATCCTCATCAACAATGCGGGCGTGACGCAGCCGGTGAAGCTTCTCGACATCACCCCTGAAGATTGGGACCGTATCCAGGACGTCAATTTGAAGGGCATCCTGTTCCTGTCGCAGGCGGTGATCCCGCATATGCGCAAGCGCAGGAGCGGGTCGATCGCGTGCATGTCGTCGGTCTCCGCCCAGCGCGGCGGCGGCATCTTCGGCGGACCGCATTACTCGGCAGCCAAGGCCGGCGTGCTCGGCCTCGCCAAGGCGATGGCCCGCGAATTCGGGCCCGACGGTATCCGCGTCAACTGCGTGACGCCGGGCCTGATCGGCACCGATATCACCGCGGGCAAGCTCACCGACGAGATGCGGACGAAGATCCTCGAGGGCATACCGCTCGGCCGCCTCGGCGAGGCCGCCGACGTCGCGGGCATCTACACTTTCCTCGCCTCGGACCTGTCGGCCTACGTCACCGGTGCGGTCATCGACGTGAACGGCGGCATGCTGATCCACTAGGCGAGGAGGAGATATACATGGCAAGACCGACACTCCCGAACGCACCGACGCTGGCACAGCGCGCCCGCAATATCCGCCGCAACGCCTTGCTGATGGGCGAGGTCCAGGGCCAGGGCTATATCGCCCAGGCGCTCGATATCGCCGACGTGCTGGCGGTGGCCTATTTCCACGCGATGCGCTTTCGCGCCGAGGATCCGGTCTGGGAAGGCCGCGACCGTTTTCTGCTCTCGAACGGGCACTATGCGATCGCACTTTATGCGGCGCTGATCGAGGCCGGGATCATTCCGGGGGCGGAGCTCGCGACCTATGGCTTCGACGAGAGCCGTCTGCCCATGTCGGGCATGGCCTCCTACACCCCGGGCATGGAGATGTCCGGCGGCTCGCTCGGCCTTGGCCTCGGCATCGCCGTCGGCATGGCGCTCGGGCTGAAGCGCAAGAATTCGGCGGCGCGAATCTTCACCCTGTTCTCGGACGGCGAGCTCGACGAGGGCTCGAAATGGGAAGCCATCATGTCTGCTGCCCATCACAAGCTCGACAACATCATCGCAGTCGTCGACGTCAACAATCAGCAGGCCGACGGTCCCTCCAAGCAGATGCTCGGCTTCGAGCCGCTGGTCGATAAGCTCGAGGCCTTCGGCTGGTTCGTGCAGCGCGTCGATGGCAACGATCTCGACGCAGTGGTGGGGGCTTTCGATGCCGCGACGGCGCATGCCGAGCCGAAGCCTCGCATGATCGTCGCCGACACGTTGATGGGCAAGGGCGTTCCCTTCCTGGAGCAGCGTGAGAAGAACCATTTCATTCGCGTCGAGCCGCATGAATGGCAGCTCGCGCTGTCTGCACTGAACGCGGGAGACCAGTCATGAAGTCCGCCGGATCGACCCCCTCGGCAAAGCCGCGCCTGACCACGTCGGCCATGATCGCCTCGATCGCGGCGGAGGGCCAGCGCACCAAGCCCGCCCCCTTCGGCCACGCGCTCGTCGAGCTCGCCCGCAGCCGCGAGGACGCGGTCGGCATGACCGCCGATCTCGGCAAATACACCGACCTGCACATCTTCGCGCAGGCTTTTCCCAATCGTTACTACCAGATGGGCATGGCCGAGCAGCTGCTGTTCGCCGCAGCCTCGGGGCTCGCCGCCGAAGGCTTCATGCCGTTCGCGACGACCTACGCGGTGTTCGCCTCGCGCCGGGCTTACGACTTCATCCACCAGACCATTGCGGAAGAAGACCGCAACGTGAAGATCGCCTGCGCGCTGCCAGGCCTGACCTCGGGCTATGGACCCAGCCACCAGGCGGCCGAGGATCTCGCCCTGTTCCGCGCGATGCCGAACATGACGGTGATCGATCCCTGCGATGCGCACGAGATCGAGCAGGTCGTGCCGGCGATCGCCGCGCATCGCGGACCGGTCTATATGCGCCTGCTGCGCGGACAGGTGCCGCTGGTGCTCGACGAGTACAATTACCGGTTCGAGCTCGGCAAGGCTGCGTTGCTTCGTGACGGTGGCGACGTCCTGATCATCTCCTCGGGCATCATGACCATGCGCGCGCTGGAGGCGGCCCAGGCCTTGTCGGACGACCGCATTGATGCGGCTGTCCTGCACGTTCCGACCATCAAGCCGCTCGACACCGAAGCGATCCTGCGCGAAGCGGGCAAGCCCGGCCGCCTCGTCGTCGTCGCCGAGAACCACACCGTGATCGGCGGGCTCGGCGAGGCCGTGGCGACGCTGCTGATGCGCGCGGGCGTTCATCCCGCGTTCCGGCAGATCGGACTTCCCGACGAGTTTCTCGCCGCCGGCGCGCTGCCGACGCTGCACGACCGCTACGGCATCTCGACCGCGGAAGTGAAGCGGCAGATCAAGGAGTGGCTGCGCTAGCAGCCCGTCTTCCCGATCCACGACGGACATGCTTCGTCGCGCCGCTGCGAAGAACGACGGCTGCTGTCCAATGCCGGCGCATCGAGAGCCGGCCAGCAGCAACACGGGCGGTGAAGAGCCGCCTTTACATCAACCAATCCATGCTCGACAGGAGGAAACGATGACCTTGCGCAAGCCGATAACTCTCAGCCGCCGCAAGTTGCTCATGGCCGGCGCCGCCGTGCCGCTATGTGCCATTCTCACCCGCCCGGCCTCGGCCGCGGAATTCACCTACAAGCTTGCGACGGGGCAGGATCCGACGCACCCCGTCAACATCCGCGCCAAGGAAGCTGCCGACCGCATTCGCGAGGCGACGAGCGGGCGGCTCGAGATTAATCTGTTCCCGGCGAACCAGCTCGGATCGGATACCGACCTGTTGACGCAGGTCCGCAACGGCGGCGTCGAGTTCTTCAACCTGTCCTCGCTGATCCTCGCGACGCTGGTGCCGGCCGCAGGCATCGTCAACCTCGGCTTTCTCTTCACGAACTATGACGCGGTCTGGAAGGCGATGGATGGCGAGCTCGGCGCCTATATCCGCGCGCAGATCGCGCGCACGCCGATCATGGCGGTGTCGAGCCCCTGGGATAACGGCTTCCGCCACGTCACGTCGTCCGGCCGCGAGATCAGGACGCCGGACGATCTCAAGAACTTCAAGCTGCGCGTGCCGGCCGCTCCCAATCTGACGTCGTTGTTCCAGGCGCTCGGGGCAGGCCCCGCGCCGATCAATTTCAACGAGGTTTACTCCGCGCTCCAGACCAAAGTGGTCGACGGTCAGGAAAATCCGCTGCCGATCATCGCGACGGCCCGGCTGTACGAGGTGCAGAAGACCTGTTCCCTGACCGGGCATGTCTGGGACAATTACTGGATCCTCGGCAACAAGCGCGCCTTCGAAAAGCTGCCGAAGGATGTGCAGCAGATCGTGACACGCGAGCTGGATCGCTCGGCCAAGGACGAGCGTGCGGACGTCGCCAAGCTCAGCGAGTCCTTGCGCGCCGACCTGACCGCCAAGGGCATGCAGTTCATCGACGTCGACCGCGGCGCATTCCGCCAGGCCCTGGCGAAGACCAGCTTTTACGCCGACTGGAGGGCCAAGTTCGGCGATGAGGCCTGGACTCAGCTCGAGAAAGCGGCGGGCAAGCTGTCATGACCGCGATCAACCATATGCCTGGGATCGATCAGGGCGCCGCCGGTGCGGCGCCTCAATCCGGTGTGCACCGCTGGGCCGTCGCGGCCAACAAGGTGCTTGGTCATGTGGTTGCGATCCCGGCGGCGCTCCTGGTGCTCGCCGAGATCGTCGTTTTGTCGGCCGGCATCGTCGGACGATATGTCTTTCACGCTCCGATCATCTGGGCGGATGAGCTTGCCGGCATCCTGTTCCTGTGGCTCGCCATGCTGGGATCGGTGATCGCGTTCCAGCGCGGTGAGCACATGCGGATGACGGCCATCATCGGCATGCTCCGTCCCGACGCACGTGCCTTCCTGGACGTCGTTGCCGCCGCGGCATCGCTGGCATTCCTGCTGCTGGTGGTCCACCCTGCCTACGAGTTCGCGGCCGACGAGGTGTTCGTCACGACCCCGGCGCTCGAAATCGTCAACAGCTGGCGGGCTGCCGCGTTACCCGTTGGCATCGGATTGATGCTGGTCGCGGCGGTCCTGCGGCTCGCCCGCATCTCGAGCCTGCGCAGCCTGCTCGCGGCTGGGGCGCTCGTCGCCGGCATCATCGCCGCGCTCGTCCTCATCGCGCCGGTATTGAAACCGCTCGGCAATCTCAACCTGCTGATCTTCTTCGTGGTCATCGTCGGCGCCATGGTGCTGGCGGCGGTACCGATCGCCTTTGCCTTCGGTCTTGCCACCGTCGGATATCTGGCGCTGACGACGAACACGCCCGATGTGGTCATCATTGGTCGCATGGACGAAGGCATGAGCCATCTGATCCTGCTGGCCGTGCCGCTCTTCGTGTTCCTCGGCCTGCTGATCGAGATGACCGGCATGGCGCGGGCCATGGTCGGCTTTCTCGCCAGCCTGCTCGGCCACGTGCGCGGCGGCCTGCATTATGTGCTGGTCGGCGCAATGTACCTGGTGTCGGGCATCTCCGGCTCGAAGGCGGCGGACATGGCCGCCGTGGCGCCGGTGCTGTTTCCGGAGATGACCAAGCGCGGCGCCAGGCCCGGTGATCTCGTGGCGCTGCTCGCGGCGACCGGGGCCCAGACCGAGACCATTCCGCCGTCGCTCGTCTTGATCACCATCGGCTCGGTGACGGGCGTGTCGATCGCGGCGTTGTTCACCGGGGGGCTGCTGCCCGGCATCGTGCTCGCCATCGGTCTCTGCGCCGTGGTCTGGTGGCGATACCGGGGCGAGGACCTGTCGCATGTGAAGCGGGCCACGGGGAGGGAGATCGGCCGCGCCTTCGTCATTGCCATCCCGGCAATGGCGCTGCCCTTCGTCATCCGCGCCGCGGTGGTCGAGGGCGTCGCCACCGCGACCGAAGTTTCGACCATCGGCATCGTCTACTCGGTGCTCACCGGGCTCCTGATTTATCGTCAGTTCTCCTGGCGCCGCCTCTACCCAATGCTGGTGGAGACCGCGTCATTGTCCGGCGCGATCCTGCTGATCATCGGCGCTGCGACAGGGATGGCGTGGGCTCTGACGCAATCGGGCTTCTCGGCCTCGCTTGCAAAGTTCATGACGGCTCTGCCGGGCGGAACGCCTGTCTTTCTCGGCGTGACGATCCTCGCCTTCGTCATTCTGGGCAGCGTGCTGGAAGGCATCCCCGCCATCGTCCTGTTCGGGCCGCTATTGTTTCCGATCGCCCGCCAGGTCGGCGTGCACGAAGTGCACTACGCGATGGTCGTCGTGCTCGCGATGGGTATCGGCCTGTTCGCCCCGCCATTCGGGGTCGGCTATTACGCGGCCTGCGCCATCAGCCGCATCAGTCCCGACGAGGGTATCAAGCCGATCGTCGGCTATATCGTGGCCCTGCTGATCGGCACGCTGATCGTCGCGGCGGTCCCGTGGATCTCGACCGGCTTCCTGTGACGCGGAGACGGGCGGCGCTCACCGCTGCCCGTCATGCACGGAGATCTCCGACGCCTCGAGGCCGCCGATGCGCGCGTGCGGTCGGCCGCCGGTTGCCATCACGAGGCCGAAGGCGATCTCGTCGCGCCGCGGCGCGTCCCACAGCGTCATCTCCGCGGTGCCGAAATGGCTGCGGACATAGGCGGCGTGGATGTGGCCGAGCGGCACCATCAGGCGCGTGCCCGGACCGCCGATGGTCTTCGCCGCCGGCACGATGGCTTTGGGTTGACCCAGCACCTCGCGCACGCCGTGACCGCCGGCTTCATGCCAGACGGCGCCATGCTCGAGCTCGCCGTCTTCGCCGACGATGATGCCCTTGCCATAGGCTTCGATCCGCGGCGCACCGCCGAGCTGTGCGATCAGCGCGCCAGCGAGCTCGCGCCCGAGCTCACGCAAGGCCGCCTGGAACGGCATCAGATCGGGCTCATAGCGGCCGGCGAAAGGATTGCGGATCACCGCGACGGCGGTTCCGACCAGCAGCGGCTTCTCCAGCCGTGGGCCGCGCTCATGCCAGATGGTCTCGACGCTGAGCGCGGTCTTGCGAATATCGTAGGACGACATGCTGAAGCTAGGCCTCGTCCACGACGGGATTGCTGAGCACGCCGATGTTCTCGATCTCGACCTCGACCAAATCGCCGGGCTTGAGGAAGATCGGCGGCTTGCGGGTGAAGCCGACGCCGGCCGGCGTGCCGGTGGCGATGACGTCGCCGGGCACGAGATCGAAGATCGTCGAGCAATATTCGATCAGCCGCGGGATCGAGAAGATCAGCATCGAGGTGTCGGAGGACTGCACGGTCGCGCCGTTGACGCGCGTCTCCAGCTTGAGCTTCGTGGGATCGCCGATCTCGTCCGGCGTGACCAGCCACGGTCCGAACGGGCCGGTGCCGACGAAGTTCTTGCCGGAGGCGATCTGCTGGGCGTGGCGCTGCCAGTCGCGCACGCTGACGTCGTTGTAGATCGAATAGCCCGCGACATGATTCCATGCATCGGTCTGGCTGATATGACGGCCGCCCTTGCCGATGACGACGGCGAGCTCGCCCTCCCAATCGAAATTGTCCGAGACCTTCGGCCGGATCACCGGCGCGTTGTGCGCAACCTGGGAACGCCAGACCCGCAGGAAGATCGGCGGAAATTCCGTGATCTCGCGCTTCATGCCGAACGCCACGGCTTCGTTGTGGTGGTCGAGATAATTGCGCACGGCGCAGACGATCTTCTCGGGCCGCGGGATCACCGGCAGGTATTTGACGTCGCTCAGCGCCAGCGTGGGCTTGTGCCCGGCGACGATCGCCTCGCGCCTGGCGTAGTCATCGCTGCCGAGAAAGTCCGCGAGCGTGGGGTACTGGGGCAGGGCGCGGCCCAGATCCACCACGCGGTTTTCGACAACGGCGCCCCAGCTTTCCCGATTTCCATCCAAGAACGACAGCAGCTTCATGATTTCGCCCTAACGGTTTCGATTTTCGATCTGATGTATTATTTTCGAAAATTAGGCCGGGCGCAAGCCCACCGCGTGAAGATGCAGGTCTCCTATTCGGCGTCGAGCAGATGGCCGGCGTATTTGGCGACGTTGTCGGAGGTCGAGCGGATATGGGTCTCGATCAACTGCACGGCGAGATCCGCGTTGCGTGAGATGGCGGCCTGCATGATCGCCTGGTGCTCGCCGGCCTTGTCGCGCGGGCGCGGCCTGAAATTGGCGGAGAGATGCCGGTAGCGTTCGGCACGGTCGAACAGCTCGGCGCGAATGGCGAGCAGCGTCGCCGAGCCGCAGGCGGAGACCAGCGCCTGGTGGAACTGGCGATGCGCGATCTTCCACTCGGGATCGCGCAGGGGATGCTCGGGATCGCGCTGCTCGATCCGCTTCAATCGGTGCAGTGTGGAGATCACGGCGATTTCCCAATCGTCATCGCCCCGCTCGATCGAGCGGCGGATCAATTCCACCTCGATCAGCACCCTTGCATCGGTGACCTCCACCAGATCCTGGCGGCTGACCGGCGCCACGCGAAAGCCGCGCTGCTCTTGGGCATCGACCAGGCCTTCGGCGGCGAGCGCGGTCAGCGCCTCGCGCAGCGTGGTAAAACTGGCGCCGAAGCGTTCGCGCAGCACGTCGAAGCGCAGCGGCTCGCCGGGCGGAAGGGCGCAGGCAATGATCTCCTCGCGCAGCCGATGCGTGATGTCGGCGGCGATGGTCTTGCCGAATTCCTTGCGGGGGCGGACGGCGCTCTCGGGCATGGGACCTGTCGCTGAATCGATGCCTCAACATGCCGCGCTAACGACCATCTTGCAATAATTTTCGTAAACGGTATGATTTTCGAAAATATGGTCCCAGGGAGCGCGTGAAGTCATGAGGGCGGTGCTGGTGCGTCAGCCGGGTGGGCCGGATGCACTCGAATTGGTCGAGCTTCCGGTGCCTCTGCCCGGAGCCGGCCATGTTCAAATCCGGGCCGAGGCGTTCGGGGTCGGTCAACCCGACGTGCTGATCCGGCGCGGCGTCTACAAATGGATGCCGCCGCTGCCGGCCAATCCCGGCAACGACGTCGCGGGGCGCATTTCCGCGCTCGGGTCCGGCGTCGAGGGCTTTGCCATCGGCCAGAAGGTGCTGCTGAGCGCGCGCGATCTGTCCCAGCGCGGCGGCTGCTATGCCGACGTCGTGGTCGCGCCCGCGGATGCCGTTCACGCGCTGCCGGACAATGTCGATCTGCAAGCGGCCGTGTGCTTGTCGAACTACCAGGTCGCTTACGCACTGCTGCACGAGTGCCGCCATCCGCGCGCGCCCGCAAGCGCGCTGGTAATTGGAGCTGCCGGCGGCGTCGGCACGGCGCTGGTGCAGCTGGCCAAGCTTGCCGGGATGACCGTCATCGGCACGGTCTCGACTGAAGAGAAGGCCGCGTTCGCCAGGGCGAACGGCGCCGATCACGTCATCTTCTACCGGAGCGAGGATGTCGTGGCGCGCACCCGCGAGCTGACGGATGGCGAGGGCGTCGGCCTCGTGCTCGATCACGTCTGCGGGCCCGAGTTCACCTCTTATCTCGGCGCGCTCGGCAAATGGGGCACGCTGCTGTCCTACAACGCCTTCGCCGGTTTGCCGGAAAAAAATCTGATGGCGGCGATGCGCGATCATCTCGACATCTGTCCGGCGATCCGCTGCTTCTCCTTCCACATCTACGACCACGATCGTGACGGACGCCGTGGCCTGATGCGCAGCGTGATCGAGGCCTTGAGCCGCAATGCGATCAAGCCGGCGATCTCGGCGGTACTGAGGCTCGACGAAGTCAGCAAGGCGCATACGTTGCTGGAGCAGGGCTCCGCGCTCGGCAAGATCATCATGATTCCATGAGGGGATGGACCGCACGATGACACAAGCACCCATTGCACGCTTCACCCGGCTGCGACACGCGACCTTCACCTCGCCCGATCCGGAGCGGCTGCTCGACTATTATCGCGGCGTGATCGGACTTGGCCTCGTTGCCCGCGACGGAGACCGCATTTTCCTCGCCAGCGATTCCGAGCAGCTCTCGCTCGTGATCGAGCCCGGCGATGCCGCACTGAGCAGCATCGCCTTTGAGATCTCCCCGGAGGTCCAGATCGAGGCGCTGGGCGCCGCGCTGAAGCAGGCGGACTTACGGCCCGAGCTTCGGAGCGATCCCCTGCCGGGCGTGTCCCGGCTGCTGTCGTTCACGGATCCAGAGGGCACGCGCTTCGAGCTGATCCAGAGCTGGACGCCCACGCCCGCGCAGGAGCGGATCGGTGGCCTCGCTGTCGCCAAGCTCGGCCATGTCGCCCTTCGCACGCCCGATCCCAAGGCCGCTTCGGAGTTTTACGCGAAGGTGATGGGCCTGCGGGTATCCGACTGGATTGAGGACCGCTTCGTCTTCATGCGCAGCGGCTTCGAGCATCACACGTTGAATTTTGCGCTCGCGCCTGGCCGCGGTCTGCATCATTTTGCGTTCGAACTGCGGGGCCCCGACCACATGCATCGGGCCTGCGACCATCTCGCGCGTCACAAGCTCCCGGTGCTTTGGGGACCGGTGCGTCACGGCCCCGGGCACAACACGGCGATCTATCACCGCAATCCCGATGGGCATCTGGTCGAGTTGTTTCATGACCTCGACCGGATGGTGGACGAGGAGCTCGGCTATTTCGAGCCGCGTCCCTGGCATCGCGATCGCCCGCAGCGGCCGAAGATATGGGTCGGGCTGCCGCGTGACGTCTGGGGTATGCCGCCGTCGCCTGAATGCACGGAGTTCGCGCGTTAGCGCGATCATGACTTGAAGACGCCGCACGCGCTGTGGCCAACGACATAACAATTGAGGGAGAGCATCCATGCGAGGGATGAAGCGGCTTGCTGCGGCCATTTTTCTGTTCGGTGGTTGTCTGGTGACCCCGGCATGGGCGGACAATTATCCGTTGCGTCCGATCCGCCTGCTGCATGGCTTTGCCGCCGGCGGCGCCGCCGACACGCTGTCGCGAATCATCGCCGACGGGCTGTCGAAGAAGCTCGGGCAGCCGATCATCGTCGAGGCCAAGCCGGGCGCCGGCGGCAACATCGCGGCGGATGCGGTCGCCAAGGCGGCGCCCGACGGTTATACGCTCGGCCTCGTCACCGGTGCGCACGCGATTTCCGCGGCGACCTACAAGAGTCTCGCCTATCAGCCGGCCGAAAGCTTCGAGATGATTTCGACGCTGGTCTACTACGCGCTCGTCATCGCCGTGCGCAGCGACTATCCCGCAAAATCGCTGGGTGAGCTCATCGCCATGGCCAAGGCCAAGCCGGGTTCACTCAGCTTCGGATCGGTCGGCTTCGGCAGCACGCATCATCTTGCGGGAGAATTGCTCAACGCCACAGCCGGCATCGAGATCGTGCACGTGCCGTATCGCGGCGATTCGCAGTCCACCACCGCGCTGCTCGGTGGCGACGTTCCCGTCATCGTCGGCACGCCCGTGCTGCTGGCCCCGCAGATCCAGAGCGGCGCGATCCGTGGCCTGGCGGTGACCTCGCCGACGCGCACTGCGTTGCTGCCCGATGTCCCGAGCGTGCAGGAAGCCGGCATCAAGGGCTACGACGTGCGCACCTGGGCTGGCCTGCTGGCGCCCAAGGGAACGCCGTCCGCCATCATCGCCGCGCTCCATGCCGCGACGCTGGACGCACTCGGGGATCCCGAGCTCAGGCAGCGTCTGGAGACCGCCGTCGGCGGCGAGGTCCGCGGCAGCTCGCCGGAGGAGATGAAGACGCTGATCGAGACCGAGATCGCCAAATGGACCGGCGTGGTCGAGCGCGCGAAGATCCCGAAGATCTGACCCGGGCCGGCGGCAGGGTCGTACCGGCCGGCCCCTGGTCACGAATGCTTGATCCGGATCAACAAGCGCCACCGGCACTGGGATATGCTACGAGAGTTACGCTGCGACCTTGATAAGGTAACTCGATAAAGATGCGCCTCGTCCGTACCATCCTGGCATTCGCAATCGCCATATCCCTGGCGATGCTGCCCGTTGGCGCGTCCGCATCCGGGCTTGCCATGTCGTCGGACGACATGCAGGCGACCATGCAGATGGGCAGCGACGCCGGGATGGCGATGGACGATTGCTGCCCCGACATGAAGGGGACGCCCTCCCAGACTATCGGCTACAAATGCGGGATGGGTTTCTGCTGCGTCGGCGGCACCATCGCGCTCGATGCCATCAGGCCCGTCGTCTTCGGGCATTTCGCCGTAGCCGTGAGCACGATCGCCATCCCCGAGGATCAGGTCGTCTCCGTCCGCGGCAGCAGTCCTCCCTTCCGACCTCCTCGAATCTGATCTCGCAACAGCCGAACGCGCGCAGCACGTTTGCGCGCGACGACAACTGACGTGCGCGCTTCATGCGCCACGGCGAAAGATCAGATCATGAGGACAGGACAATGCTTTCCAAATTCAGCACCGCGGCGCTCGCCGCCACCCTTTCGCTTGCCGCCTCCGCCGCGATGGCGGGCCCCAGTGACTACGCCTTCGAGCCCGTCACTGCGCAAATGAAGAAGGGCGACGACGTCACGCTCTCGATTCGCCTGACCAACAAGCAAACCGGCAAGCCGGTGGCGGACGCCGTCATCTTCAAGACCCGCGTCGACATGGCCCCGGACGGGATGGCCGAGATGGAATCGGCGGTCGCGCCGCTTCCGTCGCAGGAGCCGGGCGTCTACGCCTTCCGGACGGACCTGCCGATGGCCGGCCGCTATCAGGTGACGCTGTCGGCGAAAGTGCAGGGCGAGCCCGAGACCGTCACCGGCAAGGTGATCGTCACGGCGACCAAGTGAGCGTGCGGACGCTGCTTGCGGCGTCCGGACTTCCTCCTTCCCCTCACATGGACGCGTGCCAAGCGCGCGAAGACACACCATGAAGACGCTGCGTCTCCTGACACTTCTCGCGCTGGCCGGTGGCCTGGCCGTGGGCGCATACTGGTCCTCGCACGGACGCTGGTCCGCTCATGCCGAGGCGACCCCGGCTGCAGCTCAAGCGGACCGAACTCCGCTCTACTATCGTGACCCCAGCGGCGCGCCACTCTGGTCCGCTAGTCCGAAGCAGGACGACCGTGGCCGGGATTATCTGCCGGTCTATGAAGACGGTCAGGCGCCTGCGACGGCAGCAAAGCCACCGCAGGCGACTTCCTCGCGAAAAATCCTGTACTACCGCAACCCCATGGGCCTGCCCGACACCTCGCCGGTGCCGAAGAAGGACCCGATGGGGATGAACTACGTCCCCGTCTACGAAGGCGACGAGGCCGACGACGGCACGGTCAAGCTCTCGCCGGGCAAGATCCAGCGCACCGGCGTGAAATCCGAGCCGGTCGAGCGACGGACGATCCGCGTCACGGTCAAGGCACCCGGCACGATCCAGCTCGACGAGCGCCGCGTGTCTGTGATCGCGATGCGCGCCGAAAGCTTCGTGCAGAAGGTCGCCGACGTCACCACCGGCACGCGCGTGAAGGCGGGCCAGCCGCTGATGGAGATCTACAGTTCGGCGGTTGCTTCCGCGGCCGCGGAATATCTTGCGACGATCACCTCCAAGACGGTGGGCGGCGTCGAGATGTATGGCCGCGGCTCGCGGCAACGGCTGGTCAATCTCGACGTGCCCGAGCAGGTCATCGCCGAGATGGAGAAGACGCGCCTCGCGCCCGTCACCATCCATTGGTCGGCGCCGCGCGACGGCATCGTGCTCGAGCGCAACGCGATCGAAGGCATGCGCGCCAATCCCGGCGACGTGCTGTTCCGGATTGCGGACACCTCGGTCGTCTGGGCCCTCGTCGATATCGCCGAACGCGATCTCGGTCATATCGCGGTGGGGCAGTCCGTGGCGGTGCGCGCGCGGAGCTTTGCCGGCCGCATCTTCAGCGGCCACATCGCCGTGGTCTATCCGCAGGTGAACCGGGAGACAAGGACCGTTCGCGTCCGGATCGAGCTTGCCAATCCCGATGCGGCGCTGCTGCCGGACATGTATGTCGATGCCGAGATCGACACGGCCGACGCCGCGCCCGTGCTGGCGATACCGGATAGCGCGGTGCTCGACACCGGCGCGCGGCAGGCCGTCCTCGTCGACAAGGGGAAAGGGCGCTTCGAGCCGCGCGAGGTGAAGCTCGGCCGGCGTGGCGGCGGCTACATCGAGGTGCGGGACGGGCTTGCCGACGGCGAGGCAGTGGTCACATCCGCCACCTTCCTGATCGATGCGGAAAGCAATCTGAAGGCCGCGCTCAAGGGTTTTGCGGAAGGAGCGCCTCAGGCGTCCGATGCGGGCCATGCGGCGGGAGAGCGCAAATGATCGCCCGCATCATCGCCTGGTCGGCGCGCAATTTGCTGCTGGTGCTGTTCGGCACCGGTTTTGCGGCCGCCGCCGGTCTCTATGCGCTGATCCATCTGCCGCTGGATGCGATCCCTGATCTCTCCGACACCCAGGTCATCGTCTACACCGAACATCCCGGCCAGGCGCCGCAGGTGATCGAGGACCAGGTCACCTATCCCTTGACGACGGCGATGCTGACCGTGCCGAAATCGAAAGTCGTGCGCGGCTTCTCCTTCTTCGGCGCCTCGTTCGTCTACGTGATCTTCGAGGACGGCACCGACATCTATTGGGCGCGCTCGCGCGTCCTGGAATTTTTGAACGGCGCGGCTTCGCGGCTTCCTGCCGGCGTCACCCCGACCATCGGTCCCGACGCCACCGGCGTCGGCTGGGTCTACCAGTATGCGGTCCTGTCGAAGGAATTGAACCTGGCGGACACCCGCACGATCCAGGACTGGAATCTGAAGTTCGCGCTGGCCAAGGCCGAAGGCGTCGCCGAGGTCGCCAGCATCGGCGGCTTCGTCAAGCAGTACAACGTGGTGCTCGACCCGCAGCGGATGCGCGATCGCGGCATCAGCATGCAAAAAATTCGTGAGGCGATCCGCGCCAGCAACGCCGATGTCGGCGGGCGCACCGTCGAGCTCGCCGAGTTCGAATACGTCATCCGCGGCAAGGGCTATATCAAGAGCATCAACGATCTCGGCAACATCGTGCTGAAGACCTCCGGCGGAACGCCGGTGCTGCTCCGCGACGTCGCCAATGTCGAGCTCGGACCGGACGAGCGCAGGGGCATCACCGAGCTGAACGGCGAGGGCGAAGTCGCCAGCGGCATCGTGCTGCAGCGCTTCGGCGTCAACGCGCTCGACGTCATCGAGAACGTCAAGAAGCGCTTCAAGGAGATCGCGAGCAGCCTGCCGGCATCGGTCGAGATCGTCCCGGTCTACGATCGCTCGAACCTGATCTACGCGGCCATCGACACGCTCAAGCACACGCTGTTCGAGGAGAGCATCGTCGTCGCGCTGGTCTGCATCGTGTTCCTGCTGCACGTCCGCAGCGCGCTGGTCGCGATCCTGATGCTGCCGGTCGGCGTGCTGATGGCATTCGGCGCCATGAAGCTGCTCGGCCTCGGCTCCAACATCATGAGCTTAGGTGGCATCGCGATTGCGATCGGCGCCATGGTCGATGCCGCGATCGTCATGATGGAGAATGCCCACAAGCACCTCGAACGCGCCGAGCCCGGCCAATCGCGCGTGCAGATCCTGATCGATGCCGCCTCCGAAGTGGGGCCTGCGCTGTTCTTCAGCCTGCTGATCATCACCGTGTCGTTCATGCCGATCTTCACGCTGGAATCGCAGGAGGGGCGGCTGTTCAGCCCGCTGGCGTTCACCAAGACCTTCTCGATGGCCGCCGCTGCCCTCTTGTCCGTCACGCTGGTGCCGGCGCTGATGGTGATCTTCGTCCGCGGCCGGATCGTCCCGGAGAGCCGGAATGTCATCAATCGTTTCCTGATCTGGATCTACCGGCCCGTGATCAAGGGCGTGCTTCGCGCCAGGACGCTGGTGATCCTAGCCTGCCTCGCAATCCTCGCCGTCACGACATGGCCGGCGCGGCAGCTCGGCACCGAGTTCATGCCGGCGCTGAACGAGGGCACGTTGCTCTACATGCCGACGACGCTGCCCGGCATCTCCGTGACCAAGGCGGCCGAGTTGATGCAGACGCAGGATCGCATCATCAAGTCGTTCCCCGAGGTCGCCTCCGTCTACGGCAAGGCGGGACGGGCGGCGACCGCGACCGATCCGGCACCGACCGAAATGTTCGAGACGGTGGTCAATCTGAAGCCGAAAGAGCAGTGGCGTCCCGGTGTCACCCTCGACAGCCTGATCGCGGAGATGGACAAGGCGCTGCAGTTCCCCGGCGTCTCGAACGCCTGGACCATGCCGATCAAGGCCCGCATCGACATGTTGTCGACGGGCATCCGCACGCCTGTCGGCGTCAAGGTCATGGGCACCGACCTCGTCGAGATCGACCGGCTGGCGCGGCAGGTCGAGCGGGTGATCAAGACTGTCCCGGGCACGTCGTCGGCCTACGCCGAGCGCGGTATCGGCGGCTACTATCTCGAGATCGTCCCGGACCGCGAGGCGCTCGCGCGCTACGGCATCCTGATCCAGGACGTTCAGGACACCATCGCGGCCGCGCTCGGCGGCCAGACGGTCACGACGACCGTGGAAGGCCGCCAGCGCTTCACGGTGAACATGCGCTATCCGCGTGACCTGCGCGACAATCCCAAGGCGATCGCGAGCGATATCCTGGTGCCGATGCCGGCGGGCGGCGCCGTGCCGCTCGGCGAGGTCGCCAAGGTCGAGCCGGCGCGGGGGCCGACCTCGATCCGGACCGAGAACGGCCAGCTGGCGACCTACATCTATGTCGACATCCGCGATCGCGACATCGGCAGCTACGTCGCGGACGCGCAACGCGCGGTGACGGAGAGCATCCAGTTTCCCGCCGGCACCTATGTCGTCTGGAGCGGCCAGTACGAATATCTCCAGCGCGCGGCGGCGCGCCTCAAGATCGTCGTGCCCGTCACGCTCACGATCATCTTCCTGCTGCTCTACCTGAACTTCAGGGCGTTGACCGAGACGCTGATCGTGATGCTGTCGCTGCCTTTCGCGCTGGTCGGCGGCATCTGGATGATGTGGTGGTTTGGCTTCAACCTGTCCGTCGCGGTCGCCGTCGGCTTCATCGCGCTCGCCGGCGTTGCTGCCGAGACCGGGGTCGTGATGCTGATCTACCTCGATCACGCGCTGGCCGAGATGAAGGCGAGGCGCGACGCCGAGGGCGGGGTCTTCACCCGGCGCGATCTCCATGACGCCATCATGGTGGGCGCGGTCGAGCGCGTCCGGCCCAAGATGATGACGGTGGTCGCCATCATGGCGGGCCTGCTGCCGATCATGTGGAGCACCGGCGCGGGATCCGAAATCATGCAGCGCATCGCGCTGCCGATGATCGGCGGGATGATCTCGTCGACATTGCTGACGCTGATCGTGATCCCGGCGATCTTCGGGCTGGTGAAGGGGCGGGGGCTGCCTGATGGCGAGCAACCGGCGCTCGCCGACCAGCCTGCCGTTGAAACGGAGAACGGCATGCGCGCTCCGCAAGCCGCCGAATAGGATCGCGAGACGTCATCCGGCTCTCAGCCGGACCGTGCCTCCCGGCTCCGCAGCAGGCGGTGCGTCACCGTTCGTGCGATCGCCGCCGGCGCTTCCTCGGGGATCGCAAAGCAGGAGCTCGCGTTGATCTCGCACAGCACGTAGGTGTCGGCGCCCGCCGCATCCGGCGGCCCGTACAGGAAATCCGCATCCCAGATCACCGGCAGTGACAATTCATCGATACCGAGCGTTTCCATCATCTGCGGCGTCCATTCGTCCTCCATCGACCTTCGCAGCGCCTGGAACGGCGGAGCACCAGGCCCGTGCATGATGCGCGGCCCCGGTTGCGCCTCGGGCGCGTCGGGGCCTTCCGGCGGCGGCGGGATCAGGGCCTTGATCACTTGGTGCCCAAAGCCCGCGACCCTCGCGCCGCTCATGTAGCAGCGGATCATCCCGTCGGGCAGGCGAGGTTGAAACGCCTGGTCGATGATGCAGCCGCCCCATCCGAAATACGGCTCGCAGCGCGCCACCAGCTCGTCGAACCTGATGTCCTCGGGCCGGCTCCCGCGCTGGGCATGGAGTACACGAACCGTCTCGTTCGTGTGCGGAAGCGCTTCGACCTTCCAGACGCCCTGGCCGCCATTGCCGCGATTTTGCTTGAGCACGCGAGGGCCGTGCGCGCGAAGGCGCGAGGGAAATTCGGCGCGGAACGCCGCGGCGCTGTCATAGCGATGCGTGTCGGCGCCCCAGCCGAGGTGACGCGTGCGGTAGAGCACCTCCTTGACGCCCATCTTCAGGATCACGTCGGGATGGGCGCTCACCCACGGTCCCTGCGCCGCGACGTCGCGCAGCAGGGGATCGAGCTCGGCGCGCGTCTTGCCCTGGTGGATCGGATCGACCCAGACCAGCACGCCGTCAGCCGCGAGCAATTGGTCGCGGACTGCGTCGGCAAAGCTTTCGTCGTAGATCACGGGGTGCGCGTCGATGCCGAGGGCGGCGAGGGCCTCGAAGACGCGGACGAAGCGGCTGTTTTGCGCCGTCGTGTCGCGGCACGCGGCGGCATCGCCGCGTGAGAGGATGGCCAGTGTTTGGCGGGGGGAAGGGTGTCGTTCGGTGTCCATGCGCAAGCTCCACGAATGGCGTGCTGCGCAGAGCTTGGACCGGGGTCTCACGGGGAGTCTGCTTCGTCCCCACGTGACGAACCCTAATGAGATCGTCCGGTCGTTTCAAGATGCCGGTTGGTGCGGTTCCGTTCCGAGTGAACTCTTCGTGACGCGCCTCGGCCATGCGCGTGTTGACAGCTGGGCCACCCGGGTTTCTATTCGACGTGACGGGGATTTGCGATCTCCCCGCGAGGCGACATGCCCAAGCATCGCGTCCTGATCACCAAGGGCGCAGCATGTCATCGTTTCCCAATCTCATCAGACAAATCGTAATTTTCCATTCGTGCGCGGCGGCGGCGCCGAAGCGCGTTGGCGTCGTCTCGTCGCGCCGCGCCGAAAACGACTTCACCTGGGGCAGGAGACGCCAGGAGAATGTCATGCGGACAAAGGTCATCTTTCACACAATCCTCTTTCTGGCGATCGCCAGCGGGCTGTCGAGCGCACGCGCTCTGACACGAGAGGAGGTCGTCGCCAAAATCCAGGCGGCCGGCTACACGCAGGTCAGCGACATCAAATCGACCGCCGAGGGCACGACCGCAAAAGCCGTGAAGAACGGCAAGGACGTGCGGCTCGTCGTCGACAGTGCCGGCCAGATCAAGGAGCAGAAGTGAGACGCTGACGGCTGAATCCAGCTTGAGGAGCAGAGCAATGCGAAAGACCATCTCGGCGCTGATCGGCGTCAGTGCCTGCCTCATCGCGGGCGCTCATGCGCAGGATCTCGATTGGAATAAGGTTGACGAGACGCTGGGCCGCAAGCCCGCCGTTGCGGACGATGTCCACCGCTACGGCTTTCCCCGCACCGATCTCACCGTGACCCTGGACGGGGTGACGATCAAGCCGGCGCTGGCGCTCGGCGGCTGGCTCGCGTTCAAGCCCGCGCATGGCGGTGCCATGGTTATGGGCGATCTCGTGCTCCTCGAGACCGAGATCAATCCCGTGATGGCGAAGATGATCGCGAGCGGTCTGGAGATCACCGCCGTGCACAATCATCTGCTGCGCGCGAGCCCGGCGACGTTTTACATGCACGTCGCCGGACACGGCGATCCCGTCAAGCTGGCCTCGGCGATCCACGATGCGCTGGCCGAAAGCAAGACCCCCTTGACGGTCGCGGCGCCGGCGGGCCCGCCGCCTGCCATCGACCTCGACACCGCCAAGCTCGATCAGGTCATCGGCGTCAAGGGGCAGGCCAACGGCGGCGTCTACCAGTTCAACGTCAAGCGGCGCGACCCGATCACGGAGGACGGCATGCTGCTGACCCCCGTCGGTGCGATGGGCGTTGCGATCGCCATCAACTTCCAGCCGACCGGAGGAGGCAAGGCCGCCATCACCGGCGATTTCGTCCTGACCAGCGACGAGGTGAACCCGGTCATCGTGGCGCTGCGCACGCACGGCATCGAGGTGACGGCGCTGCACAGCCACATGCTGGACGAGCAGCCGCGGCTGTTCTTCATGCATTTCTGGGCCAACGACGACGCGGTCAAGCTGGCGAATGGCCTGCGTGCCGCGCTCGACAAGACGGCCAGCACGAAGAGCTGATGCGAAGCTGTGCCGGCATCGCCTCTCGCCGCTACGGCTGCGGAGGATAGCGCTCGAAGGCCGGCAGTTCGTGCGCGTGCTCCATCCAGCGAAGCCGCTCGGCGACCTGGATGTGCATCGTCGCCGGCACGGCCTCGGGATCATCGTAAGTCGCGCTCTGGATGTCGATGACCCCCGGCAGCATGTCGACATTGACATAGAACAGGCCGGTGCCGCAATGGCCGCAAAAGTGCCGCCGGCCGTGTTCCGAGGAATTGTAGATCTTGGGCTCGCCCTTGGTCACCTTGAGAGCGCTCTCCGGATACATCGTCCAGCCGACGACCGGAGCGCCGGCGTGAAGCCGGCAGTCGCGGCAGTGGCACAGCGCATGCACGATCGCGTCGCCCTCGACCTCGTAACGGATTGCGCCGCAGTGACAGCCGCCGGTGATGGTGCTCATGCGTTCCTCCCGATGGATCGATCTTGCCGATCGATAGCTCTCGAGAGGTGCGGCTTCAACGCTGCAAGCGATTTGAAGTTGCGTCCTACTGTCGCCTGACAGCTGCTGCCATCGGAGCCGGCTCAGCGCGCTCCGACCACTTCGCCGTCTTCCTTCACGAACCGGCCGACCGGATGATCCAGCAGATCGATGACCGCTTCCGAGGGCCGGCACAATCGCGTGCCCTTCGCCGTCACCACGATCGGGCGGTTGATCAGGATGGGATGCGCGAGCATCTGATCGATCAGCTCGTCATCGGTCCATTTGGGATCATCGAGGCCGAGATTGCGAAACGGCGTGCCCTTCTCGCGCAGCAGCGCGCGGACGGAAATGCCCATCGCCTTGACGAGCTCGAGCAGCTTCTCGCGGGACGGCGGCGTCTTCAGATATTCGATGACGACGGGCTCGGCGCCGCTCTGCCGGATCATCGCCAGCGTGTTGCGCGAGGTGCCGCAGTCGGGGTTGTGGTAGATCGTGACGCTCATGGTCGGTCTCCATGCCTCACCGGTGGGCTTCCAAGGCCGTCGGGACTTTGCCAGCGCCGGCCTCGTACCAGCCCCTTGTCGCCTTGACGATGCGGACGACGGACAGCATCACCGGGACCTCGACGAGAACGCCGACCACGGTCGCCAGCGCAGCGCCGGAGTCGAGGCCGAACAAGCTGATCGCGGCGGCGACCGCCAGCTCGAAGAAGTTGCTCGCGCCGATGAGAGCGGCCGGAGCGGCAACGCACCAGGCCACGCCGAACCGCCGGCTCAGCCAATAGGCGAGGCCCGCATTGAAATAAACCTGCACCAGAATTGGCACGGCAAGGATGGCAATGACGAGTGGCTGCCGGACGATCTGCTCGCCCTGGAAGCCGAACAGCAGCACCAATGTGGCGAGGAGCGCAACTAGCGACACAGGCTGCAGCATCCGCATGGCGCGGTTGAAGCCGTCGTCGCCTCCGCGCAGCAGCACCTTGCGCCACAGCTGAGCAACGATTACGGGAACCACGATATAGAGCAGAACGGAGAGCAGCAGCGTGCCCCAGGGGACACTGATCGAGGCCACGCCAAGCAGCAGTCCCACCAGCGGCGCGAACAGGAACACCATGATCACGTCGTTCAGGGCGACCTGGCTCAGCGTGTAGTGAGGCTCCCCCTCGCACAAATTGGACCACACGAACACCATCGCGGTGCAAGGCGCCGCCGCCAGCAGGATCAAGCCGGCGATGTAGGACGAGATCTGGCCGGACGGCAGCCACGGTGCGAAGAGGTGGCCGATGAAGAAAGAGCCCAGCAGCGCCATCGAGAACGGTTTTACGGCCCAATTGATGAAAAGGGTGACTCCGACGCCGCGCCAATGCTTCCGCACCTCGCCCAACGCGCCGAAGTCGATCTTCAGCAGCATGGGCACGATCATCAGCCAGATCAGCACCGCCACCGGCAGGTTGACCTTGGCGACCTCGGCGGCTGCGATCGCGCCGAAGAAACCGGGCATGACGTGTCCCAGTGCGACGCCGACGACGATGCACAGTGCAACCCACAGAGTGAGGTATCGTTCGAAGATGCTCATTGTCACGCCACGTCGCTTCTGCCTGACGTCGCGCCGTCGGAGCGGCCGATCTCGCGCAGCCTGGTGCCGAGCGACAGCTTGTCGATGCTCCTCAGCGGCAAGTTCACGAAGGTGTCGATCCGGTTCTTGAGATATCGGAACGCAGTGACGAACGCCGCCTGCTTCTCCAGCTCGGAACCTTCGGCCGCGGCAGGGTCCTCAATGCCCCAATGCGCCGTCATCGGCTGGCCCGGCCAGATCGGGCAGGCTTCTCCGGCCGCGTTGTCACAAACGGTGAAGACGAAATCCATCACGGGCGCATCGGCGCTCGCGAATTCCAGCCAGCTTTTCGAGCGTAGCCCGTCGACGGGGTAGTCCGTGCTCTCAAGCGTGCGCAGCGCAAGCGGATGCACCGTGCCCTTTGGCGCGCTGCCGGCGGAGAAGGCCCGAAAGCGGCCGGCGCCGTCTTTCCAAAGGATCGACTCGGCCAGGATGGATCGCGCCGAATTGCCGGTGCACAGAAACAGCACATTGTAGATTTGGTCAGGCACGGCTTCGCTCCTTCCGTTTTGGCGAGCAGCAGGCTTGCAGTGTCTCGACGACGGGATCGCAGACCTCCGGCCGTCCGCCGCAGCAATCGCGCAGCAGGAAGAGCGTGACGTCGCGGAATTCGCCGAGATTGGCGCGGTAGACGATCGAGCGGCTGTGCCGCTCGGAGGAGACGAGGCGTGCCCGGGTCAGGATCGCCAAATGCGCCGACAGCGTGTTCTGGGGAACTTCCAGCAGGCGGGCGAGGTCGCCCGCTGCAAGGCCTTCGGGCTCGTGCCTGACCAGCGTCCGGAATGCCTCCAGGCGGGTCGGTTGGGCCAGTGCGGCGAGGGCGAGGACGGCTTCTTCGTTTTCCATATATCCAGATTTATGGAAATGTTGTGGGGCCGTCAATCTGAATCTGATTCATGCCGGTCAGAACATAATTCGAATATTCTAGAAATATGGTTTGACAGCCGGCGTGAACGAGCGCAGCCTGGCACCATGAAGATCGCCGACGCAGCAGCACGTCTGGAGGCCCTGGGCAATCAAACCCGGCTTCAAATCTACCGGGCCCTGGTTCGGGCCGGACACGCGGGCATGCCCGTTGGCCGCCTGCAGGACAAGCTGAAGATTCCGGCCTCGACGCTGTCGCATCACATCAAGACCCTGGTTGCGGTCGGGCTGGTCAGCCAGGTCAGGGAATCGACGACCCTGATCTGCCACGCAAACTTTGACGCGATGCGGGGCTTGGTGGATTTCCTGGCCTCGGAGTGCTGCGCCGACGAAGTCGGATGCAAGAATACACAAACGGCGGCCTGATTTTTCGGAGCCAATTATTCGATGATTCTAGAAAGATGGGAGAAGTGGGAATGAACGCCAAGACGGTTGCCATCATCGGAGCCGGGCCTGTTGGTCTCGCTGCAGCTGCGCATGTGCTCGAGCGCGGTATGTCCCCGATCGTGCTCGAGGCCGGGCCCGAAGCCGCCCACGCGGTCCGTCAGTGGCAGCATGTCCAGCTGTTCTCGCCGTGGGAATACAATGTCGACAAGGCGGCGGCGCGGCTGCTCGCGCCGACGGGGTGGAATTCACCGGACCCTCACGCCTATCCGACCGGCGGCGAGCTGATCGACCGATATCTCACCCCGCTCGCAACGCGCACGCCGCTGCGTGAGGCGATCCGGACGTCGAGCCGGGTCACGGCGATCAGCCGCGCCGGCTTCGACAAGGCGAAGACGAAGGGCAGGGAGCAGGCGCCGTTCGAAATTCGCTATCAGAATGGCAAAGGTCCCGAGGTGCTTCGCGCCGATGCCGTCATCGACGTGTCAGGCACGTGGTTCTCTCCCAACCCCGCCGGCAGCAACGGTTTGCCTGCGATCGGCGAACGCGAACGCGCCGGCCGCATCGCCTATGGCATGCCGGATGTGCAGGGCACTGAGCGCGCCAGATATGCCGGCAAGACCGTTGCCGTGCTCGGTGCCGGCCATTCCGCTTTGGGCACTCTGATCGATCTCGTGCGGCTCGCGGCCGAGGTATCAGGCACGCAAGCGATCTGGCTGTTGCGTGGCACCGATCCCGCAAAGGCGTTCGGGGGCGGCAGCAATGACAAGCTTGCCGCGCGCGGCGAGCTGGGCTCCACCTTCGCCGCGCTCGTCGCTGCCGGAAAGATCAGGGTCGAAACAGGCTTCGCCGTCACGCATCTGTCGGACTCCGAAGGCCGTCTCAGGATTTCGGCAGGCAGCTGCTGCGGTGCGCAGAGTGTGGTGGCGGACGAACTGATCGTCTCTACCGGCTTCCGTCCCGATCTTTCGTTCTTGTCCGAGCTGCGGCTGCGGCTCGATCCGGCGATCGAGGCTCCGGCCGCGCTCGCGCCTCTGATCGATCCCAACGAGCATAGCTGCGGCACGGTTCGGCCGCACGGGGCGCGCGAGCTCGCGCATGACGAGCCGGGCTTCTATCTCGCCGGCATGAAGTCCTACGGCCGTGCGCCGACCTTCCTGATGATGACCGGATACGAGCAGGTCCGCTCGATCGTCGCTGACATCGCCGGCGACAAGGCGGCTGCGGCACGGGTCGAGCTCGTGCTGCCGGAGACCGGCGTCTGCACGCGCGGCGGTGTCGAGACGGCGGGAGCGGGATGCTGCGGCGGGCCGGCGAAGGAGGAGCCGTCAGCCTGCTGTGCTGACGATGAAACCGCCAAGAAGGCAGGTCGCGCGGGGTGCGGCTGCTCATGACGCAGGTCCCGGCGGACCGGGTGGCCGGTCCGCTCGCCATTGTCGTCGCACTCGGAACCGCGCAGACCATTGCGTGGGCGTCGAGCTACTATCTCCCTGCCATCCTGGCCGCGCCGATTGCGCGCGATCTCGGTCTTGCGCCGACCTATGTGTTCGGCGCGCTGTCGGGAGCGCTCGTCGTCTCCGGCCTGCTCGGGCCGCGCGTGGGGCATGCCATCGATACGTTCGGAGGGCGCGGTCTGCTTGCCGTTTCGAACCTCGTCTTCGTGGCAGGCTTGCTCCTCCTGTCTGTGGCTCATGGCATTGCGGTGCTGGTTGCGGCCTGGGTGTTGCTCGGGATCGGCATGGGCATGGGCCTTTACGAAGCGGCCTTCGCGACGCTTGCGCGCATCTACGGCAGCAACGCGCGGCGAACCATCACCGGCATCACCCTGATCGCGGGTTTCGCCAGCACGCTTGGCTGGCCCCTCACGACGTGGCTGGCCTCCGAGTATGACTGGCGCGTCGCCTGCCAGGTGTGGGCGGCGATCCATCTCTGCCTGGCGTTGCCGCTCAATCTGTCGCTGCCGCGCGCAATTCCATTGGACCAGCAGCCGCGACCGGATCCTGGCGCGAGCCAAAGATCCGGACGGCAGAGCGAGACGTTCGCGATGGTGCTGCTGGCTTACATGTTCGCGGCGGCAAGCTTCGTCAGCTCGGGTGTCTCGGCCATTCTGCCGACCATGCTGGTCGCGTTCGGCGCGACGCCGGCGCAGGCCTTGCTCGCAGGAGCCCTGGTCGGGCCCGCGCAGGTCGGTGCCCGCCTGCTGGAAGCAGGATGGCTCGGCCGGTTTCATCCGCTGTTGTCGGCGCGGCTCGCCATGCTCATGAATCCGATCGGGGTTGTTGCATTGGTCGCGGGCGGCCCCTTCCTCGCATCGACTTTCACGGTGCTCTATGGCGCGGGCAACGGCATCATCACCATTGCCCGCGGTACGCTTCCCCTGGCGTTGTTCGGGCCGGCGGGCTTTGGCAGACGGGTCGGCATGATCTCGTTGCCGTCGCGGGCCACCGGCGCGCTCGCGCCACTCGCGCTCGGGCTGATGGTGGAGCATTTTGGCAGCAGCGCGCTATGGATCAGCGCGCTGGCTTCTATCTCCGCGTTTTTTGCGCTTCTGTTGCTGCGTGCAGACCAGACGAGATAGGGACTGAGGGGAGGCGAGCATTCGGAGCTTGAGCGGGGGGGCGCTGATTGCGGTGATGTGTATCGGCCAGCTCGGCAATCTGCTGCCGCACGTCACGCTGTCGGCGAATTTGGCGCAGCATCTGATGCCGGCGTGGGGGCTGTCTGCCGCCGAAGGCGGGCTGATGGCGAGCGGCTATGCGTTCGGCTACATGCTGGCGGTGCCGGTGCTGACGACGCTGACCGATCGCATCGACGCGCGGATCGTGCTGCTGTGGGGCTCCATCGTTAGCGGACTTGCGACCATGGCCTTCGGCATTTTTGCCCAGGGGTTCTGGTCGGGCACACTGATCTGGTCGCTCGCAGGATTGGGCTTCGCCGGCGCCTACATGCCGGGGCTGAAGGCGCTGACGGACCGGTTGCCTGCCGGCGACACCTCGCGGGCGGTGACGCTGTACACCTCGAGCTTCTCGGTCGGCGTCGGCCTGTCGTTCCTGGTTGCGCAAGTCCTCGCCGATCGCTGGGGATGGCGGACCGCGTTCTATGTCACCGGCGTCGGCCCCATCGCGATGGTGGTTGCGTGCCTCCTGATCGAGGGCCGCCGGCCTGTCCCGAAGACGGGGCGGCTGCTGAATTTCGCGCCTGTCTTCGCCAATCGCGAGGCGCTCGGCTACATCCTCGGTTACGGCGCGCACTGCTTCGAGCTCTATGGCATTCGCACCTGGCTGGTCGGGTTCTGGACCTTCGTCGTTGCGCATCAGGGCGGGCCGTCCTGGATGACGCCCGTGCTGATGAGCTTCTGCTTCGCGGTGATCTCGATGCCCGCAAGCATCCTCGGCAACGAGGCAGCCCTGAAGTTCGGACGGCATCGCGCCATCACGGTGGTGATGATCGCGTCAGCCAGCGTCGCGCTCGTGATCGGCCTCAACGCAACGGCACCGGCATGGGTGCTCGCGCTGCTGCTGATGCTCTACGGCCTGACGGTGCCGGCAGATTCGGGTGCGTTGACCGCAGGGATGTCGGCCGCGGCAATCGCCGAGCATCGCGGCGCAACGCTGGCCCTGCATTCCACGGTCGGCTTCGGCTTGTCAGCCGCCGGCGCATGGGGAACCGGCGTCGCACTCGACATGGCCGGCGGTCCGCAGAGCGCGAACGGCTGGCTGCTGGTGTTCATCGTTCTGGCAGCCGGAATCGTGCTGGGGCCGCTGGCGCTGCTGTGGTCGCGGCGGGACCATGCCGGCAAGCAGCCATCGTGAGCCCACTTGCTTCGGCATAGAAGCCCTACGCCGGATTGTTCCCTGCGGGCGTGACGACTTTCGATGGTGGCGCTCCGCCATCGCCGGCGCTGCGGCTTCGCCACGGGATCTTCAGCCTCGGTTTTCCACACCCACGACCCGCAGTATCGAATTGCGCGCTCAACCTACTAGCGATCGATAATTTGCCAGCGCGGTCGGGCGCAGCTTTGATGACGGCATGAGCACCAAATCACGCGAGGTCATCTGGAGCGGCCGAATTCTGGGTGCGGAAATTTCGGCCAAGCACGCGCGCGAGGAGGCCAAAAAGGCCGTTCGCGAGGCCGACCGCGCCGAAGCCGAAGCCTGGTCGGTCCGCATGGAAGGTTACGGTGGTCCCTCACAGCCCTCGCCGACGATCGGCCAATGCCTGAACGGCGGCATGGGCTGGCTCGAGGTCGAGTGCAACAGGTGCAAGGCGCGTGCGAGCCTGCCGCTCGACGCAATCCGCCGTCCGCGCGATACGCCGATCTGGAAGCTGGAAGCCTCGCTCAAGTGCCGGTCATGCCGAAAGGGACGTTCCGCGCCGCCCGTCCACATGATCAAGCTGACGGCCACGCGAAGCATCACGCCGTACAAATGGGTGCATCCGACCGAGGAGAGATAGTCAGACGCTGCGACGACAACAGCCCGCGCGCCTTGTCGACCTCTGCCCCCTGGCGCCGGATGTCTATCCTCGCTTTGGCGTCGGCACTTCGGGCTAAACCGGTCATCGTCACGGTCAAATGTGCCTCGGCAGAACCAAACGCGAGTTCAGGCTGGATCGATAGAAAAGATATCGTCGACTTCGAGACGCATGGTGTCGCGGCATTCGCACGCCGCCGCTGCGAGCCGCGATGGGTCGATCTCGATTTCGCCTCGCCGTTCAGATCTGATCGCTCCGGAAGCACGCAGATTGCGCATCAGGAGCGTCACCGTCGTCCGTCGCACACCCAGTATTTGCGAAAGCGTCTCCTGCGTGAGCGGGAGGACGTCGTGGTCGACGCGGTCGTGAAGATGGAGCAGCCAGCGTGCCATGCGGGCTTGGACCGGATGCAGCGCATTGCAGGCTCCGCCGATTTGTAGCTGTATCAGCATCGCCTTGAAGTGAAGCTGGACAGCGTGGCGGATCGCGGGGCTACGGCTAAAAGCCGCGTGGAATCGCGATACGGGGATCCGCGAGGCGGTGCCGGCTGCACGAACGACGGCGGTAACGGCCGCAGGGGACGGCCCCAGAACGGAAAGGGTGCCTACTGCTCCCTCGCGCCCTATCGCAACGCTGGCGACCGTCTGCCCGTTCGCCATGTCGATCATCACCGAAATGGCCCCACTATGAGGGAAGAGGACGTGCTCGGTCTGGTCACCCGCCCGCGAGATGACCGCGTCCCGATCGAGCGCGACCATCTCCAGCTCGGATGCAAGCAGACTGAAATCTGCCACCGGTAGGGCTGCGAGAAGTCGGTTACCAATTCCGCTGGGATGCGTCACCGTAGCCCACCGCGAACCGCATTTCGAGCGGCACAGGACGGCAAACTCGAACTTTGTTTGAAACCGCGTACGCCTCGCGCTCCGAAATCGAATCCAGCCGCGTAAGCTCTCAGTTTCAAAAATAAAACTCCGAACACACGCGGCCGCGAGGCGACGTTTTGTCTTACGCCATCATTCAGGACTTAGATTCAAGCGCTGTGTGGCACAATTGCAAAATGCGTATGGGTAACACCATAGGGGTTCCAATTTCCGGGGCGCGGCAAACGCTGCGGTGAGAGAGTTGCGCGAACCATGCCCTTCACCGCGATCGGCGCGATGATGAGCACAAGCTACTGAAGGGGCCGTTCAGGAACTCCGCCAGCACACTCCGCCGGTTTCGTTTGGTCCGAAAGTAGCCCGTGAGCGATAGGCAGGGTGAAGCAGAAGGGTAGCGGCTCGAGGCTTGCAAGCTACCGTCGCCGGCACGTCGCGTGATGTCCGTTCTTGCGCAAACGTAGCGCATCCCAACGCAGCTAGCGCGAAGCTCCTTTGCAAGGCTTGCGCTGAGGAAGGAACTTCCTGCCCCTTGCGATTTCCCTGTTATGCACAGTCACTCCCCGACATACCTTCGTCTGTGTTGACAATCCCAAAAAAAGTTTGAGCGAGAGTCACAAACCGAACCGACTTCCCGCTTCTCGCAGCACAAAGTCGTGCCGGGTCGGGGCTGGATCAAGGCTCATCCAAAATCTGATCGAACACGGAGCGTGAGCTCTCGTGACGCAAGCGAGCGTTGCGAGGAATGCTTTCGCTTGAGAAAGGAAATGTTGCGTGACTGAAAGCCAAACGAAACTGCCGCCGAACGGAACGAACGTTTTCGCGATGCCATGGTTGGATTTCTCGAAGGTCATGTTGCCTGGCGTGGGGCGCGAGCTTGCCGAGCAGGGCCTCGCCCGCGCACGGGAAGGCTGCGAGAAGATCAAGGCCGCATCGGAAGAGATGACGCAGACGCTGCGTGAGACCTATTCGAGCAATGCGAGATGCACGACCGACTACGGGCTCAAGGTGTTCGAAATCTCAAACGCCAATGCCGCTTCTGCGCTCGATTTCTTCGTCCATCTGTTCGGCAGCAAGTCCGCGACCGATGCCTATACATTGTCGGCGGCGCACGCGCGCAAGGCTTTCGACACCGCCTCTGACCAGAACAGGGAGTTGTGGGGGCTTGCCCAGAAGCTCGCGACGGAAACGGGTGAGCCGATCAGGAAGCACTTCACCAAGGTCCTCCACCCAGGCGGCTAAAAGCGCGTTCAATTTCACATTCGGATTCGTTTGAAGAGGAGATCCGGCTGGTTGGATCACGCCCAACTGAGCGAGCACGCCCCACTGCCCCATGCTCGACCAACAAGGTGCGCGATGCCTATCAGGCCTCGCACCGACGAGAGGCGCATTCCAACCGGCCGGTGCTTTTCTGCAAACCACAACAAAGACAAATCGCAAGGGAGGGCAACATGGGAATGGTCATGGTCAAATGTCCACAAACCGGACACGCGATTCCCACCGGCATCAAGACTGATCGCGAGAGCTTTGGACGCCGCGCGGTGTTTTTCTCCCGCACCCGGTGTCCGATCTGCCGCACCGATCACGCGTGGTTCGCGCGGGAAGCCTGGGTCGACGAACCGGCCACCCGCACCGCGAACTGGCGTCTGGCACCGGAATATGGATGAAATGGTCGCCGGCGCCGCACCGCGTCAAAGACGACATGACGCATGAGTTGGTGCTGGCGGACCACAGCTCAGGGTCTTGATCTTTCCAGCAGCGTTAAATGCCAAGACCGCGTTCACTGCATTTTCCCCGCTGATGTACGAGATCACTGTCCCACCGTGCGAGGGTTGAAGATCGTCCAGCTCGGCAGCGGGGTGTTACCGCCGCCGTGAGGCGATCGTTGTCGCAGACCGCCCGGCGACGGGTGCCGCGGCTTTGGCGCGCGACTTGGCATAATCGGCCGACATCGCCAGCGCGGGGTCGCGGTCCCGGAGCTCCTCGGCCACGATTGTTTGAAGCCATCGCACGGCGGGTTCGTTGTCCATCCGCCGGTGCCAGTGCTGCTTCAACTCGATGAGAGGTATCGAGACCGGCGGGGGCAGCAGCTTCAGCCCGGCGTTCGCGTACCAGGCCCCGAGCGAGAACGGCACGGTGGAGATCATGTCGCTCGTCGCAATCAATTGCGGCACGCTCATGAAATGCGGCAGGTGCAGCACGACGCGGCGTTGCAGCTTGAGCTCGCGAACGCGCCTTTCGAAGATCTCCTGACTGCGCCCCTGCTGGTTTACGACGATATGGTCCGCGGCGAGAAACTGTTCGAGCGAGAGGGTGTCGCCGATCGTTGGATGATCCTTTCGGACGATGCTGGTGAAGGGATGATCGAACAAATCCTCTGTCACGATGTTCGGACCGACGAGGTCCGGAAAATAGCCTATCGCCAGATCGATCTCGCCGCTTTCGAGCGCGTCTTCCAGATCCTCGTGCGACGTCGGCAGGCACCGCAAGCTCGCTGCGGGAGCCATGCTGCGAATGCGTTGGAGGATCGGCGGGATGAAAATCAGGACGCCAATATCCGAGGTTGTGACCGTGAATACGCGGTCGCTCTCTTCCGGCACGAAACGCGGCTTGCGGAGTATCTGCTGATCGACGGTGGACAGCACTGTCCGCACGGCCTCCGCGATTGATTCCGCGAAGGGCGTTGGCCGCATGCCGCGCCCGGTCGAGAGAAACAGGGGATCGCCAAAGAAATCCCGCAGCTTGCGCAGACCGGTGCTGGCCATCGGCTGGCTCATTCCGAGCTCACGGGAGAGCGCCGACAGGTTCTGGGTGCGGAAGAGCCCGTCGAGCAGCAGAAGAAGGTTCAGGTCGAGCCGTCTGATATCCATCACATTGATAGCTTGTATTGAATAATACCGGATTTTCAATGACGGCTTTATGCGCGATGGTCTCCGCAACGCCCCCGCAGGGGCGACTTTGGGAGTGAAATCAAAGCCGTAGGTCGCCGGCCGTACAGGCTGGTCCGGTCCCCTTCCTCAGTCAGACTCTCACCTTTCCCACATCCGCTCACCGCGTCGGTGCGTCGGACCACGACCGCGCGTGGCGCGAGGAATCGTCCGTAGATGCAGCCTGAACTTGCTGGAAGCTCTCAATACATCCTGACCCTGTCATGCCGCGATGTGCCTGGGATTGTCGCCGACGTTTCGCGCTGTCTGTTCGAGAACGGCGGCAACATCATCGAGGCGGCGCAGGTCGACGAGATCATGAGCGAACGCTTCTTCATGAGGGTCGGTGTCACACTGTCGGAAGGGGGCGCGCAGAAGGCGCGAGCAGGCCTTGAGGTCATTGCCCGGAGGTTCGGCATGGAGTGGAAGCTCCGATCCCAGGCCGAACGCAAGCGCGTGCTCCTGTTCGTCTCCAAATTCGATCACTGCCTGGGCGATCTCCTCTATCGCCACAGGCTCGGCGAACTTCAGATGGATGTCGTCGGAATCGTTTCCAACCATCCGCGTTCGGCCCTTGCCGTCAGTCTCGTCGGCGACATCCCTTTCCATCACCTTCCGGTTACGAAGGAAACCAAGATGAAGCAGGAAGCGCAGATCAAGGCGCTTGTCGCGATGACGAATGCCGATCTCGTCGTTCTCGCGCGTTACATGCAGATCCTCTCGGATGATCTCTCGCGCCATCTCCATGGCCGTTGCATCAACATCCACCATAGCTTCCTGCCGGGGTTCAAGGGCGCAAAACCCTATCACCAGGCGCACGCGCGCGGCGTGAAGCTGATCGGAGCGACCGCGCATTTCGCGACGAGCGATCTGGACGAGGGGCCGATCATCGAACAGGACGTCGAACGGGTCAGCCACCGCGATACGCCGGACGATCTGGTCCGGAAGGGGCGCGACATCGAACGGCGTGTCCTTTCGCGCGCGGTCCATCTCTTCCTCGAGGACCGCGTCATCATCAACGGCGATCGAACGATCGTCTTCTCTAATTGAGAAACGGAGCACGACGATGTCGACCCCCAAGGGCATGCGCAAGACACCCGAAGGCTATTTCACCTCGCGTTGGGGCCTTCCCGAATACACGGACTGGATCGACGAGAGCATGTCGTGGAAGGAGACCTGCGCGATCGGCGACTGGTCGTTCCTCTGGGAGCGGCGCTTCAAGGGACCCGATGCCCTGAAGCTTTTCTCGGATACTTCCGTCAACAGCTTCCAGAAGTTCGACATCCGTCAGTCCAAGCACGTCGTCCATACGACAAAGCAGGGAAAAGTCATCGCCGAGGGCATCCTGACGCGGTTGTCCGAAGACGAGTTCATGTTGTTCGGGCGCGGCACATTCTGGGTCGACTACATCCGCCGGCACGGCGACTACAGGGTGACGTCCGCAGCCGATGACTGGTTCAATTTTCAGGTCCAGGGGCCGACGTCGCTCGCGCTTCTTGAAAAAGTCGCGAAGCAGTCGCTGCGAGACGTCAAGTTCATGCATTCGGGCGAGATCGAGATTGCCGGTTGCAAGATGCTCGCGCTGCGACAGGGCATGTCTGGCGAGATCGGCTTCGAGCTTCAGGGGCCTATGGGGCAGGCGGCGGCCGTCTACGACGCCATCGTCGCCGCCGGCCAGGAGTTCGGCCTGCGCCGGATAGGCGGCCGCGCGATCTTCATCAACCATCTCGAGGCCTGCTTCCCGACGATCGTCACCGACTACATGCCCGCGATCTTCGACGAGGACATGAAGGAGTATGAGGATGAGTTCCGCGCAGCGATGCCGGGGTTCGCGTCGACCTTCAACATCGCAGGCAGCTTCCAGTCGGACGACGTCCGTGACTGGTACCGGAGCCCGGTCGAGCTGGGCTGGGCCAAGAACATCAAGTTCGATCATGAGTTCATCGGACGCGCGGCGCTCGAGGACGAAGTTGCCCATCCAAAGCGCGTGATCCGCACGCTCGTCTGGAACGGAGACGACGTGGCCGACGTTCACGCCTCCCTCTTTCAGAAGGAGCATGACCCGTACCAGTACATGGAGATGCCTCGCGACCAGCGCGGCTTCATGTACGCCGACCGCGTGCTGAGTGGCGGAAAGGACGTCGGCGTGACGACGTCGCGGGGATATAGCTACTTCTTCCGCGAAATGTTGTCGCTCTGCACCATCGACGTCGATCATTCCGAGATTGGCAATGAGGTCGTCGTGGTCTGGGGCGAGCCCGGACGTCGGCAAAAGCAGATCCGCGCGAAGGTGGCGCCGGCGCCCTACAAGAAGGACAACCGTCGCGCTGATCTCTCCAAGGTCTGACTTGCCCATGTCCGCGCGCATCATCGATGGAAGGGCGCTCGCTGCCGAGGTTCGGAATGAAGTGGCCAAAGGCGTCGCCGCCCTGGTTGCCGGCGGCGCGGCGGTCCCGGAGTTGGCCGTCGTGCTGATCGGCGACGACCCCGCCAGCCACGTCTATGTCTCGAACAAGGTGCGGCAGACCGAAGCTGTTGGCATGCGATCACGCCGGTTCGTGCTCGCTGCGGACACGCCGGAGCGGTTGTTGCTCGACTTGATCGAGCAGTTGAACCGCGATCCCGCGGTGAGCGGGATATTGGTTCAGTTTCCGTTGCCCCCTCAGATCGATGCCGCGCGCGTCGTGACGGCTATCCGGCCCGACAAGGATGTCGATGGATTCAATCCGTTGAACGTGGGGCGGACGGCCGCCGGAATGGAAGGCGCCTTGGTTCCGTGCACGCCTCTAGGCATCCTGCGTTTGATCAAATCGGTGCACGACAACATCGCCGGCCTCGGAGCACTGGTCGTGGGAGCATCGAACGTCGTGGGCCGGCCGATGGCGCGGCTGCTGTTGCAAGAGATGTGCACGGTCTCCATCGCGCATGTTCGGACCACCGATCTGGAACGGCGCTGCAGGGAAGCCGACATCCTCGTTGTCGCAACCGGCGTTCCAGGCCTGATCCGCGGTCATTTCATCAAGCCGGGCGCAACGGTCATCGACGTCGGCATCACTCGTATCAAGTCCGGTTCAGGAGCCCAGAGGCTTGTCGGCGATGTCGCTTTCGACGAGGCGATTGAGGTCGCCGGCGCGATCACGCCTGTCCCGGGCGGCGTCGGGCCGATGACCATCGCGTGTCTGCTCGCCAACACGTTGGGCGCGGCCCGAATGGAAGCCGCCCGGTCGAAGGCGAAACAGGCGGACGTGACGTCGGCTGCCTGACTGGAGCCCCGGACCAACGTGCCTGGCGAGAATTGGGCGGCCGAGTTGCGGTCGCCCAAGCAGAGATATTCGAAAGCGTTTACAAAAGGGGGAGAACGAACGTGACGACACAGGTCCTGGACGCACCGCAGCAGCGGGTTATCGACATCGGTTCGCTCGCAGAGGAGGGGACGTGGAACGCCTCGCGAAAGCAGGTGCTCCTGCTCTGCGCTCTCGCCATCGTCCTCGACGGTCTGGACAATCAAATTCTCGGCTTCGCCATACCATCGATGATCAAGGAGTGGAGCGTCACGCGCAGCGATTTCGCTCCGGCCCTCGCGTTGGGCTTCGTGGGCATGACGATCGGCACGCCGATCGGGGGCGTCGTCGGCGACTGGCTCGGACGCAAGGTTGCCCTCATCGCATCCGTCTTCCTGTTTGGTGCGGCGACCTTTGCGATTGCGGTCGCTCATGGTGTCGGCGAGGTCGGCTTGTATCGTTTCCTGGCGGGCCTTGGACTTGGCGGTGCCCTTCCGGCGGCGACCGCGTTGATCGCAGAATTCACGCCTAGGCGAAATCGCAGTCTTTCCGTGATGCTGGGCATTGTCTGCATCCCCATCGGAGGCATGATTGGTGGCCTGATCGCCGCTCAGTTGCAGCCCGAATATGGTTGGCGCATGCTCTTCGTGGTCAGCGGCGTGTTGCCGGTGATTGTCGCAGCGGTCCTGATGTTCGCACTGCCGGAATCGCCGCAATATCTATTGGCGCGTGGCGCTGACATGGAAAAGGTGGCGAAATCCGTTCGGATCCTGGACCAGGCCGCTGCCACTTCCAAAGCCTTCATCGACCGGCGCGACGTCGGTGTCGAACGTGCTTCGCTCACCGCATTGTTCGCTGCCGGATTTCGTCGTACGACGACGGCGCTCTGGATCGCGTTCTTCTTCTGTTTGTTGCCGGTCTACGTCCTCTACGCGTGGGCTCCCACTCTTTTGACCGGCAAGGGTTTTGACGTGCAGACGGCGAGCTTCGGTCTGGCACTGTTCAACTTCGGGGGCGTCGGTGGCTGCATCGTCACCGGTTGGGCGATCGGCAGGTATGGAACGCGCGTTGCGATCCTGACTGTTGCCGGCGCAGCAACCATCGGCGCAGTGATCCTGGCATCGATACCGCTATCGACCGAAACCCAGCCGCTGCTCATGGCTCTCTTGTGCATCGAAGGCTTTTGTCTGCTCGGCGCGCAGGGCTCTCTCTATGCGCTGGCGGCCCACATCTATCCGACGAACGTCCGCTCGACCGGTGTCGGTGCGGCAGCCGGCTTCGGTCGGGCCGGGGCCATTGTCAGCGCGTATGTCGGCACATTCGCACTCAACTACGGTGCGACCATGTTCTTCGCCGTCATCGCCTTCTGCGTCGCGATTACGTTCATCGCGGTGGCGGTCATCGATATGCATCAGGCCGCGATGAAAGCCGAAACGGCGAGTTCCGGCATCTGAGGAGATGCATCCGCTACTGTGCATTCGCGCTTTTGTTTTGCGAACGCCTGAACAGCCCCGCTCAGCGCCGGCCGCGCGGGGCCTCGGCCTTGGCCGGCGGCTCGGTCTGCGGGCCGCAGCTCGCGGCCGCAAGCGTCGCCTGCGCCTGCGGCATCAGGCCGGGCTCGGGGGCGAGCGCCTTCATCACGATCAGGCCGGTGGTGCTGGGGGAATCGATGATCAGGCGGTCGGCGGCGGTGACCTCTTCGTCCTCGGGCAGCTCGTTGTGCTGCGCTTCCGTCATCAGGTCGAGCTCGATCACCTTGCGGCCCGCCGAGCGGTCGTTGATGGCGTAATAGGCGATCTCGTTGCGGGTGTAGAACGACACCGAGGTGTAGGCCTGGCTCACCGGCACCGTCAGCTTGATCGGCCCGCTTGTGAGGTCATACCGGCAGATCGCCAGCGCAAAGGCCGGGTCCATGAACGGCATCGGTGACGTCTGCGGATCGGCGAGGGGAAGCTGGCTGACGCCATTGAGCTTCGTCATCGGCGTCAGTCGCGAATAGGCATCCTGCGTCGCGATCCGCGGCAGCGCCAGCACGCTGACGAGGTGGACCACGAGGCCCAGCACCACGCCGGCAACGACGGTGAACAAGAGGCGGATCATGAGCAGCCCGCCGTCGTGATGGTGGGCATCGGCGCATCGCGCTGGGTGCGCGTGGCAACGCCGACCGGGGTGTCGTAGAGCCGCAGCATCAAGGCGTAGCGCTCGATGCCGCCGGTCGGCAGCCAGTTGCCGGCGCGCGAGCGCGAGGCGATGCGGATCTCGAACGAACCGTCCGACTGCCGCACGATCTCCTGGCTGGTGAAGCCGTAGCGCTGCAGCGAATTGGCGACGAGATGGCCCTTGCGGTCGTACAGCGTCAGCGTCCAGAACCGCGCCGGCGGCGTCACGCCGGAGACGATCACGTCGCAGCGGCCGTCGAGCGCCTTCTTCTTGTCGTCGGTGGTGGCGGTGAAGGCGACGCCGTCGCCGGTGCCGATCGGCAACTCGCCGTTGCGCACGATGGTGGCGCGCGAATAGGGATCGACGTCGGCGGTGCCGGTGCGCGGCCGCGCGGTCCAGGCGCCGATGGTCAGCGCGCCGATCTCGGTGCCGCGCGTCGTCGTCATCCAGGTCGCGCCCAAGCCGACCACCGTCGCGAGCAGAAGGGCCGTCAATGTGATCAGGATCAGCCGCACTTGTTTCGATCAGTTCTTGCGCGGGGCGGAGGCGTTGGCATTCTCTTCCGCATAGTTCTGCGGGAAGGCGAGCGCGCTCGTCGCCGAGGGCGGCCTCGCCGCCTTGGCGTCGGCATCCGCCGATTTCTTCGCCGTCTTGGCGGCGTCATCCAGCAGCTTCTCGACGCGCACCAGGATGTCGGCGCCGCGCTTGGTCAGCACCGGCGGCGGACCCGGCTTGGTCTCCAGCACCTTCGGCGCCGCGTTGGCCTGCGCGTTGCTCACATGCTGCGGCGGCAGCTTCTGGCCCATGCCGATGCCGGGGATCTCCCGGACCTCGACGCCCTGATGCGCCGCGAGCATGATGTCGTGCCAGGTCTGCGCCGGCAGCGAGCCGCCGGTCATGCGGTTGGTCGGCGAGTAGTCGTCGTTGCCGTACCAGACCGCGCAGGTGAAATTGCCGGTGTAGCCGACGAACCAGGCGTCGCGATACGCGTTGGTCGTGCCGGTCTTGCCCGCGGTCGGAATGCCGTCGAGCGCGGCACGGCGCGCGGTGCCTTCGCTGACGACGTGGCTCATCATGCCCGCCATGTCGGCGGCCACGGAGGCGGGGATCGCCTGCCGCGGCTTCGGCCCGTCGCGGTCCCAGCGCCAGACGAGGTCGCCGGCGCCGGTGCGCACTTCGAGCACCGAATGCGGCGTCACCGCCTTGCCGCGGTTGGGGAAGGTCGCGTAGGCGACCGCGTGCTCGAGCACGGTGACTTCGTCCGAGCCGATCGGCAGCGACGGCGTGTCGGGCAGCGGCGCCTTGAGGCCGAAGCGGCGCGCGACCTCGACGATCTTGGCGCGGCCGATCTTGGCCGGGTTCGGCGCCTTCGGCTGCTCCTTCTGGCCGATCGCGATCGACAGCTTCACCGGCACGACGTTGATAGAGCGCGTGATCGCCTGCGTCAGCGTCACCGAGCCGGAATAGGAATGGCCATAGTTCTGCGGGCACCAATTGCCGATGCAGACCGGGCCGTCGACCACAATCGAGTTCGGCGTAAAACCGTTCAGCAGCGCGGTGGTGTAGACGTAGGGCTTGAACGAGGAGCCCGGCTGGCGGTAGGCGTCGGTGGCGCGGTTGAACTGGCTGGCGCCATAGTCGCGGCCGCCGACCATGGCGCGGATGCCGCCGTCGAGATCGGACACCACGGTCGCCGCTTGCGTTGCGTGATAATCGCGGCCGAACTGGCGCAGCTGGTTCTCGACCGCGTCTTCGGCGGCCTTCTGCACGTTGGTGTCGATGGCGAGGCGCACCACGAAGACGCGCTCGGTGTAGGACTTCGGGAAAGTGTCGACCAGCTTGCGCATCTCGTCGAAGGCGTAGTCGAGATAGTAGTTCGGCGAAGCCTCGTCGCGGCGATCGACCGCGAAGGCCGGATTGCGACGGGCGCCGAACACCTGGCCCTCGGTCATGAAGCCGGCATCGACGAGGTTGTCGAGCACGACGTTGGCGCGGGCGCGGGCGGCGGGCAGGTTGATGTGCGGGGCGTATTTGGTCGGGGCCTTGAACAGGCCGGCGAGCATCGCAGCTTCCGCCAGCGTCACGTCGCGCGCGGACTTGTTGAAGTAGAAATGTGCCGCGCCGTCGACGCCGAAGGTGCCACCGCCCATATAGGCGCGGTCCAGATAGAGCTTGAGGATCTCGTTCTTGGTCAGGCGCCATTCCAGCCAGACCGCGAGGAAGGCCTCGTTGACCTTGCGCTCGATGGTGCGCTCGTTGCTGAGGAACAGGTTCTTGGCGAGCTGCTGGGTGATCGAGGAGCCGCCCTGGCGGACGCCGCCGGCCTGCGCGTTGGTCACGAGCGCGCGCGCGGTGCCGGCGATGTCGATGCCGAAATGCTCATAGAAGCGACGGTCCTCGGTCGCCAGCGTCGCCTTGATCAGCACGTCCGGGAAATCTTCCAGCGGGATCGAGTCGTTGTGCTTGATGCCGCGGCTGCCGATCGGGTTGCCGTAGCGGTCGAGGAAGCTCACGGCGAGATCGGACTTCTTCAGCCAGTCCTCGTCCGCGGTCTCGCGGAAGGCGGGGATGGCGAGGGTGAGCATCACGACCAGGCCGCCGAGGCCGAGGGTGGCGGCCTCCGACAGCGGCTCGATGAACACCCAGCGCTTCCAGCGTCCGACATAGAAGCGGTCCATGAAGGTCGAGTAGCGCTCGTAGAGCTCGCGGATGCCCTTGGCCGAGGAGAACAGCGAGGAGTCGATGCGCGCATCGAGGTCCAGGAAGAAATTCCGGACCTTCTGCTTCCAATGCGGTGGTATGATCTGGCGCACCTAGAACCCTTGAGGCTTGGTTCGAAAGCGTTCAAGCACCCGGCCGGGGGCGGCATCGAGACGTCTTGAGGGAATGTTGCGGCAAACCCAAGGCGCCCGGCCAGCATCCGAGGGGCTTGCTGTTCCTTCTAGCCGAGCGGGGCCCATAAACCAATGGTCACGCTCGCGATTTTGAACAACAGGCCTAATTGACCCCGGATCATTACGGGCCTCAAAGGTGGGTTGCTTGCACCACCCCGGCCGCACGCCCTAGATGGCTCGAGCCGTAGCTCTTTTGAACTTTTGTTGAGGCGCATGACCGCAGTTCCCAAACGACCTTCAGGCCAGGAAGGATTCTTCTGGAAAACCAAGACGTTGGAAGAGATGTCGGCGGGCGAATGGGAAAGCCTGTGCGACGGCTGCGGGCGCTGCTGCCTGAACAAGCTCGAGGACGAGGACACCGGGCAGATCTATTTCACCCATATCGGCTGCAAGCTGCTCGATGGGATGAGCTGCGCCTGCAAGGACTATCCGAATCGCTCCGACAAGGTTCCGGACTGCGTCCGCCTGACGCCAGCCAATGTCCGCACCCTGAACTGGCTGCCGCCGAGCTGCGGCTACAAGCTGGTCGCCGAAGGGCGCGATCTCTATTGGTGGCATCCGCTGGTCTCCGGTGATCCCAACACCGTGCATGACGCCGGCGTCTCCGTGCGCGGACGGGTGGAAGGCAGCGAGGACGAGATCCCGGACGAGGAGCTCGAGGACCACATCGTGCAATGGCCGGCGCTGCTGCCGAAACGAGCCCGCCTGAAGCGACGTCCGAAGGACTGAACCGCCGTCAGGTCTTGCGCGGAGATCACGTCTTCGGGATGGCCCGGGGGCGGGATGCACCCATGCGCCGCGGCGTCTGCCTGGGAAGAACTTTGCTGTCTACATTGGGCTGCATAGAACGAATCCTTCGCGGTGTTGCGCCGCCCCACGACGTCCGAGCGAGATGAACAAGTTCGACCGGCAGAGCAGTTCTGCCGACATCCAGACTTTGCCTGACGATATCGCCGAGGAGCTGTCCCGGCTTCCCAGCGAAGTCATCAGCGTCGATGATGCGCCCTCCATCGCGCCGCCGGTGCCGCTGTCGCAGGACGAGGTCCGCACCATCGTCATCAGCCTGATGCTGACGATGTTCCTGGCCGCCCTCGACCAGACCATCGTGGCGACCGCGTTGCCGACCATCGGCCGCCAGTTCCAGGACGTCTCCAATCTCTCCTGGGTCATCACCGCCTATCTGCTCGCCTCGACCGCGGTCGCGCCGGTGTTCGGCACGCTCAGCGATATCTACGGCCGCCGCGTCATGATCATCATCTCGCTCAGCCTGTTCGTGGCGGGCTCGGTGCTGTGCGCAGTCGCGCCGAACATGCCGATGCTGATCCTGGCGCGCGGCCTTCAGGGGCTCGGCGGCGGCGGCATCATGCCTGTCGTGCAGACCGTGATCTCGGACGTCGTCTCCCCGCGCGAGCGCGGCCAGTACCAGGCCTATTTCTCCAGCGTCTGGATGGTCGGCGGGATTTTGGGCCCGGTCATCGGCGGTGTGTTCGCCGAGCATCTGCACTGGTCGATGATCTTCTGGATCAACCTGCCGCTCGCGGCCGCGGCCATCGTGATGCTGCTGCCGAAGATGAAGAAGATCCCGGTGTTCCACCGCAAGCGCAAGGTCGATTGGCTCGGCGGCGTTTTGCTGATGGCGTCCGCCGTCGTCTTCATGCTGGTGCTGACCTGGGGCGGTACGCGCTATCCCTGGCTGTCGCCGACCGTGCTGGCGATGGTGGGCGGTGCCGTCGCGCTCGCCGTCAGCTTCGTGTGGCACGCCCGGCGGGCCGACGAGCCGTTCCTGCCGTTGAAGCTGCTGACCGGATCGGTCGCGCCGTTCGCGCTGACTGCCGGCGGCTGCGGGCTCGGGGCGATCACCGGCCTCACCGTGCAGCTGCCGCTGTATTACGAGTCGGTCTACCATTTGAGCGCAAGCGAGGCCGGCCTTGCGCTGATCCCGCTCGCGGCGGTCTCGACCGTCGGTGCGGCCGTCGCCGGCCGCACCATGGCGCGCGCAAAACACTACAAGCGCGTCGCGATCATCGGCACGTCCTGGGCCGCGCTGTGCGGCCTCGGCCTCACGCTCACCACTCTGCCGCTGTGGGGCTTGCTCACGCTGATGGCGGCGTTCGCGCTCGGGCTCGGCACCACCTTCCCGGTGTGCGTGGTCTCGCTGCAGAACTCGGTCGCGCGCCCGCAGGTCGGCACCATCACCGGCGCGATGAACTTCTTCCGCTCGCTGATGTCATCGTTCACGGTCGCCGCGTTCGCCGCGATCCTGCTGATCGCGCTCGGCATCGACGTTCCGCTCGCCGGCGAGCACCACGCCGCGGGCGCCGTCGCCATTCCCGCTGAGGACATGCGCCACGCGTTCCGCTACGTGTTCGGCGCCGCCACCGCGCTGATGACCATTGCCGCGCTGTGCCTGATCGCGATGGAGGAGCGGCCGCTGGCCGGTCCCGCCACGGCGCAGCCGGTGGAGATGGCGGAGTAGGCGCCTAGCCGCCGCGGTCGGAATCGTCGTCGGCATTGCCTGCGCCCGTCGTCCGGGCTTTCGCCGCAAGCTGCGCTTTGAGCTGTGCCAGCGCCTCGGCGGACCAGTCATGGACATCGGTCACCGCGATCCAGGCATCGACATAATGCTCGGGCGCATAGACATGGCCAAAGCCCATCGGCGTGTTGGTCGCAACCGCCATGTCGAGGGCGAGCTGGAGCATCGTCACGATCGGATACCATCGCAGCTCCGGTGACACGTCCGGCCCGCGCGGCGCGCTCATCCAGGCCGGGGCCTGGTAGGCATCGCGATAGGCGAAGAAGGTGATCGCGTCGCTGGCATATTGCAGGTAGACGACGCGCATCGGACCCCACGGCGCGTCTGCCGGAACCGTCGGTCCGTTCTGGTTCATGAAGCGCACGAAGCGGTTGTCGCGGAATTGCGGCAGCCACGCCGGCGATCCCGGATTGCGGTTCGCCGTGATCGAGCGCCACAGGCGGCTCTCGAACGGCGCCCCGCTCCATAGCGCGCCGGCGATGGGATCGCCGATCATCTCGAACAGTTCCGCGGATTTCTCCGAATTCATGGCGCCGAGGCTGAGCCCGTGCAGATACAGCTTCGGCCGCTTGTCCCTCGGCAGCGTCGTCCAATAGCCGTAGATCTCCGCGAACAGCGCGCGCGCCGCCTCCGCGCCGTATTCGGGCTGAAACAACAGCGACATCGGGCTGTTGAGATAGGAGTACTGCATCGCAACGCTGGCGACGTCGCCATGGTGGAGATATTCGACCGTGTCCATCGCAGCAGGGTCGATCCAGCCGGTGCCGGTCGGCGTGACGACGATCAGGATCTTGCGATCAAAACCGCGCTGGCGCTTGAGCTCCTCGAGCGCAAGCCTGGCGCGCGCCTGCGCGGTGGCGCCGCCGGCGAGGCCGACATAGACCCGGACCGGGTCCTGCGCCGGCCTTCCGCTGACGGCGCTGATCTCGGTTGCGTTCGGACCCGAGGCAATGAACCGGCGTCCTGTGCGTCCGAGTTCGTTCCACTTCACCAGCGACGCCGGGCTTCCCGTCCGATCGGCGGCGGTCGGTTGCGGCCGCTCGGGCTCGTGCAAGGCGTCGAGCTCGCGGAAGGACGAATCGAGTGCGCGAAACGCCGTGTTGATCAGGACCTTGCTGGCGATCGACCAGAGCAGCAGGCCTGCGGCGAGTACGCCGATGACGTTGGCGAGTTTCCGCGGAATGACGCGCCTCATATGCGTGGCGAGGAAGCGGGCGAGGAGTGCGAACAGCCGTCCCAGCACCAGCAGCACGACGAAACTGACCAGGGCGATGACGCAGACCTTGAGCGGATGCGCGGTCTCGACCGGCGCCATCTTCATCACGGCGCGGATCGAGTTCTGCCATTCGGCTGCGCGCCACAGGAAGACGATGACGACGAGCAGGCAGGCGGCTGCCGCCAGCGCATTCGCAATCGATCTGGCGCGCGCCGAAGGCTCGGGCAGCTCGAGATAGTGCCACAGCCGCCGCCACAGCACGCCGGCGAAATAGCCGATCGCAAAGCAGCCGCCGGCGAGGACACCTTGCGTGAGATAGCTCCTGGGGATCAGCGTCGGCGTCAGTGCAGCCGCGAAGAACAGCGCACCGAGCATGAGGCCGACGCCGGATAGCGAGAGGAGTTGTCGCCGAATGAACCGCGCCAGATTCATCAAAACGCCTCCCGGGCGAAGTTGTCCTCAGGGCTTGTCTGAAACGCTGCTCTTGCGCGGCAGCACAATCGTGAATTCGGTGAACTCGCCGGGCGTGGTCGCGACGTCGATCGTGCCGCCATGCTGCTTCACCACGATGTCGTGGCTCATCGACAGCCCGAGGCCGGTGCCTTCACCGGCCGGCTTGGTGGTGAAGAATGGATTGAACATCTTCTCCTTCACCTCGTCCGGGATGCCCGTGCCGTTGTCTCGGATGCGGATCTCGACGTGATCGCCGCGGTCGCGGGTCGCGGCGGTCACGACCGGCTCGTAACCCGTCGCCGCGGTCTCCGCCTTGCGCCTGGCGACCGCATGGAATCCGTTTCCGATCAGGTTCAGCAGCACCCGGGTGATCTCCTGCGGGAACACATCGGCCGAGCCTGCCGCCGGATCGAGCTCGCGCTTCAGCGTCACGTCGAACTGCGGCTTCTCGGCCCGTGCGCCGTGATAGGCGAGGTTGAGGCTCTCCTCGACCACGGCGTTGACGTCGCTCAACCGATGCTCGCCGCCGCCCTCGCGCGAATGCAGCAGCATGTTCTTGACGATGGAATCGGCGCGCCGTCCATGCTGGACGATTTTCCCGAGATTGTCCTTGAGAAGCCCTGTGAGCTCGTCGACTTCGCTGCGGACATCACCGGCGAGCGTCACGGGCGCGAGCACCTCGTTCAGTTCGTCGGTCAGCTCGGCGGACAGCGAGGCAAAATTGTTGACGAAGTTGAGCGGGTTCTTGATCTCATGCGCGATGCCGGCGGTGAGCTGGCCGAGGGAGGCGAGCTTCTCGGTCTGGACCAGCCGATCCTGCGCCGCGCGCAAATCGTCGAGCGACTTCGCAAGCTCCCGCGTGCGGTCCTGCACTTCGTCGAAGAGGCGCACATTCTCGATCGCGATGACGGCCTGGTCGGCGAAACTGGTAACGAGTTCGATTTGCTTTTCGCTGAACGGCCGGATCGCGCGACGTGCGAGAACAATAGCGCCAACAGTGCTGCCTTCGCGCAGCAGGGGTACACCCAGGAAGCTACGCGGATTTCCGCTCAATTCCTGGCCTTCAAAGGAGTAATCGGGGTCCTCGAGCACATCGGTGACATGAACAACCTTGTCGCCGAGCAGAGTCCTGCCCGTGATGGTACGCCTATCCGGCCGGACCGGAAGATCTCTTACATATTCGACGAATTTGGCTGGAAAGCCGTAGGAGCCCGCCCGGAAATAGGTGCTGCCGGATTTGCGGGTAATCGCCGCCATATCGGCCTCGCATAGTCGCGCGGCCGATTCGACCAGCGTATCGAGCACGGCCTGCAAGTCGAACGCCGAGCGGCTGATAACCTTGAGCACGTCGGCAGTCGCCGTCTGTTGTTGCAGCGACTCGGTCAAATTCTCGGTGCGCTGACGCAATTCACCGAGCAGCCGCGCGTTCTCGATGGCGATCACGGCTTGCGCCGCGAACTGCTTCAGCAAGGTGATCTGCTTCTCCGAGAAGGGTCGGTTCTCCTGCCTGAAGATCATGACGTTGCCGACCACGCGTTCGTCCTGGAGCAACGGCACCGCGAGCAGGCAGCGGGCGCCGCCGAGATCGACCAGCGCCCGACGATTCGGCTCACCGCTGCGATAGACGTCCGACTCCAGCAGGTCGACGATTTCGACGAACGGTTCGCCCTTCAAAAGACGCGCCGGCGCAGTGGCCGGACCATAGTTGAGGGGCGCCTTGCGCCGGAATTCATCGTAGGCAGGCGGCAGGCCGTAAGTGGCGGCCGTGCGGAACTGCATGCCGTCGTAGGTGTTGAGCACGCCGAAACTGGCGCCGCAGAGCTGCATTGCCTTGCTGAGCATCGCCTCGAATACCGGCGCGAGATCCCCGGCCGATCGGCTGATGACGCTGAGCACCTCCGATGTCGCGGTCTGCTGCTCCAGTGACTCTGCAAGTTCGTGCGTCCGCGCCTGCACCTCGTTGAACAGGCGCGTGTTCTCGATGGCGATCACCGCCTGGTCGGCAAAGGTCTGGAGCAGGGCGATCGCCTTGTCCGGGAAAGGACCGGCCTCGGGCCGCGTCACGCCAATGGTGCCGATCGCAACGCCGTCGCGCAGCATCGGGATCACGAGGATGCTGCGATAGCCTCTGGTGCGCGCGAGCTCCTTCATGGCGTCCGTGAGGTCGCCTTCGTTCTGCATGTCGCTGCGGAATGCGAACTTTCCGCTCGTCGCCACCCGGCTGTGAATGCCGGATGCCGCCAGCGGCGCCGGGAATGAGCTGAGCAGATCCGCGTTGCCGGCCTCGTTGTCGGTGGTGAAGGCCGCCAGGTGCAGCAGGCCGTCGATGACGCGGGTGACGGCGGAGGAATGTCCGCCGATCAGCGCCTTGGCGCTGTCGGAGATGGCCTGGAACACCGGCGTGACGTCGGCAGGCGAAGCCGCGATCACCTTGAGGATGTCGGCGGTCGCGGTCTGACGCTCCAACGCCTCCCGCGTCGCATTGAACAGGCTGACATTCTTGATCGCGATCACCGCCTGATCGGCGAAGGTCTGCAGCAGCCGCACATGATGCTCAGTGAAGGCGCCGGTCGCACGGCGCGTTGTGATGATGATGCCGATCGCTTCGCCCTCGCTCATCAGCGGCGCGAACAGCATGCTGCGATAGCCGCGGGCGCGGGCGATGTCGCGGGCGGCCGGCTCGAGCTCGGTGTCGGGCAGTTGCGCCGCCGCACCCTTGGCCACGAGCTGGTAGGGCGGGAACTGCGCGAACGGCACCGGGAACGAGGCCTGCAGCACACGATCGCCGGCCGGATCTGTCGGCGTGAAGGCGGCAAGGTGCGCAGCACCGTCGACATAGCGCAGCACGGCCGTGGAGAAGCCACCGATCAGCCGGTTGGCGTTGGCCGCAATGGCCTCGAACACCGGCTGCACGTCCGAGGGCGAGGCCGCCATCACCTTCAAAATGTCCGCCGTGGCGGTCTGGCGCTCCAGTGCCTCGCGCGTCGTGTTGAACAGCCGTGCATTCTCGATCGCGATCACGGCCTGGTCGGCAAGGGTCTGGAGCAGCTGCACGAGGTCGGGCGTGAACGCGCCCGGCTCGGCGCGGGTGACGCTGATCATGCCGACCGGCGTACCCCGGTTCATCAGCGGCATGAACAGCACGCTGCGGAAGCCGCGCAGCCGTGCCAGATCGCGGTTCAGCTGCGGCACGTCGGCGGCTTCGCTGTCGGGAAACTGGATCGTCTCGCCGCCACGCACCAGCGCAAAGGTCGGAAACTCCGCGATCTTGCGCGGGAACGACGCCTTGAGCCCTTCGTCCGCTTCCGGACTGGTCGGCGTGAACGCCACGAGATGCAGCTCGTCGCCGATGAATTGAAGCACGGTGGCGGAGAAGCCGTCGAGCAAGCGCTTGGAACTCGACGCGATCGCCTCGAACACCGGCCGGGCATCGGAGGGCGAGGCCGCGATGGTGCGCAGGATCTCGGCGCTGGCGCTTTGGCGATCCCGCGCAGTCGCGAGCTCACTGCGCAGCTGCGCGGTTTCGGCTGCGGCCGACAGCAATCGGCGCTCGAGTTGTTCGATTTCGTTGGAAGGGGACGTCATTCCTGATCCGGCTCGATGCCGCGACATGCGCGGCACCTGCCCGGATTATCACATCTTCCGCGCCCTGAGCCAGCGGTTGCGGCGGAGGCCCATCTCACGTCCCCGGCCGCGACACCTCCGTCTCCTTGCTGGTGATGAACTCCAGCAGCACCGGAATGCCTTCCTTCGTCTTCTGGATGCCGCGTTTGATCGCGGGGATGATGTCCTCTGGCCTCGTCACCCGCTCGCCATAGCCCCCGAAGGCCCGCGCCATCGCGGCATAGTCGCCGGAGATGTCGGTCGAGCGATATTTTTCGGTCGAGACCGGCATCACCTTCAGCTCGATCGCCATCGAGAAATTATTGAGCAGGATCGACATGATCGGGATGCGCTCGCGCACTGCGGTCTCGAAATCCATGCCGGTGAAGCCGATCGCCGCATCGCCCCAGACATTGATGCAGAGCTTGTCGGGCTTTGCGAGCTTGGCGCCCATGGCAAGGCCAAGGCCGTAGCCGAGTTGCGTCGTCTTGCCCCAGCCGAGATAGGTGAGGGGTTTCGTCGATTTCCAGAACGGGGAGAGCTGGTCGCGCGGACTGCCGGCATCGTGCGTGATGATGGTGTTGTCGATGTCGACGGTGTGTTGCAGGTCCCATAGCACGCGATAGGGGCTCAAGGGGGCGTCATTGCTGGTGAGCTTCGGCATCCATTTCGCCAGCCACTCCTTGTGCGAGGCCGCGATCTCGGCCGCGACCGCGGAGGCATCACGGTCCGCGGTGACGGACTTGCCGACCTCCTCCAGCAGCGCGTCGAGCACGAGGCCGGCGTCGCCGACGAGGCCGATTTTCGCCTCCACATCCTTGTTGAGATGATTGGGGTCGAGCGTGGAATGGATGATGGTCTTGCCCTGCGGCATCGCGATGCCGAAGTTGGTCTCGGTGAAGGAGCAGCCGATGCCGAGGATGACGTCGGCCTCGGCGAGGAATTTTGGCACCGCGCGCGGCACCGCGAGGCCGCCGGAGCCGAGCGAGAGCGGATGCGTTTCCGGGAACGAGGATTTGCCCCCTAAGCTGGTGGTGACGGGGATTGCCAGCCGCTCCGCGAGCCGCTGCAACTGCGGCCAGGCCTGCGCGTAATGCACGCCCTGGCCGGCATAGATCACCGCGCGCTTGGCGTTGACGAGCAGGCCGGCCGCCTCCTTCACATGCACGGGGTCGGCGCCGTAGCGGGTGCGCAGCACCGGCGTGTAGTCGAGCGGCTCCGGCACCTCCTCGTTCCACATGTCGGAGGGGATTTCGACGATCACGGGGCCGCCGCGGCCGTTCTTCAGCTTGGTGAAGGCGCGGCGGAAGATGTTGGCGACCTCGGTCGCCAGAATGATCGGCTCGGACGATTTCGCGAAGGGCTTCATCGCCTCGCTGGAATTGAAGTTCGGCTCGATATGCGCCAGCCGGCGCTGATAGCCCATCGGCAACACCAGGACGGGAACGGACTCGCCGAAGCATTGCGCGACGCCGCCCATCGCGTTCTCCGCGCCGGGCCCATGCTGCATGCAGAACGCGCCGATGCTGCGTCCCGACGTCACCCGCGAGATCGCATCCGCCATGTGGATGCCGACGCGCTCCTGCCGCACCATCACAGGGCGGATCTCGGCCTTGGCGGCGTGCTCGATCAGATGGTTGACGGGATAGCCGCAGAGGATCTCGATCCCCTCGCGCCGCATGATTTCCGCAATGGCGGTGCCGAGCTTCATGGCGTGTCTCTCCCGGGGGCAGGCCGGTTGATCCGGCGTTGGGGGAGAGAGGATCAGGAAATCGGGGGAGGGTAAAGTGTGGGGACGCGAAGGAGGCGGTAGGTCAGCTATGCAGCGCGCGGCCGTAGCCCGGAGGGAGCGAAGCGCAATCCGGGATAGCTCCACCCGCTGGCCCCGGATTTCGCTTTCGCTCCATCCGGCCGACGGGAAGCTCCGTCCTACTTGCAGTTTCGGCAGATCATCAGCTTGCGCTTCAACGCCTCATCTTCCTGATCGATCAATTGCTGAGCCGTGTTGCCTTGCGTATCCGGATTGGGCGTGGAGCTCTTTGCGGCGCGCGACGTCATGGGTCGCGTCATCCGATCCGGAATATCATTGTCGTCGCGGCCAACGCTGAAGCCGTCATAGTCGGCGGCAGAATTCGGCGCTTGTGGAAGTCCGCCAGTCGGGGGTGTCGGTGATATCCTGTCCGACGCTGCCGGGGAATTTTTGGCATTCGCCCGTGGCGGCGATGCCTTGGGCGGAGCAAGCCAAACCGGCGGCGCGGTCTGTCCCCTCGCGCTGTCCTGGGACCAGACGCCGGCAAGCAAGAGGCTGAGTGCCAAGAGCGTCACGCTTCTGATCCGCATCTTCAACAGCTCCGGTCCATCGATTGACAGCATGGTTCGTCGAGCCATGCCGTGCTGAAGACTATCAGGACTCACATGGCGGTCAAAGTTCCGTAGCCGGATCCGGGGAAAAAGCATCTGTGGGAGCGGCTCTCGAATTCGGCTCCGCTCCATCGGGGGCTACGATCGCTTGTGTGGCCCGACGGGCAAAACACACTAGCGGTGGGTCTATGGCTACGCCTCAAAATATTCGCGTTTACAGAAATTCTGTTTTGCCGTACAAGCCGACACATCCCGCCCGCCACAAGAGGCGTTTCGCGATCGTCACGAGACGCGGGCCGGGATGCGGTGGCCGCGACGGCGTCGGCGCGTCATGTTGGTTGCAGGGCGGAGATCCCGTGAGCAGCGGCAGGCGCGATACGACACGGCGCTGACAGCGTCCTTGTTCGGCCCCGATGGCGAGCGCACGCCAGCCGTCGGGGATGGGGAGGGGGATGTGCGCGGACGGAGAAGTCGTGTGGTCCTGACGCCCGGGGTCTGTGCGTCAAGGCTTGCGGTGATGTGGCGGCCCGACCGGGCGCGTGCATCAGCCATCTGCAAGGCGACGGGGGCAATAGTGCATCGCTCCCCGAGGAGAGCACGAAGGACACCGTGAAAACCATCGCGCAGGGAAGGCCGGGCGACCGGCATCACCTGTCGTCCACCCCGTGCGCGTTTCTTTCGCACACGCGGGACCTCGGGTGCCAGCCGGCGCCCGGCCTTCCCTGCGCCCTTGAGATAAGGGCGGAAGAGGATAGCAAAGCTCGGGCGAAACGCGCCGCGAGGATGAGCAGCCATGTCTATCGCCAAACGGCGTTCTCGTGCCCCGGACGTAGCGCAGCGCGCCGCATCTTCGCGGCGTGGTGCGCTGCAGAGCCGGGGCCCATGCACCGGCGGAATGTGCAGCCGTCTGGGTCCCGGCTCTGCGCAGCAGCGTAAGAACGCTGCAGCGCGTCCGGGACAAGAGAGAGGCGCGTTTCAGCGCCGTCATGTCCCGTCACGCCTTCTCCTCCAGCGCGCGGCGCAGCCTTCGGATGATGACGCCGCGGGCGCGGTCGTCGGCGGCTGCCCCAACCCTGTCGTTGATGTCGAGCATGAGCTCCGACATCTCGTTGTGCCAGTCGAGACGGGTCACGGCCTCCGGCGCGAGCCGCCGGCGGTGATCGACGTCCAGCACGCGCGGTTCGGCAGCGGCGAGCTCGTAGATATCGTCGAGCACCGGCTGGTAGACCCTGGCCGCCGGAACGATGCGCTCGGCGACGCGTTCGGCGAGCCCCGCGATCGCGCCTTCCTCGCCATGGACCAGGAACAGCCCGCGGGAAATGGGTCGGCGCGCCGCGATCCAGCTGGCGATGCCGGCGCCGTCGGCATGGCCCGAATATTCGTCGATCATGCGGATGCGAGCCGCGACCTTGATCTCCTCGCCCTGGATCCGCACGGCCTTGGCTCCGTTCTGGAGGAAGCGGCCGAGCGTGCCGTTGGCCTGGAAGCCGGCGAGCAGCACCGTCGCGCGCTCGTTCCACAGCCAGCGCTTCAGATGATGGCGGATGCGGCCGGCGTCGCACATGCCGCTCGCGGCGATGATGATATGGAATCCGGACAGGCGCATGATCGCCTTGCTCTCGTCTGCGGTCTCGGTGAATTTGAGATGCGGGGAGTTGAGCAGGCGCGCGGCATCGACGGATGGGTCGAGGCTCTCGGCATGGCGGCGAAACACTTCGGTGGCGCGGATCGCGAGCGGAGAATCGAGGAAGATCGGTGCGGTCGGAATCTCGCCGTGCTCCATCAGGTCGACGAGATCGACGATCAGCTCCTGGGTGCGCTCGACCGCGAAGGCAGGCATCAACAGTGCGCCGCCGGCCGTCGCGGCATCGCGCACCTCGGCCGCGAGGTGCTTGCGGCGGAGCTCAGGTGTGGTGGCCTCGCGCAGCCGGTCGCCGTAGGTCGATTCCGAGATGACGTAGTCGAAATCGGCCGGCGCTTCGGGATCGGGCTGCAGCAGCTTGGCCTCCGGCCCGACATCGCCGGACAGCAGCACGCGCAGTGGACGTGGCGCGCCCCGTTCGGCGATTTGGAGCTCGATCGAGGCCGAGCCGAGCAGATGGCCGGCGTTCCAGTAGCGCGCGCGGACGCCCGGGATCACGTCGGTCCAGCGTTCATAGTCGACCGCGCGAAACGATTGCAGCGATGCAATGGCATCGGCCTGCGTGTAGATCGGCGCGACCTGCTTTCGTCCGCGCGAGGCATTGCGACGGTTGAGCTGCGTGACCTCCGATTCCTGGATGCTGCCGGCGTCTGGCAACATGTAGGAGCAGAGGTCGATCGTGCCGCGCGTCGCCAGGATCGGTCCGTCGAATCCCGCGCGCACGAGCTTCGGCAAGAGACCGCTATGGTCGATATGGGCGTGCGTGAGCAGCACGGCATCGATATCGGCGGGGCGGAACGGAAAGGCGCCGTAGTTGAGCTCCTTCAGCGTCTTCTGGCCCTGGAACAGGCCGCAATCGACCAGGAAGCGGCCGGTCGCGGTCTGGAACAGATAGCTCGAACCGGTCACGGTGCGGGCGGCGCCGCAAAATCGAACGGTGATGCTCATAGCCTCGTCTCCGGAGGAAGTGTCGTCGTCAGCTCGGACCGCAAGGCGGCCGCGAGACTCTCGTCGAGGGAAATCGCGTTGGTCGGATGCGGAACGCTGTCGGTCGAGCGGATTGACCGGATGCCGGCGCTGGCGAACGCGACGGTCATCGCGGGTGGAAACAGCGCGTGCGTGATGACCGCATCGACGGCGGTGGCGCCCATCGCCGTCAGGGCCTTCGCCGCGGCCATCAGCGTCGTCCCGGAGGAGACGATGTCATCCACCAGCAGCGCCGGCCGTCCCGCGAGCAGGCCGGGATCGGCAAAACTGATTGCCACGGAACGATCGCCGTGCCGCGACTTTTGCGCCACCGTGTGCTGAAGTCGCAGCCGGCTCGCGATGTCGTTCACCCAGGGCTCGGACTCCCTGTCGGGTCCGATCACGATTGTCGCGGGATCGATGCCGCTCGTCGCCAGCGCGTTCGCGATCGCTGGCATGGCGGACAGGTTCTCCGCTTCGATACCCGGAAAGACCGATCTGATATCGGGGGTGCGGTGCAAATGCGCATCCACGGTGACGATACGGTCCACGGTCATTGCAAGGAGATTGCCCATGGCCCGCTGGCTGATGGCCTCGCCCGGATGAAATGCAGCATCCTGCCGCATGTAGCAGAGATAGGGCGCGACCAGCACCAGCCGCTTCGCGCCGTTGCGTCGCAGCGCCTCCGCAGCGAACAGCAGGGCGATCAGCTTGTCGTTGGGTTGGTCGAGCGGGGCATAGAGGATTGTGATGTCGGCCGCCGGCGCGACGGCGACGCGCAGCTCGCCGTCCGGAAAACGATGCACGGCGATCTCGCTGCAGGCAAGCCCGAGCCGCGCCGCGAGGCGCTTTGCCGTATCGCTGCCGCCGGGCAGGGTCTGAAGCGCGATCGTGCTCACGGCGCCGACTTGCCTTGCAGGGCGTCATGACCGTTGACGACGAACCCGGTCTCCTCGGTGGCGGCATCGGCGGCGAGATCATGCTCGGGGCGGTCGAACGTGTAGACACGATAGAGCGGCTCGCCCTGCTCGACGCGATCGCCGATCTTCTTGAACAGGCGGATACCGGCGCCCTTGTCGAGCGGCGCGCCGGCGGTGCGGGCGAGGCGGTTAAGACGCAGGCAGTCGATCGCGGACACGGTGCCGTCATGCGCCGCCTTGACGTCGAAGCTGAGCGATCCGAGCTCGCTGCTGCATGTCGACGGACCCTGGGCGTCGATGATCTTCTGCATCTGCTTCAGCGCCGCGCCGCTGTCGAGCAGTTCGCGCGCCCTCGCATAGCCGGCGCCGCCGCGCAGCTTCGGATCGTATTCCAGCAGATGGGCGGCGAGCCGGAGCGATTTCTCGCGCAGGTCGCGCGGCGCATCCTTGTCGTTGCCGAGCACGGCCATGACGTCATTGGCCTCGAGCACCGGCCCGATGCCGTTGCCGATCGGCTGGCTTCCGTCGGTCGTGATCACCTCGACCGTGCGGCCGAAACGGTCGCCGACGAATTCGAACAGCTTGCGCAGCCGCATCGCCTCGACGCCATTGGTGACCTTCGCGGTCGGCCCGACCGGAATGTCGATCAACAGATGCGTCGAGCCTGCCGCGATCTTCTTGGACATGATGGAGGCGACCATCTGCTCGCGGGTATCGAGGCTCAGCGGGCGCTCGACCGAGATCAGGACGTCGTCGGCCGGCGACAGGTTCACGTGTCCGCCCCAGATCAGGCAGCCGTTGCAGGCCGAGACGATCGCCTTCATTTCCTCGACGCCGACATTCACCCGCGCCAGCACCTCCATCGTGTCGGCGGTGCCGGCAGGCGAAGTGATGGCGCGCGAAGAAGTCTTCGGGATCGGCAGGCCATGGGCGGCGACGATCGGCACCACGACCATCGAGGTGCGATTGCCGGGAATGCCACCGATGCAATGCTTGTCGACGACGACAGGCGTTGGCCACACCAATTGCGTGCCGGCCTGCGCCATCGCCCCGGTGAGGGCAAGCAACTCGTCGCTGGTGATGAAGCTCGCCGATCCGATCAGGAAGGCGGCGATCTCCATGTCCGAGTAGCGATAATGCGCGAGGTCGTTGATGATCGCGCCGATTTCGGCCGGGCTCAGGGTCCGCCCGCGGATCTTCGCGCGCACCGCTTCCAGGCTCTCCGGCGGTGCCGCGGGCCTGACCGTGACCAGCGTGCCGGCGCCTTGCCCGAAACGCCGCAACGCGGGTTCCGAGAGTCCGATCTCGTCCGGGGCCACCAGCGTATCGTCGTCCGTGATCAGCAACGTCGCCAGCAGGACCTTGCTGCCCTGACGCAGCTCGACGCGGCTGAAGCCGCGGAAGATCTCCGCGCGCAGCGCCTTCGACTGCCTGGAGACGACGACAACGTTCTCGCGGCCGGTATCGAGCCGGACGCGGCGGATTTTCAGTTGGGAGTGCGGAAGGTCTGGATGCATGGACAGGCCGGCAGGAAGGGAACGCAACCTCCATGCTTAGACGTCGCCGTCCTGATGCTGTTGACCCAGATCATGGCCCGCGCGCGGGACATGGGTGGGCTGCGGCGGGCCGTCACGCAGGCGCGCTGCTGCAGGCGCGTCGGTCTGGAAATGACAGGGGAAGTCGAATGCCGTGGCGATATCGCCGATGTTGGCCGGCCAAATCGGGGAGCGGGCTACTTTATCCCCGTGCTGATCGCGACAAACTTGTTGTTGAGGAGGGCGCCGCCCATGGTGTTCACGGCCGTTATGATCGCCAGCGCGATGCCTGCGGCAATGAGGCCGTACTCGATCGCGGTTGCACCATTCTCATCGGCAAGGAAGGACCTAAGCAAACGCATTGCCAACTCCCGTTCATCCGATCCAACGTATGGCCGCGTCGTTATCGGACTTGCAAATAGATCGAATAAGTCTTCATGCGCGCCAAAAGTATTAAGCCCGGGCGAGCGCGCCACTGCTCATACGACGGCATTCATTAAATTAAGGTTCCATCGATCCGTCCAACTGGATCGATATCGCCAAGCCACCCCAGGGCTGCGCGGGCACAGCGCCCGTCAGTGCGTCATCGCGGCGCCGCTTAACCGATTGTTGAGCCTGTTCGCCAACGGGCCGGCAAGGTCATCAGGGCGCTCATCCGCGCCGGTCGTCCGCATTCAGCGCCCGCAACATGGCGATGCGGGCGAACATCACCCAGCCGCCGCCGGTCTCGGCCGCCTTGATCAAGGTCTCGATGGCGGTCTGCCAGCGCGGCTCGTGCTGGGCGTCCTCGGGCAGCCGCATGATGTAGTCGGCCGCCTCCTGAAGCGTCAGCAGCTGGCGCTTGTCGCTGACGCGAACGGCATCGTCGAACGCCGTCGACCAGGGCATGTCAGGCCGCCAGATCGGCGAGGTGTGGCATCACGGCGCAATCGCGGGGGGATGCGGCTAGCCGGCCTTCTTCGCCCGAGCAGGCGCGCGCACCGGCTTGTCGGGCTTCTTCGAAGTTTCCCTGGTCGTTTCCCTGGTCGCCGTCTTCGCAGCTGCATCCTTGCCGCCCTTGCCGGCGATCGGCAGCAGCATCTCGCGCTGGCCCGCGACGCGCTTCTTCGGCTTCCTGGCTTTCGCGGTCTCCTTGGCGACCTTCGCCGCAGGCGCGGCGTCCTTCTCGCTCGCGATGCTCTTCTTCAGCGCGTCCATCAAGTTGATGACGTTGCCGCCGCTCTTCGGCGCGGCCTTGGCGGTGATCGGGGCGCCGCTGCGCTTCTTGTTGATGAGATCGATCAGCGCGGTCTCGTAATGGTCCTCGAACAGCTCGGGGTCGAACGCGCCGGACTTCTTCTCGACGATGTGCTTGGCGAGGTCGAGCATGTCCCTGGTCAGCTTCACGTCCTGGATGTCGTCGAAATATTCGGCCTCGCTGCGGACCTCGTAGGGGTAGCGCAGCAGCGTGCCCATCAGCCCGCTTTCGAGCGGCTCCAGCGCGATGATGTGCTCGCGGTTGGTCAGCACGACGCGGCCGATCGCGACCTTGTCCATGCTGCGGATGGTCTCGCGGATCACCGCATAGGCGTCATGGCCGACCTTGCCGTCGGGCACGAGATAATAGGGGCGGATCAGATAGCGGTTGTCGATGTCGGACTTCGGCACGAACTCGTCGATATCGATCGTGTGGGTCGAGTCGAGCGCGATGTCGTCGAGCTCGTCCTTGGTGACCTCGATATAGGTGTCGGTGTCGACCTTGTAGCCCTTGACGATGTCCTCGGACGTCACCTCGTCGCCGGTCTCGGCGTCGACCTTGAGGTACTTGATCCGGTGGCCGGTCTTGCGGTTGATCTGGTTGAAGGAGACCTTCTCGGTATCCGAAGTGGCCGGATAGAGCGCGACCGGACAGGTCACGAGCGACAAACGCAGAAAACCCTTCCAATTGGCGCGGGGGGCCATGGGCTACTCCAAACGCAACAAGGACAGACCTATGAGGATACCATCGGGAAACAGCGAATCATAGCAAGGCCGGGCGTTGAATCTTGCAACTGCGTTAACCGGCCGCCGGGCGTGGGGTCGCGGTCCATTGGGGTGGGAAAAGCCGGAACATCACATCGGATCGGGCGTTGGCTCCACATGCACGGCTGCGAGGAGGTCGCGGTCATCGGAGGCGACACGCAGAGATTGAGGGCATCATGGCAACCACGCGAGAGCAGCGTCAGATCGTCGAAACACCAACCGAGGCGCGTCAGGGCGAACCTGGGCCGTCAGTTGCCGCATTGCTCGCCATCTCGACCGGGCTTGCGATCCTGATCCTCGCCGTCATCTGGTTCGTGTTCTTCCGGACCTGACGGCCGAATCACGGGAAGGGCGGACCTGCCGCGGGACGCGGCACACTGCGCCCGCCATGTTGCCGGCTCGTCCGGTCGCATGGCGGGCGCAGTCGCATGGGCTGCGGACACATCGTATATGACCAAAAAGTAACGCGCCCGGTTCCCCGCGTTCATATTCAGTTCACGCCGGAATTGCTCATCTGGGGCGGTGTTGATGCGGCCTATGTCTGGAGAGAAGCGTGCGCCTGCTCGTTGTTGAGGACGACCCCGATCTCAATCGCCAGCTCACCAAGGCGTTGACCGACGCCGGCTATGTCGTCGATCGCGCCTTCGACGGAGAGGAGGGGCACTATCTCGGCGATAACGAGCCGTATGATGCCGTCGTGCTCGACATCGGCCTGCCGAAGAAGGACGGCATCTCGGTGCTGGAGGCCTGGCGCCGCAACGGCCGCACCATGCCGGTCCTGATCCTCACCGCACGCGACCGCTGGAGCGACAAGGTGCAGGGCTTCGATGCCGGCGCCGACGACTATGTCGCAAAGCCGTTCCATTTGGAGGAAGTGCTGGCCCGTATCCGCGCGCTGCTGCGCCGCTCGACCGGCCATGCCCAGAGCGAGCTCAGCTGCGGCCCCGTCACGCTCGACACCAGGACCGGCCGCGTCAGCGTGTCAGGCAATCCCGTCAAGATGACCTCACACGAATATCGGCTTCTGGCCTACCTGATGCACCATTCCGGCCGGGTGGTCTCGCGCACCGAGCTGGTCGAGCACCTCTACGACCAGGACTTCGACCGCGACTCGAATACGATCGAGGTGTTCGTCGGCCGCATCCGCAAGAAGCTCGACGTCGACATCATCCAGACTGTCCGCGGCCTCGGCTATCTCCTAACCCCGCCGGCCGCCTGAGGCGTTCCGGGGCTTGACGGGCAGCCTGACAGGGGCCTTGGTCCGGGACATGAGTTCTGACGCCCGCCACCCTGCGCCTTCCCGGATCATTCCGATGGCCGCTAGTTCGCTTGCGACCCGCCTGTTCCTGTCGGCGACCGCCTGGCTCGTGGTGATTCTGGCCATCACCGGCGTGGTGTTGTCGTCGGTCTACAAGAACGCCACCGAGCGCGCCTTCGACCGCCGGCTCAATCTCTATCTCCGCACCCTCATCGCCGAGGTCGCGACCCCCGACGAGCCGCCGGACCGCCAGTTCCAGTCGCTCGGCGAGCCGCTGTTCGAGCTGCCGTTGTCCGGCTGGTACTGGCAGATCACGCGGACCGACACCGAAAAGCCGGAGGTGCGCTCCTCGCGCTCGCTCTGGGACAAGAAGCTGCCGAAGCTGGAAGAGCAGGGCACCGAGCTCACCGCCGCCGGAATCCGGCTGGCCTATGTCGACGGGCCCGAGGGGCAGAATCTGCGCATGGTCGAGCGTCCCGTCGATCTCGGCGCCGACGGCAAATTTCTGGTCAGCGTCGCCGGCGACGATACCGAGATTTTCGACGAGACGCGCAGTTTCGACTACTATCTCGGCGGCACCTTCACCGCGCTCGGCATCGTGCTGCTGCTGACGACCGTGTTCCAGGTCCGCTTCGGCCTCGCACCGCTCAAGCGCATCTCGGAATCGATCGCCGATATCCGCTCCGGGCGGGCTGAGCGGCTCGAGGGCGAATTCCCGGTCGAGATCGCGCCACTGGCGCGCGAGACCAACGCGCTGATCGATGCCAATCGCGAAATCGTCGAGCGCGCACGCACCCATGTCGGCAATCTCGCCCATGCGATCAAGACGCCGCTCTCTGTCATCGTCAACGAGGCCGGCGCCCACATCGCCGATCCCTTCGCGGCCAAGGTGATGGAGCAGGCGGATGTGATGCGCGACCAGGTCGCCCATCATCTGGAGCGTGCGCGCATCGCGGCGCGGGTCTCGGTCGTTGGGACGGTGACGGAGGTGGCGCCTGCCATCGAGGCGCTGCGGCGGACCATGGAGAAGATCCATCGCGACCGTGGCATCATGGTCGACGCCAAGGCCGATCCGTCGGCAAAATTTCGCGGCGAGCGGCAGGATCTGGAGGAGATGGTCGGCAATCTCGTCGACAATGCCTGCAAATGGGCGGCCTCGCGCGTCTTCATCGAGGTCCTCGTGGAAGCGCCGCACCAGGCCGGGGTGGGCCCGCGGCTGCGGATCATCGTCGATGACGACGGCCGCGGCTTGTCGGAAGCCGAGCGGGCGCAGGTCTCGCGGCGCGGCCAGCGGCTCGACGAGTCCAAGCCCGGCTCGGGGCTGGGCCTGTCCATCGTGGTCGATCTCGCCGCGCTTTATGGCGGCAGCCTCTCGCTCGGTGGTGCGCCGACCGGCGGCCTGCGTGCCGAGCTGGTCCTTCCGGGCGTATAATCCGTTGTTCCGACAGGGATATTCGTCCTCACCGACGCCCGGCCGCAGCAAACCTGTGGGATTCGCTCCGACGTCCTAAACGGCTTCTTAAGTGGGGGCCTCCTATGATCGCGCCGGACCCATCCCATGTCCGCCATTTTACCGTGCATTACCCGGGCGCATGAGCCAGACATCGATCGAGCGGCTGAGGGAATATCTCGCGCAGCTCCCGCCGCAGGCGCAGGCGCTGCTGATGCGGGAGTTCGAGCGCGCGCTCGAGCGCGGCCAGGATACGGCTGTCGCGACCCTCGTGCTCGAGCAGTTGCGCAAGATCGTCCGCAAGTCGGAAGCCGATGAAGCCCCGCCGCCGCGCACGGACGATCTGTCGCGGCTGTTGTTCCAGGCGCTGGAACCGTTCCTGATCGAGGCCGGCGTCCCGCTGCGGGTCGGCCAGATCCGCCGCACTTCGCTGCAGCCGATCTGGCAATGGCTCGGCCGCGACGGCGCACCGGACAAGGTGAACGAGTTCGAGGCCGCGCTGGCGCGGATGCCCCCCGATAGTGCGGGGCAGGTCGAGGCCCTCGCGCAGAAGCTCCAGGGGGTGGCTGCGGATGCCATTTTCGAGCTGACCGGTCCCGGCGGCGGCGACAAGTCGCGCGCGCTCGCCCGGGTCGGCCCGCCCAACGTGATCGAGGACCTCTATTCGATCGGAGCGGTGCTTCAGGTCCGGGAGGCCATCGCCGGCTTGAACGAGAAGCTGCCGCGCACTCTGCGCGCTTTCGGCGATCCGCAGATCGCCTCGGTGACGTCGGCGCTCAACATTCCGGTCCTGCAGACGCCGCAAATGCTGCCCTTCGCGCTGTCGATCGTGGTGCAGCGGATGACTGCCCCGTGGCAGATCATCCGCCTCGCCATCAAGATTGCCGCGTCCGACGACGAGATCCGCGTCGCGGCGACGCCTTACGGCGTTGCCGTCACGATCGCGCTGCACGACCTGTCCTGTGTTGCCGCTACCCTGCGCATGGACATCAAGCGCGGCCATTTCGACAACGTTGCCGGCAACCTCAAGGCGCTGCACGACGGCGTGCGCGGCCTGCGCACCGAGCTCGACCTGCGCAACGATTCCGCCTGGGGCAAGCAATTGACCTCGATCCGGGCCGACATCTCCAATGCGCTGCAATCCGAGATCGACAGCGTTCCCGGCCGCGTTCGCCGCATCCTGCGCCAGCGCCCCGAGAAAGACATTCCGCCGGGCGCACGGATCGACAGCACCGAGGTGGAGGAAACGGCGGCGCTGATCGATTTCGTCGCGACCTGCCGCAATTATGCGAGCGAGCTTGCGATCAACGAGGTGACGCTGCGCACCTATTCCGACCTTCAGCAGTATGTCGAACGCTCGACCGAGCAATTGGTGCAGTCGCTGCGCGCCGCCGATCACAAGGTGCGCACCTATCGGCAGCAGCAGGTGCAGGCCGCGATTCGCTTCTGCCAGGTGCTGTTTGGCGATGATTACGCCTCGTTGATGAGCCGGGCCGCGGAGAACGCAGCGACCGGCGAGCGTAAATCGTCGCGCGCAAGCTAGCCTAAGCGCATATTTTCGTGATCACAATTTGTGGTTGACGGTGCCGGTGGTGCGCCGTACGGTCCCCGTGCAAGTCCGGGGAACTTCTATTTGTGGGCGCATGAAACCCGTAATCAGCTCCATCGAAATTGAGAACCGCATCATTGTTGCCAAGTATCAAAGACTGATGGTCGGCGCCAAAGTGGTGCTGGTCGAGAAGGCAAGCGGTCGGCAACTCTCCGAGACAATCACGAGGGTTGCATCCCCGGTTCCCGTCGGAGCGCTGCGCATCAGATTGCCGGACGCAGTCAAGCCGGGAACATACTTCCTGAGGGCCTTCAACGGCCACGGTGAGGACGCCGCGCAAAGTACGGACTTCGAGATCGGCTAAGCCGTTGGATTTTCACCGTTTCGAGACCGTGCGCGGTCGCGCCAAATTGACAATTGTCAATTGCCGCATCATCCGGCCGTGGTGTAAAGCCACCTATGGGCGCGGTTCGTGCGCTGCCGGAAGCTTGCCAGATGACGCTATGGTTCGTGTTCGCGCTGATGACGGTCGCGGCGATTTTCGCCGTGCTCTGGCCGCTTGGCCGCAATGGACGCGCGCAAGACCAGGGCAGCGAGGTCGCGGTTTACAAGGACCAGCTGGCCGAGATCGAGCGTGATCTCGCCGCAGGCTTGATTCCTGCGCCGGACGCCGAGGCTGCGCGCGTCGAGATCAGCCGCAGGCTGCTCGCCGCGGCCGCCAGCGAGCCCGTCGTGGCGCCGAAATCGAATCTCAAATGGCGCCGCGCGGCGGCCGTGCTGGCGCTCGCTGGCCTGCCGCTCGTTGCGATCGGCGTCTACATGCCACTCGGCTCGCCCCGGCTTCAGGACTTTCCCCTGGCGCAGCGCGAGCGTGGATCCGGGTCCGGCGTGGCGCAGTCGCTCGAGAATCTCGTCGTGCAGGTCCAGCAACATCTGGAGAAGAATCCGACCGACGGGCGCGGCTGGAATGTGCTTGCGCCGGTGTTGGAGCGGCTCGGCCGTTTCGACGATGCCGTGCGCGCCTATCGCAACTCGCTCACCTACAATGGCGAGAGCGCGGAACGCCGGTCCGATCTCGGCGAAGCGATCTCGGCTGCCGCCGGGGGTGTGGTGACCGTCGAGGCCAAGGCGGAATTTGAGCGTGCGCACGCCCTGAACGCGGACGATCCCAAGGCGAACTACTTCCTCGGCCTTGCCGCCGAGCAGGACGGCCGCAAGGACGATGCAGCCACGATCTGGCGCGCGTTGCTTGCGAAAGCGCCCGCGGATGCGCCGTGGCGTGCCCTGGTGCAGTCCTCGCTGGTGCGGGTCGGTGGCGGGACGATGCCGGCGCTGTCCGACGAGACGATTGCTGCGTCCAAGGATATGGCCGAAGGCGATCGCAACGCGATGGTGCGCGGCATGGTCGATCGTCTGGCCACCCGGTTGAAGCAGAACGGCGACGACGTCGATGGATGGCTGCGGCTGGTGCGCGCCTATCTCGTGATGGGCGAGCGGGACAAGGCCATGGGGGCATCGGCCGATGCCCGGCAGGCGGTTGCCAGCGACGCCGAGCGGCTGCGCCAACTCGATGAAGGCCTCAGGACTCTCGGGCTCGGCGGATGACGATGTCGGGACAAGAGACGCGGAGAACGGATACGCCATGACGCGCAAGCAGCGACGTATGACCATCATCGGCGGCTCGCTCGCCGTGCTCGCGCTCGCGGCCGCGCTGGTGCTCAACGCACTTCGCGACTCCATCGTGTTCTTCTCGACGCCGACCATGGTCGCCGAGAAGCACGTCGAGCCCGGCAAGCGGTTTCGCCTCGGCGGGCTGGTACAGCCCGGTTCGCTCCAGCGCGGCGACAATCTCGCGGTGACCTTTGAGGTTGCCGATGGCAACGCCAAGCTGCCGGTGGCCTACAAGGGCATCCTGCCCGACCTGTTCCGCGAAGGGCAGGGCGTCGTCGCCGAGGGCGCGCTTGACGCCCATGGCGTGTTCAAGGCTGATACCGTGCTGGCCAAGCACGACGAGACCTACATGCCCAAGGACGTTGCCGATGCCCTGAAGAAGCAGGGGCACTGGAAGGACGATTACGGCGGCAAGCCCTCTGATAGCGGCAAGACGTCCGATGCGGGCAAGCCCGCGGCGACGACCGCACAGGGCAATCCGCGGGGAGCAATGCGGTGATCGCAGAATCCGGACATTACGCGTTGGTGCTGGCGCTTGGGCTCGCACTGATCCAGTCAATCGTGCCCCTGATTGGCGCGCGCCTCTACGATGTCGCGCTCATGAATGTGGCGCGATCCACGGCGCTGGCGCAGCTCCTGTTCGTCGGTGCCTCGTTCGTAGCTCTCGTGATGCTGCACGTGAACTCGGACTTTTCCGTCGCCAACGTCTACGAGAACTCCCACTCGATGAAGCCGCTGCTCTACAAGATCACCGGCGTGTGGGGAAACCATGAAGGCTCGATGCTGTTGTGGGTGTCGATCCTCGCGTTGTTCGGCGGGCTCGTTGCGGCGTTCGGCAATAATCTGCCGCTGTCGCTGCGCGCGCACGTGCTTGCCGTGCAGGCATGGGTCGCCAGCGCCTTTTACCTGTTCATCCTCGTGACGTCGAACCCGTTCCTGCGTATCGCCACCCCGCCGATCGAGGGGCGCGATCTCAATCCGGTGCTCCAGGACATCGGCCTCGCCGTGCATCCGCCGATGCTCTATCTCGGCTATGTCGGCTTTTCGATCTCGTTCTCCTTCGCGATCGCGGCGCTGATGGAGGGCCGGATCGACGCGGCCTGGGCGCGCTGGGTGCGGCCGTGGACGCTGGTCGCCTGGATCTTCCTGACGCTCGGCATCGCCATGGGTTCGTACTGGGCCTATTACGAGCTCGGCTGGGGCGGCTGGTGGTTCTGGGATCCGGTCGAGAACGCCTCGCTGATGCCGTGGCTCTCCGGCACCGCGCTGCTCCATTCCGCCCTGGTGATGGAGAAGCGCAACGCGCTGAAGGTCTGGACCATCCTGCTCTCGATCCTGACCTTCTCGCTGTCGCTGCTCGGCACCTTCCTGGTGCGCTCGGGCGTCATCACCTCCGTGCACGCCTTCGCCACCGATCCCACCCGCGGCGTGTTCATTCTGCTGATCCTCTGCCTGTTCATCGGCGGCAGCCTGTCCCTGTTCGCGGGCCGCGCCACGTCGTTGAAGCAGGGCGGCCTGTTCGCGCCGATCTCGCGCGAGGGCGCGCTGGTGCTGAACAATCTGCTGCTCACCGTGGCCTGCGCGGTCGTGCTGTTCGGCACGCTCTATCCGCTCGCGATGGAAATGCTCGCCGACTTCAAGATGTCGGTCGGCGCGCCCTTCTACAACCTCACCTTCGCGCCGCTGTTTACGCTGTTGCTGCTTGCCGTGCCGTTCGGGCCGATGCTGGCGTGGAAGCGCGGCGATCTGCTCGGCGTCACGCAGCGCCTGCTCGCGGCGGGCGTCGCCGGGCTCGTCGCCGTCGCCATCGCCTGGGGCTGGGCCAGCGGCGGCAGCACGTTGGCGCCGCTCGCGATCGGGCTCGGCATCTTCGTCATCGGCGGTGCCGTCACCGACATCGTCGAGCGGACCGGGCTCGTCCGGCTGCCGTTTGCAACGGTGCTGCACCGGGCGCGCGGCCTGCCGCGCTCGGCCTGGGGCACGACGTTCGCGCATGCCGGCCTCGGCGTCGCGCTGATCGGGATCGTCTGCGAGACCACCTGGAACAGCGAATATATCGCGACCATGAAGCAGAACGACGTCGCCCACATCGCCGGCTTCGACGTGAAGCTCGACGGGGTGCTGCAGCGTCAGGGCCCGAACTACCGCGAGATGATCGCCGAGTTCAACGTCAGCCTCGATGGCAAGCCACTCAGCGTCATGACGCCCTCCAAGCGCAGCTTCACCACCCGCGGCTCCTCGACCACCGAGGCCGCACTGCTGACGCGCGGCGCGAGCCAGCTCTACATTTCGCTCGGCGAGGCCAATGCCGAGGGCGCCATCGCCGTGCGCATCTATCACAAGCCGCTGGTGCTCCTGATCTGGTGGGGGCCGGTGCTGATGGCATTCGGCGGCGTGCTGTCGCTGTCTGACCGGCGGCTGCGGGTCGGCGCGCCGAAGCCGGCGCGGGCCAAGCAGCGCCTCCAGCCGGCGGAGTGATCCGATGCGCCGGATGATGGCCGCGTTCGTCCTGCTGATGCTGCTGGCCTTGCCTGCGGCCCACGCCGTGCAGCCCGATGAGATCATGCCGGATCCCGCCAAGGAAGCCCGCGCGCGGGAGCTGTCGCGCGAGCTGCGCTGCATGGTCTGCCAGAACCAGTCGATCGACGATTCCGATGCGCCGCTGGCGCGCGACCTGCGGCTCCTGGTGCGCGAGCGCATCGGCGCCGGCGACAGCAACTCGCAGGTGCTCGACTTCCTGGTCGCGCGCTACGGCGAGTTCGTGCTGCTGAAGCCACGCTTCGAACGTCAGACCCTGCTGCTGTGGCTGCTCGGGCCGCTGCTTCTGATCGGCGGTGGCCTGGCGCTGTGGCTGCAAATCCGCCGTCGCTCGCGGAGTGGTGCAGACATACCTGCTCCGCCGCTCACTGCGGACGAACAGGCGCGGCTCGCCGCGTTGATGTCCGATGATGCGAAGTCGTCCTAGCCTACGTAGTGATACTTACGCCGCTGGGCGCAGCTTGTTTCATGCTCTGTTGACCTTTGTCTGGAAGCTTGTCGCAAGATTCGATTCCAGCCTTTGAGTCCCCCGATGTTCGCGAACAGCAATCTGACGATCCGCTTCCTGGTCGGCGCCGTCGTCGCTGCATTATTGTTTCTGCTGGGCATCGGCGGCGGCACCGGCTTCATCGCGGTGCTCTATCTCAACAACGAGATCACCAGCCTGTCGGCGGACTTCGCAGCACTGAGCGGCCCCGCGCGCGACCATGCCATGCAGATCTACCAGCAGGCGCAGACCGCGTTCTCCTATTTCCTGATGGCCTGCGGCGTGATCGCCGTCGTCGCCGTCGCGATCTGCCTCACCACCTGGTTCGCCGTGCGCAATGGCATCCTCAGTCCGCTGGCCGCGATCGTGCATGCCATGCGCGAGGTCGCGGACCAGAAGTTCCAGACATCGGTTCCGGGGCTCGGCCGCACCAATGAGATCGGCCTGCTCGCCGGTGCGCTGGAGGTCTTCAAGACCAACGGGCTCGAGCGACGCCACCTCACCGAGCAGCAGCTGCGCGAAGCCCAGCACCAGGCCGAGCGATCGAATTTCCTGGACGACCGGATCAAGCGCTTCAACGACCTCGTCGCCAGCGTCGTCGACAGCGTGGCCTCATCGGCGGTGCATCTGAAGAGCAACGCCGAGACGCTGTCGCGGACCGCCAACGACACCAGCACCAAGGCCAATGCGGTTGCGAGCGCGGCGAGCCAGGCCAGCGCCAGCGTGCAGACGGTCGCCGGTTCTGCCGAGGAGATGACGAACTCGATCGGCACGATCAGCCGCCGCGTCACCGACGCGACGCAGCGCGCCGAGGGCGCGGCGTCCCAGGCGGAGAAGAGCCGCGACACCATCCACACGCTGTCCGATGCCGCCGACAAGATCGGCGAGGTCGTGCAACTCGTGCAGGCGATCGCATCGCAGACCAATCTGCTGGCGCTGAACGCCACCATCGAGGCGGCGCGGGCAGGGGAGGCCGGCAAGGGGTTTGCGGTGGTCGCCTCCGAGGTGAAGAATCTGGCGCATCAGACCAGCAAGGCGACGGAGGAGATCACCTCTCATGTCGCCAGCATTCAGGGCATCACCGCGGAGACGCGCGGCGCGATCGACGGCATTTCCAAGACGCTGTCGGAGATCTCGTCCATCATGTCCGGCATCGAGGTCGACACTGCCCAGCAGCGCAACGCGACGCAGGAGATCACGCGCAGCGCCCAGAGCGCCGCGCACGGAACCCTCGACGTCTCCAACCATATCGTCCAGATCACCTCGACCTCCGCGCAGACCGGCCGCATGGCCGCCGAGGCGCGGGATTCCGCGGTCGACCTGTCGCAGCAGGCCGCGACCCTGAAGCGCGAAGTCGACGAGTTCATCGTCAGCGTCAGGGCAAGCTGAGCGCGCCAAAAACGCGCTTGCGACGCCATCACGGGAACTCGGTTAAGTTCCTGTGAGGCCACAATTTTCGGTGTGCGCTGAACTGCCGCATCGCAGCTAGCCCTTCATTACAAAAGTTTAACCCCGCCGCCAGCGCACGGTAAGGCGGGAGCCCCCATCTTCAGGACCGTAAGGTGCCGCCATCGGGCACCAAATGGATTTCAAGGCCTTGGAGATCTCCGCATGACCGACCGTCCCGACCTCTCGAACCTTCCGTCCTACCGGCAGCCGCGCCGGTCGGTGTTTTCCGCGCGCAAGTTCGCGCTGATGGCCTCGGTCGTCGCCGGTCTCGGCGCGGCCGTCTATGGCTTCAGCCCCTCGACCTCGCCGGCCGACCTGTTCTCGAGCCCGGCGCATGCGCAGGTCAACAACGAGGTCCGCAAGGTCGAACGCCCGGTCGGTTTCGCCGACATCGTCGAGCGTGTGAAGCCGTCGGTGATCTCGGTGAAGGTCAACATCAAGGAGAAGACCGCGAGCAACGACGATGGCGATGATTCCTCCGCGCCGTTCCAGCCGGGCTCGCCGATGGAGCGCTTCTTCCGCCGCTTCGGCGGTCCGGACGGTTTCCCGGGCCTGAAGGGCGGCCGTGGCCGCGTCGTGCAGGGCCAGGGCTCCGGCTTCTTCATTTCGGCCGACGGCTTTGCCGTGACCAACAACCACGTGGTCGACGGCGCCGACAAGGTCGAGGTCACCACCGATGACGGCAAGACCTACACCGCCAAGGTGATCGGCACCGACCAGCGCACCGACCTCGCTTTGATCAAGGTCGAGGGCAGCTCGAACTTCCCGTTCGCCAAGCTCGCCGACGCCAAGCCGCGCATCGGCGACTGGGTGCTCGCGGTCGGCAATCCCTTCGGTCTCGGCGGCACCGTGACCGCCGGCATCGTCTCGGCCAGCGGCCGCGACATCGGCAACGGTCCGTATGACGATTTCATCCAGATCGACGCGCCCGTGAACAAGGGCAATTCCGGCGGTCCCGCTTTCGACACCAACGGCGAGGTGATGGGCGTCAACACCGCGATCTACTCGCCCTCCGGCGGCAGCGTCGGCATCGCGTTCTCGATTCCGGCGAGCACCGTCAAGAGCGTGGTCGCCCAGCTCAAGGACAAGGGCTCGGTCAGCCGCGGCTGGATCGGTGTGCAGATTCAGCCTGTCACCTCCGACATCGCCGACAGCCTCGGCATGAAGAAGGCCGAAGGCGCGCTGGTGGCGGAGCCTCAGGCCAACGGTCCGGCCGCGAAGGCCGGCATCGAGTCCGGTGACGTGATCACCGCGGTCAACGGCGAGTCCGTCAAGGACGCCCGCGAGCTTGCCCGGACCATCGGTGGCATGGCGCCCGGCGCGACCGTGAAGCTCAACGTGCTGCACAAGGGCCAGGACAAGGTCGTGAACATGACGCTCGGCCAGCTGCCGAATACGGTCGAGGCCAAGGCCGACAACGACAATGATAGCGGCAAGGGTGCGAGCAAGGGCACCGACGTGCCCAAGCTCGGCATGACCGTTGCCCCCGCCAATTCGGTGGCCGGCGCCGGCAAGGAAGGCGTCGTGGTCACCGAGGTCGATCCGAAGAGCGCCGCGGCCGAGCGCGGTTTCAAGGAAGGCGACGTGATTCTCGAAGTCGGCGGCAAGAGCGTGGCCACCGCCGGCGAAGTCCGCGACGCCATCAACATGGCGCGGACCGACAACAAGAACAGCGTCCTGATGCGCGTGAAGAGCGGCGGCCAGTCGCGCTTCGTCGCGGTGCCCCTCGCCAAGGGCTGAGGCTTCAGGAGGCCTACGAGATGAAGGGTGTCGCCGGCATCAGTCGCCCCCGCCGACGGCGCCCTTCGGGGAAGCAGCGCAACGTTCGCTTCCCCTCTCTACCTTCCGGTGGAATTACGCCCCCCTCCGTCGGAAGGCCTAGGGCGGTGAGGTCCCCCCAGCTTCACCGCCCGCCTTTTTCTCGATGCCAGAGTCTCCCACTCGGCTTGCATGCGATTGCCGCTCGCGCCATGTTTAGAGAAGGTTGACCTCCTTGACCGCCGCCGAACGCACGATGCGCCTCCTCATCATTGAAGACGACCGCGAATCCGCCGACTACCTCGTGAAGGCGTTTCGCGAGGTCGGACACATTGCCGACCACGCCGCCGACGGCGAGGAAGGCCTCGCCATGGCCGAGAACGGCGATTACGACGTGCTGGTGGTCGACCGCATGCTGCCCAAGCGCGACGGCCTGTCGCTGATCGGTGCGCTGCGCGACCAGGACAACACCACGCCGGTGCTGATTTTGTCCGCGCTCGGACAGGTCGACGACCGCATCAAGGGCCTGCGCGCCGGCGGCGACGACTATCTGCCAAAGCCCTATTCCTTCGCCGAGCTGCTGGCCCGGGTCGAGGTGCTGTCGCGCCGCCGCGGGGGACCTGCCGAGGACACGCTCTACCGCGTCGGCGATCTCGAGCTCGACCGGCTCTCCCACCGCGTCGCCCGCGGCAAGGACGAGCTGACGCTGCAGCCGCGCGAATTCCGCCTGCTCGAATATCTGATGAAGCATGCCGGCCAGGTGGTGACGCGCACCATGCTGCTCGAGAACGTCTGGGACTATCATTTCGATCCGCAGACCAACGTGATCGACGTGCACATTTCGCGGCTGCGCTCCAAGATCGACAAGGGCTTCGAGCGGCCGCTGCTGCACACGATCCGCGGCGCCGGGTACATGATCCGTGACGGCATTCGGTAAACTCGTCCGCACCACGGCGTTCCGGCTGACGCTGGTCTATCTGCTGCTGTTCGCGATGTTCGCGGCCTCGCTGCTGGCCTATTTCGCCTGGAATACGCGGCGGTTGATCACCGAGGAGATCACGCAGACGGTCAATGCCGAGACCTCGGAGATCTCCGAGATCTACGGCCGCCGGGGGCTGCGCGGCCTCGTGCTCGCGATCGAGTATCGGGCGCTGCGCCCGGGCGCCAACCTCTATCTCGTGACCACGCCGACCGGGCAGGCGATCGCCGGCAATGTCGGCTCGCTGGCACCCGGTGTGATGGCGACCCGCGGCTGGTCGGAGACGGCCTACCGGCGCATCGAGGACGCCGATGATCGCGACCATCGTGCGCTCGTGCGCGTCACCGAACTCGAGAACGGCTTCCGGCTTCTGATCGGCCGCGACCTCGCCGAGCGGCGTCGCCTGTTCGGCATCGTCGCCAAGGCGGCGCAATGGTCGATCCTGATCGTCGTCGTGCTCGGTCTCGGCGGCGGCATCTTCGTCGCGCGCCGCGTGCTCCGGCGCATCGACGCGATGACCGGGACCGCGCAGCGCATCATGACCGGGGACCTCAGCGGGCGTCTTCCCGTGGGGCGTAGCGGCGACGAGCTCGACCGCCTCGCGGAAAACCTCAATGCCATGCTGGAGCGGATCGAGGCGCTGATGGCTGGCTTGAAGGAGGTCTCCGACAACATCGCCCACGACCTCAAGACGCCGCTGACGCGCTTGCGCAACCGCGCCGAGGAGGCGCTGGCGAAATCGGGCTGCGAAGCCGATTACCGCGCGGCGCTGGAGCGGACCATCGAGGAATCAGACGGTCTGATCCGCACCTTCAACGCGCTGCTGATGATCGCGCGCGCGGAGTCCGGGCAGGCGCGCGGCAACATGGATGATTTCGATGCGGCCGATGTCGCAAACGGCATCCACGAGCTCTACGAGCCACTGGCCGAGGACGACGGCATGACCTTGAAGGTCAGGTGCGAGCCGACACCGGTTCACGCCAATCGCGAGTTGATCAGCCAGGCGCTCGCCAATCTTGTCGAGAATGCGATCAAATACGGCAAGCCGGTCGCACAGACCGGTGGAACCGTGGTCAGCATGGATGCGAGGCCGATCACGATCGAGGCCAAACGCGACGGCGACAAGGTGCTGCTCAGCGTCACCGATCGCGGTCCCGGCATCCCCGAAGCCGACCGCGCGCATGCTGTCGAACGATTCGTTCGCCTAGAAGCGAGCCGCACGCTGCCGGGCTCGGGCCTTGGTCTCAGCCTCGCCTCTGCTGTTGCGACATTGCACGGCGGTGAGTTGAAATTGGGCGATGCCCAGCCCGGTCTCGTCGCCACGCTGGTGCTGCCCGCGCGCGCCGGGGCCGGCGACAGGGTTGCTCCGCCAATACCGGATGTGCCACAGAAGGTGGCATGAACCATTCCGCGCCGGGAAACGCGGACAAGCATGGTGAGAGGCTGGCCGCGCGCTTCGCGGAGGCTCCCCATATTGCCGCTTCCACAACCGACGAACGACGTCTTGAAAGCTGGCTGTCCGAGCTCGAGCCGGCCCAATCGGCGCGTCTCGAAACGCTGTTGGCGCATCCCTTTGCGCAGGATATCCTGGCAGGTATCGCGGAATTCTCGCCCTATCTGTTCGATCTGGTGCGCGCCGATGCCTTGCGCCTGATCCGGCTGCTGGAGTGCAATCCGGATGCGCATTTGACGGCCCTGATCGCGGAGGCGAGGGGCGCGGTGCTCGCGGCCCCTGACGAGGCCGAGGTGATGCGGCTGCTTCGCCGCATGAAGGCCGAGGCCGCGCTCCTGACCGCCTTGTGCGACATTGGCGGGGTCTGGCCGGTGATGCGGGTGACGGCGGCGCTGACCGATGTCGCGGTGTCCTCGGTGCAGGCGGCGCTCCAGTACCTGCTGCGGCAGGAAGCCGCACGTGGCAAGCTCACGCCGCCCAATCCCGAGGCGCCCGAGGAAGGCTGCGGGCTGATCGTGCTCGCCATGGGCAAGATGGGCGCGGGCGAGCTGAACTATTCCAGCGACATCGATCTCATCGTGTTCTTCGATCCCGACGCGACAACGCTGGCAGCCGATATCGAGCCGCAGCCGTTCTTCGTTCGGGTCACGCAGGGGATGGCGCGCATCCTGCAGCAGCGCACCTATGACGGCTATGTGTTCCGCGTCGATCTGCGCCTGCGTCCCGATCCATCCTCGACGCAGGTCGCGATCTCCAGGGACGCCGCGCTGGACTATTATGAGCGGGAAGGGCGCACCTGGGAGCGCGCCGCGATGATCAAGGCGCGCGCCTGCGCCGGCGATGCCAAAGCGGGTGAAGCCTTGCTGGCCGAGATCGCGCCTTTCGTCTGGCGCAAGCATCTCGACTTCGCCGCGCTCGCCGACGTCCACGACATGAAGCGGCAGATGCAGACCTATCGCGGCCAGAGCGAGGTCGCGGTGGAAGGGCACAATGTCAAGGTCGGTCGCGGCGGCATCCGCGAGATCGAGTTCTTCGCGCAGACCCAGCAATTGATCGCCGGCGGCCGCCATCCGGAATTGCGGGTGCGGCCGACGCTCAGGGCGCTCGACATTCTCGCGTCCAGGAACTGGATCACCCCTGCTGCGCGCGACGAGTTGACCATTGCGTATGAATTCCTGCGCCGGGTCGAGCATCGCCTCCAGATGATCGCCGACGAGCAGACCCACGCGCTGCCCGAAGACAAGGACGCGGTCGAGCGTTTTGCGCGCTTCTTCGGCTATACGGATCGCGAGGCCTTCGCGGGCGAGCTGCTGCGGCAGCTCAAGATCGTGCAGGGGCACTACGAAAAGCTGTTCGAAGGCGACGATCCGACCGGCACGGCCAGGCTGCCCGCGCTCGACTACAGCGCAGGCCCCGACGATCCGCGCCTGCTCCATCATCTGGCGACGCTCGGGTTCAAGAAGCCGGCCGCCGTCGCGCAGACGGTGCGCGACTGGATCACCGGCGACTACCGCGTGTTCCGCAATGAGGCGACGCGCAGCGCCTTCGTCGAGTTCGTGCCGGCCCTGATCGACGGCCTCGCCCATGCCGAGGAGCCGGATCGCGCCGTCGTGGCGTTCGATCAATTCCTTGGGGCGCTCCAGCGCGGTGGCCGGCTGATCACGCTGCTCGGCCAGAACCGCGAGCTCGTCGCGCTGGTGGCGCTGGTGCTCGGCGCTGCGCCGCGGCTCGGCGAGATGCTGGCGCGGCAGCCGCAGCTCATGGATGGCCTGATCGATCCGCGCTTCTTCGGCGCCATGCCGGACAGGCAGGAATTGTCGGGACGGTTAGCTGCGACCGTGCAGGATGCTGGCTCATACGAAGAGTTCCTCGATCGCCTGCGCCTGTTCGGGCAGGAGAGCCTGTTCCTGATCGGCACGCGCATCCTCTCCGGCACCGTCTCGGCGCAGCAGGCCAGCACGGCCTTTGCCGATGTCGCCGAAGGCATCGTCCACACCGTGCACGGCCTCGTTGCCGACCGCTTCGCGGCCCAGCATGGCCGAATCAAGGGACAGGAGACCGCGATCATCGCGATGGGCCGGCTCGGCAGCCGCGAGATGACGGCCTCGTCCGATCTCGACCTGATCCTGCTCTACGATTTCGACAGCGACAATCCGGACTCGGACGGACCGAAATCGCTGCAGGGCGCGCACTACTTCGCGCGCTTCACGCAGCGGCTGATCAGCGCGTTCACGACGCGCACCAATTACGGCGTGCTCTACGAGATCGACATGCGGCTGCGCCCTTCAGGCCGCGCCGGTCCCGTCGCCTCGAGCCTCGTCTCATTCGCGGATTACCAGGCCAACGAGGCCTGGACCTGGGAGCATATGGCGCTGACGCGGGCGCGCGTGGTGTCGGCTTCGCCCGAATTCCGGGAACGGATCGAACACGTCATTCGCGACGTCCTGACCCGTCGCCGCGATTCCGCCATCACCGCCAACGACGTCGCCGACATGCGGCGCGCCATCGCCCAGGAGAAGGGCGAGGCCGATTGCTGGGACCTCAAACATGCCGCCGGCGGCATGGTCGACATCGACTTCATCGCGCAATATCTGCAGCTCGTGCACGCTCACGACAAGCCGGAGATCCTCGACGTCAGCACGATGCAGGTGCTGGACAATGCATGCAGGCTCGGCGTCCTTCCGCAATCGGAGACCGAGATCTTGCGCGCCGCGGCGCGGCTCTATCACGACCTGACGCAGATCCTGCGGCTTTGCGTCAGCGACCGCTTCAAGCCCGAAACCGCCGGCACCGATCTGCAGCGTGTGATGGCGCGCGCCGGCGACGCGCCGGATTTCTCGTCGCTGGAGGCGCGTGTGAAGGAGACCCAGAGCGAGGTGCGGCGCGTGTTCAGGGCGCTGCTGGAAGGGACGTCGCCTTCAACGAGCTGAGCGCCTGGCGGACGTCAGGCTCCAGGCCCGCGCCGCCGGCGTCGAGATGGGCGAAGATCGCGCGCTTCATCCGAGGATCCCAGAACTTCTTGATGTGCTCGGCAATCCCCGGCACGGCCTTGCCGTGGCCCTGGCTCTCGAAGAACTTGCCGATCTGGTTGGCCATGTAGATCAGGCGGTCAGGCGACATCGGCAACCTCCGTGGCATGGCGAGCGGCGACCCGGTCACCATGCGAAAACACTTCGAACCCGTCCTGGCGGGCAATGGCGATCAGCGTGATGCCGGCGGCCTGCGCAGTGCGTACTGCAAGTGCGGTGGGCGCGGACACCGCGACCATCACCGGCGCGCCGATCGCGGCGGCCTTCTGCACCATCTCGACCGAGACGCGGCTCGTCAGGAGCACCATGCCGCTACGCGTATCCGTGCGGCTGCGCGCCAGCGCGCCCGCGAGCTTGTCCAGCGCATTGTGGCGGCCGACATCCTCGCGCAGCGCGACGATGTGGCCGGTAGTAGACCAGAACGCGGCGGCGTGAACCGCGCGGGTCTGCAGATTGATCGATTGCAGCGGCGCGATCGCCTGCATCGCCGCCACGATCTGCTCGGGCGTGAAGCTCTGCCCCTGCGGCACGACCGCCGCCGGGCGCACGGCTTCCGCGATGGACTCGATACCGCAGATGCCGCAGCCGGTGGGCCCCGCGACGTGGCGACGGCGCTCGCTGATGAGTGCCGCATCTTCAGACGTTAGCCACATCCTGAGCTCGATGCCGTCGTCGAGGCGAACGACGTCGAGCGATTTGATGTCATCGACCGACTTGATGATGCCTTCGCTCAGGCTGAAGCCGACGGCAAAATCTTCCAGGTTCTGCGGCGTCCCCATCATGACGGCATAGGTGCCGCCATTATAGGTCAGCGCCAGCGGCGTCTCCTCCGGAATGAACCGCGTTCCTTCGGACGCGACGCCGTTGCGCCAGATTCCGCGATCAATCGCCTGGACAGCTACATGCATGCGGTTACTCCGCTGCCTCGGCTGGCGCAATGCGGCGGGACTGCCGCGCCTGCGCGTCATAGGCCTTCTGCCAGTCGGACGGGCCGTTCGAGGGCGAGACCTCGACCGCCGTGACCTTGTATTCGGGGCAGTTGGTCGCCCAGTCCGAATAGTCGGTCGTGATGACGTTGGCCTGGGTGTCCGGGTGATGGAAGGTGGTGTAGACGACGCCGGGCGCCACGCGATCGGTGATCTCCGCACGCAGCGTGGTCTCGCCGGCACGGCTCTTCAGCCGCACCCAGTCGCCGTCGCGCACGCCGCGCTGTTCGGCATCGTGCGGATGGATCTCGAGACGATCCTCGGCGTGCCAGACCACGTTCTCGGTGCGCCGCGTCTGCGCGCCGACATTGTACTGGCTGAGGATGCGGCCCGTGGTGAGCAGCAGCGGATAGCGTGGGCCGGTACGCTCGTCGGTCGCCACATATTCGGTGACGACGAACTTGCCCTTGCCGCGTACGAAGCCGTCGATATGCATCACCGGCGTACCCTCCGGCGCCTTCTCGTTGCAAGGCCACTGCACCGAACCAAGCTCGTCGAGCTTGGCGTAGGAGACGCCAGCGAAGGTCGGCGTCAGCGCCGCGATCTCGTCCATGATCTCGGATGGGTGGCTGTAGTTCATCTCGAAGCCCATCGCCCTGGCAAGGCCGATGGTGACCTCCCAGTCGGCCATGCCGTTCTTCGGCGTCATCACCTTGCGCACGCGCTGGATGCGGCGCTCGGCGTTGGTGAAGGTGCCGTCCTTCTCGAGGAAGCTCGAGCCGGGCAGGAAGACGTGGGCGTAGTTCGCGGTCTCGTTGAGGAAGAGGTCGTGGACGATGACGCATTCCATCGCGGACAGTGCAGCCACAACGTGCTTGGTGTTGGGATCGGACTGGAGGATGTCCTCGCCCTGCACGTAGATCCCCATGAACGTGCCTTCGACCGCGGCATCGAACATGTTGGGAATGCGCAGGCCCGGCTCGGGGTTGAGCTTGACGTTCCACAGCGCCTCGAACTGGTCGCGCACCGCGTCACCGGAGATGTGGCGGTAGCCGGGCAGCTCGTGCGGGAACGAGCCCATGTCGCAGGAGCCCTGCACGTTGTTCTGGCCGCGCAGCGGGTTCACGCCGACGCCGGGACGGCCGATATTGCCAGTGACCATCGCAAGATTCGCGATCGCGATCACGGTGGTCGAGCCCTGGCTGTGCTCGGTGACGCCGAGGCCGTAATAGATCGCTCCGTTGCCGCCGGTGGCGTAGGTGCGCGCGGCTTCGCGCAGATCCTTCGGGTTGACGCCGGTAAGGATCGCGGTGGCTTCCGGGCTGTTCTTGGGCTGCGCGACGAACGCCGCCCACTCCTCGAACTCGCTCCAGTCGCAACGTTCGCGCACGAAGGCTTCGTTGACGAGGCCTTCGGTGACGATGACATGCGCCAGCGCGGTCATGACCGCGACGTTGGTGCCCGGCATCAGGGGCAGGTGCAGCGCCTTCACATGCGGCGATTCCACCATCTCGGTGCGGCGCGGATCGATCACGATCAGCTTGGCACCCTGGCGCAACCGCTTCTTCAGGCGGGACGCGAACACGGGATGAGCGGAGGCCGGATTGGCACCGATCACGAGGACGACGTCGGTGTCCTCGACCGAGTCGAAATCCTGCGTGCCGGCGGAGGTGCCGAAGGTGGTGGCGAGGCCGTAGCCGGTCGGCGAGTGGCAGACGCGGGCGCAGGTGTCGACATTGTTGTTGCCGAAGCCGGCGCGGATCAGCTTCTGCACCAGATAGGTCTCTTCGTTGGTGCAGCGGGACGAGGTGATGCCGCCGATGGCATCGCGGCCGTATGTCTTCTGGATGCTGCGCATCTTGGCGGCCGCGAACGAGAACGCCTCGTCCCAGGACACTTCGCGCCAGGGATCCTCGATCCGTTCGCGGATCATCGGATTGAGGATGCGTTCGCCGTGGTTGGTGTAGCCCCAGGCGAAGCGGCCCTTGACGCAGGAATGGCCGCGATTGGCCTTGCCGTCCTTGTAGGGCACCATGCGCACGACTTCCTCGCCGCGCATCTCGGCCTTGAAGGTGCAGCCGACGCCGCAATAGGCGCAGGTGGTGACGACGGAGTGCTCGGGCTGGCCGATCTCGATCACCGACTTTTCGGTCAGCGTTGCAGTCGGGCAGGCCTGCACGCAGGCGCCGCAGGAGACGCATTCGGAGCCGAGGAAGCTCTCGCTCATGCCCGGCGAGACGCGGCTGTCGAAGCCGCGGCCGGAGATAGTCAGCGCGAAGGTGCCTTGCACCTCCTCGCAGGCGCGGACGCAGCGCGAGCAGACGATGCACTTGGAGGGATCGTAGGTGAAATAGGGGTTGGACTCGTCCTTGGGCATCCAATTGTCGTTGGAGCAGCCGCGCGATTTGGCGAAGACGTGGTTCTCGCCGTCATAGCCGTAGCGCACGTCGCGCAGGCCGACCGCGCCCGCCATGTCCTGCAACTCGCAATCGCCGTTGGCGCCGCAGGTGAGGCAGTCGAGCGGATGGTCGGAGATGTAGAGCTCCATCACACCCTTGCGCAGCTTCTTCAGCCGCTCGCTCTGGGTGTGCACGACGAGGCCGGGCATCACCGGCGTGGTGCAGGAGGCAGGCGTTCCGGCGCGGCCCTCGATCTCGACGAGACAGAGACGGCAGGAGCCGTAGGCGTCAACCATGTCGGTCGCGCAGAGTTTTGGGATCTGGTGACCCGCGTCCATCGCGGCCCGCATGATCGAGGTGCCCTCGGGCACCGTGACCTCATTGCCGTCGATGGTCAGCGTCACCATCGTTTCCGATTTGGAAGCCGGCGTGCCGAAGTCGATTTCTTCGATCAGAGACATTGTCGTTCTCCTATTCCGCGGCTTGGAGCGTGGTCGGTGCGGGTGCGAAATCTTCCCGGAAGTGCTTCAATGCGCTGAGCACGGGGTAGGGCGTGAAGCCGCCGAGCGCGCAGAGCGAGCCGAATTTCATGGTGTTGCAGAGGTCTTCGACCAGCGCGAGGTTTTCGTTGACGCGCTCGCCGTTGATGATCTTCTCGATGGTCTCGACGCCGCGGGTCGAGCCGATCCGGCACGGCGTGCACTTGCCGCAGGATTCGACGGCGCAGAACTCCATCGCGAAGCGCGCTTGCTTGCGCATGTCGACGCTGTCGTCGAACACGACGATACCGCCATGGCCGATCAGGCCATCGCGCGCGGCGAAGGCCTCGTAGTCGAATGGCGTGTCGAACAGGGCACGAGGGAAATAGGCGCCGAGCGGACCGCCGACCTGCACGGCGCGGACCGGCCGGCCCGTGAACGTGCCGCCGCCGATGTCGTCGACGAGCTCGCCGAGCGTCACGCCGAAGGCGGTCTCGAACAGCCCGCCCTGGCGGATGTTGCCGGCAAGCTGGATCGGCATCGTGCCGCGCGAACGGCCCATGCCGTAATCCGCGTAGGCCTTGGCGCCTTCGGCGAGGATGAAGGGGACGGCCGCGAACGACAACACGTTGTTGATGACGGTCGGCTTGCCGAACAGGCCGTGATGCGCCGGCAGCGGAGGTTTTGCACGCACGATGCCGCGGCGGCCTTCGAGGCTCTCCAGCAGCGAAGTTTCCTCGCCGCAGACATAGGCGCCAGCGCCGACCCGCACTTCGAGGTCGAAGCTGTGGATGGATCCGCCGATCTTGTCGCCGAGATAACCGCCTCGCTTGGCAGTCCGGATCGCAGCGTTCATCGCTTCCACCGCATGCGGATATTCGCTGCGGATGTAGATGTAGCCCTTTGTCGCGCCGACGGTGATGCCGGCGATGGTCATGCCCTCGATCACCAGGAAGGGATCACCTTCCATGATCATGCGGTCGGCGAAGGTGCCGCTGTCGCCCTCGTCGGCGTTGCAGACGATGAACTTGCGGTCGGCCTTGGCCTGCGTGACCGTCTTCCATTTGATGCCGGTCGGAAAGCCGGCCCCGCCGCGGCCGCGCAAGCCCGACGCCGTGACTTCGTTGAGGATCGCATCCGTGCCGAGCGACAGTGCTCGCTCCAGCCCCTTGTAGCCACCATGGGCGCGGTAGTCGTCGAGCGAGCGCGGATCGATCACGCCGCAGCGGGCGAAGGTGAGGCGGGTCTGACGCTTCAGCCAGGGGAGCTCTTCGGTCGCACCCAGCCGCAACAGATGCGGCGTGTTGCTCGCGAGCGCGTCGAGCAGGGACGGCACATCGGCTTCAGTGACCGGGCCGAACGCGATGCGGCCTTGCGGCGTCGCTACCTCGACCAGCGGCTCCAGCCAGTACATACCGCGCGAGCCGGTCCTGACGATCTCGATCGCCACGCCGCGCCTGGCTGCAGCCTGCTCCAGCGCCAGAGCAACTTCGTCGGCACCGACGGCAATCGCGCCGGCGTCGCGTGAGACGAACAGACGCAAGCTCATCGCTGTGCCTCCACAATCAACGCATCGAGGCGCTTCTGATCGAGCCTGCCGATGAGGCGGCCGTCGAGCATGGCGGACGGTGCGGTCGCACACAGGCCGAGGCAGTAGATCGGCTCCAGCGTGACGCGATCGTCGGCCGTGGTATTGCCGAGTGACACGCCGAGCTTTGCTTCTGCGCGCGCCGCCAATGCATCGCCGCCCGCGGCCTGGCAGGCTTCCGCGCGGCAGAGCTTCAGCACGTGGCGGCCGGCCGGCTTGTGGCGGAAATCATGATAGAACGTGAATACGCCGTGGACCTCGGCGCGCGACAGGTTGAGCGCTTGCGCCACCATGGGAATGGCCGCCTCCGGCACGTAGCCGAACGCCTCTTGCAGCGCGTGCAGGATGACCAGCGTCGCGCCCTCCCGGTTGGCGTGTTCGGCGATGATCTCGGCGCCGCGCGTCTCGTTCCAAGGCTCAAAAACCGCTGTCATTCTTCGTTCTCAACCTGAGCGTTTCCTCGGTGCAAACTAGTTGGAATCATTCGCAGATCAATAAAGCTGTCCCGTGCTGCGATTGCGAATTCGGATCGATTTGCAACCGCAATCGACCGATGCGAATTGGTAATGAAAGTTGTATCGGCTGCCGGTTTTTGCGTGTTGCTGCAGGCCCGGCGTGCTAGCTTGCATGCCACGATGGAATCCGAGGGGACGACCGGTTGATCGACAAGCTTGAACTATTGCTGGCGCTGGCGAAGGAGCGGCATTTCGGCCGCGCGGCGGAGGTCTGCGGCGTGACGCAACCGACGATGTCGACCGGGCTCAAGCAGCTCGAGGAGATCCTCGGCGTGATGCTGGTGCAGCGCGGGTCCCGTTTCCAGGGGTTCACTCCCGAAGGTGAGCGGGCGCTGGACTGGGCGCGGCGGATCGTCGGCGATGCCCGCGCGATGCGCGACGAGATCAACGGGCTGAAGCATCAGCTCTCCGGCGAGATCCGCATCGCCGCGATCCCGACCGTGCTCGGCATGGTCGCAGCGCTGACGACGCCGTTTCGCGCCCGGCATCCCGAGGTGCGCTTCCGTATCCAGTCCACCACCTCGTCCGAGGTGCTGGGGCTGCTCGAAAATCTCGAGGTCGATGCGGGGCTGACCTATATCGAGAACGAGCCAATCGGCAAGGTGCGCACCATTCCGCTCTACAATGAGAGCTACCGTCTTCTGACTGCGCCGGACGGCATGTTCGGTGACCGCGAGACGGTGACATGGACCGAGGTCGGGCAGGTTCCGCTGTGCCTGCTGACGCCGGACATGCAGAACCGCCGCATCATCGATCGCGCCTTACGCTCCGTCGGCGCGGAGGCGACGCCGACGCTGACCTCGAATTCGCTGCTGGTGCTGTTCACGCATGTGAAGACGGGACGCTGGGCGAGCGTGATGCCGGCCAAGCTTGCCGAGACGCTCGGCCTGTCCGACACGGTGCGCTCGATCCCGATCACCGATCCCGACGTCAATTACAGCATCGGCATGGTGATCCCGCAGCGCGATCCGATGACGCCGCTGATCGCAGCGCTGGTCAATGTCGCGAGGGAAGTCGCGCCGTCGCTGCAATTGTAGATTCGAGCAAGCGCCTCGTCCTTCGAGACGACCGCTTCGCGGTCTCCTCAGGATGAGGCTCTACCCCCGTCGCGCTCCCTTGGAACTGCTGCCGCGTACTCCGCCCTCATCCTGAGGGCCCGCCGCAGGCGGGCGTCTCGAAGGATGGCCGCAGGCGCGTTCCCGCCGCGCGCTAAGCCGCGGCCGATATCCCGGACGCCGCCTTGATCGCGTCGCGTGGCAAGGTCACGCGCACGACGGTGCCGACCTCGAGCTTGGAGCGCAGCCGCATCGAGCCGCCATGGAGCTGCGCCAGCGAGCGGGCGATCGCGAGGCCGAGGCCCGAGCCGTGATAGGTCTTGGTGAGCTGGCTCTCCACCTGCTCGAACGGGCGGCCGAGCCGCGCCAGCGAATGCGGCGCGATACCGATGCCGGTGTCGGCGATCATCAGCACGATCCGGTCGTCGAGCTGCCGGCTGCGCACCACGATGCGTCCGCCGTCCGGCGTGAACTTCACCGCGTTGGACAGCAGGTTGACGATGATCTGCTTGGTGGCGCGGCGGTCGGCGACGACGGAGATGGATTTTGCGATGTCGGCGTCGAGCGTCAGGTGCTTGTCCTGGGCCCGGCCGGTGACGACCCGCAAGGATTCCGCCAGCGTCTGCGCCAGGTCGAGCTCCTCCATGTCGAGCTTCATGCGGCCTGCCTCGATCTTGGACATGTCGAGGATGTCGTTGATGACCTCGAGCAGATAGTGGCCGCTGGTCAGGATGTCCTGGCAATATTCCTGGTACTTTTCGCTGCCGAGCTCGCCGAACATGCCGGAGCCCATGATCTCGGAGAAGCCGATGATGGCATTCAGCGGCGTGCGCAGCTCATGGCTCATATTGGCGAGGAATTTCGACTTGGTCTGGTTGGCTTCCTCGGCGCGGGTCTTCTCGCGCTGGTACTTCTCGGCGAGGTCGGCAAGCTCGACCGCCTGGCGCTCCAGCGCCGCCTGGGAGCGCTTCAGGTCGATGACGGTGGCGCGCAGGCGCAGATCGTTGTCGACCAGCTTCTGCTCGTGCTCCTTGATGCGGGTGATGTCGGTGCCGACCGAGACGTAGCCGCCGTCCTTGGTGCGGCGCTCGCTGATGTGCAGCCAGCTGCCGTCGTCGAGCTGCGCCTCGAAGGTGCGCGCGCCGGGGCCTTGGGCGGCGGTCTCGTTGTGGCGGGTGCGCACCTCCGGCATGCGGCCGACTTCGAGCACGGTCTCGTAGGAGGTGCCGGGGATCACGGCGGTGTCGGGCAGCTTGTGCAGGCGCTGGAAGTGCGAGTTGCAGAGCACGAGGCGGTCGCTCGCGTCCCACAGCACGAAGGCCTCCGGAATTGTCTCGATCGCGTCGCGCAGGCGGAGGTCGGCTTCCACCGTCCTCTCGGCGAGGCTCTTCTGCTCGGTGATGTCGACGGCGATCCCGATCAGGTGCACGCTGGAATCGGTCGCCCCGCGCGTCTTCTCGCAGCGGACGCGGAGCCAGATCCAGTGGCCGTCGACATGCTGCATGCGGAAGGTCTGGTCGATGTGGTCGATCTTCTCGGAGATGAGCTGGTCGGCGATCGCGAACAGGTCGATGTCGTCGGATTTCACCAGCGCGTTGACCTCGCCGAAGGTGAGGAGCTCGTTGCGGCCGTCGAGGCCCAGCATCGAGAACATCGATTGCGACCAGAATATCCGGCCGCGCGACAGGTCCCAGTCCCACAGCCCGCAACGGCCGCGGTTGAGGGCGGTGTCGATCCGGCCGCGCACGGCGTCGTTGATGAGGTCGCCTTCGCGGGCGCGGGTGGACTGCCAGTGGAAGGCGAAGCCCAGGATCAGGACGACGAATCCGGTCGTCGCCGACAGCGTCACCGAGAGCGCGGCGTCCGAGCCCCAGATCGGCTCGTTGCGCTCCTGGATCACGGTGATGAAGCCGGGCAGCGACTTGATCTGCCGCGAGGTCGCCATCGCGGCGTTGCCGCTCGGCAGCGTCATGTCGGAGACGTTGCCGTCGCGCGTCGGCGCCGCGAGCAATTGTGCGGTCGTGATGGCATCGAGCAGGCGGTCGTTGCCGGAAGGGTCACTGTCGACCGGGACGCGGGCGAGGAGACGGCGATCGACGCCGGCCGAGGTGACGATGACGTGGCGGCCCGAGGCCGTGCCCCAGGACGGGATCATATCCGGCAACAGCGCCGGCAGGCTCTCGATGTTCTTGAGCCGCTCCTGTCGCGCCGAGGTGAGGCGGTCGATGCGTTCGGCGAGCAGGTCGGCCAGCGCCGAGATGTCGTGCCGGATCACCAGCCGCTTCTGACGCGTCTGATCGACGACCTGCACGAACGCGCCGAGGCAGATCGTGATCAGGAACGCGATGATGAGCGTCGGCACGGCGCGACGAAGCGCCGGCTCTGCAATCAAGAGCCGATGATAGGCAGGTTTCGCGATCGATTGCGCCAATCCCTTGATCGAATCGGATTGGACGCACGCGTTCGCGGCGTCTGCACGCGACATGCCTTTGGCCCCCTAAAAACCTGCTTGCAACTGAAGTTCGGAGGCAGCCCCACATCGCTTCCGAATCACAGCGATTTGAATCCAGTTTTCGCGGGGTGTCGAGAGTCAATGAATCGTTAACGCGTAATTATTCTTATCCAATGCGCAGTTTGCGTAGCGCGCGTCCGCAAACGCACGGGCGCGAGGAGTCCGAAACGAGAACGTGCGACTCCTCGCGCGCTCCCAGTCACGCACGCGGCGGTTCGGCGTGGCTGATCACGCGCTTCACGCTCGGGAACGCGCGCCGCAGCGCGCGCTCGATGGCGTCGACGTGCTCGTGCACCTTGATCACGCTCATCGACGGCGCGGCGCGGCAGTGGAAATTGACGATCTCGCCGGCGTCGGTGTTGCGGACGCGCACATTATGGATGTCATGGATCTCGCTGCCGGCGGCGTATTCAGTCAGCGCGGCGGCGATGGCCTGGACGCGTTCCGGCGCGGCATCGACCCCGAACGGCAGTTCCGGCTCCAGCGGCTCGATATGGACGTCGACCTCGACGTCGGCGCCGAACTCCTCCTGGATGTTGCGCTCCAGCGTGTTGGCGACGTCATGGGCTGCCTCTAACTGCATGGCGGCGTCGACCTCGAGGTCGATGCTGACGATCAGCTTGCCGCCGAGATCGTGCACCGTGACGTGGTGGACGGCGAGGCCCGAATTGTGCGCGATCACCATGATGCGGTCGCGCACGGTCTCGTTGTCGCGGGCGACGGGGACGGCGGTGAAGGTGAGGTCGGCATCGCCGAATGCCTTGTCCACGGCGGCCTGCGCGCTGCGCTTGATCTCCTCGACGCGGTCGATCGGATAGGTCCGCGGCACCTTGGCGATGGTGTCGATGAACGTGGTCGCGCCGACCATGCGCACGCGCAGCCGCTCGACGTCGATCACGCCCGGGACGCTGCGGATCGCGGCCGTGGCCTTCTCCTGCGCACCCTGCGGGGCGCGGTCGACCAGCGTCTGCACGGTCGAGCCGGCCATGCGCAGGCCGAGCAGGGCGATCATCACGGCAACCGCGGCGGCAGCGGCCGCGTCGCCCCACCAGAAGCCGAGGGCGGCGAGGATCAGGCCGATGATCACGGCGAACGAGCCCATCACGTCGGAGGCGAAATGCAGCGCGTCGGCGGCGAGCGCCTGGCTCCTGGTCTCGCGCGCGGCGCGGTGCAGGGCGCGGGCGCGCCAGAGATTGACGACGATGTCGATCACCAGCACGACGAACGGCACGGCCGAAATGGTCGGCGGCGGGGTTCCCTCGCGCAGCCGGCTGTAGGCCTCGACCAGGATGCCGCCGGCAAGCACGTAGAGCAGGGCGGTCACACCGAGCGCCGAGACGCTCTCCAGCTTGCCGTGGCCGTAATGGTGCTCCTCGTCGGCCGGCTTGTCGGACACCCGCACCACAGCCCAGGTGATGATGGTCGCGACCAGGTCGATCGAGGAGTGCAGGGCCTCGGAGATCAGCGCGAGCGAGCCGATCGCGATGCCGACCGCGAACTTGGCCGCCGCCATGCCGCCGCTGGCGAAGATGGAGATCGCGGCGACCGAGGTTTTGCTGTGCTGGGAGGTCATGGCGGGGGATTTAGCAGCCTAGCGCGGGACATCAAGTGATGATCCACAGGAGTAGTCGCTAGTGATTTGCAGGAGCAATCCGCGTCGTGCCTAGTCTCGTAGGTGGGCAAAGGCGCAAAGCGCCGTGCCCACCATTCGTCAGTGATGGATACAGATCGTGGGCACGCTTCGCTTTGCCCACCCTACGGGACCGCGGTATCCCTCACACCGTCACCACGATCTTCCCCAGGTGCTTGTTCGCCTCCATGTGGTCGAACGCCTTGTCGATGTCGTCGAACGCGAACACCTTGTCGATCGGCAGCTGCAGTTTTCGCGATTCCACCGCGCCCCAGATGTCCTTCCTGACCTCCTCGAAGATCTCGCGGACCTCTTCGATGGTGCGGGTGCGGAAGGTGACGCCGACATAGTCGATGCGGCGCGCGGCATGCAGGTCGAAGTTGAAATCGGCATGGGTGCCGCCGAGCCGGCCGACATTGACGATGCGGCCCTTCACCTTGGTCGCGGCGAGGTTCTGGCTCGCCACCTTGCCCGAGACCTGGTCGACGATCAGGTCGACGCCTTCACCGTTCGTCGCCTTCAGGACCTCCTCGACCCATTTCGGATCGGAGCTGTCGACGGCGAGGTCGGCGCCGTACTCCTTCAGCCGGCCGCGGCGCGTGGCATCGGTCGAGGAGCCGATCACGAGCTTTGCGCCCTTGAGTTTTGCAATCTGCATCGCCATCAGGCCGACACCAGAGCTGGCGCCCTGGATCAGCACGCTCTGGCCCGCCTGCACGCCGCCGACGGTGACGACGGCGTTGTGCATGGTCGCGAGCGCGACGGGGAGGGTGGCGGCTTCCTCGAAGTTCATGTTCGAGGGCGCGCGGAACAGCCGGCCGTGATCGGCGAGGGTGTACTCGGCAAACGCAGCGCCGCCCGAGCCCATGATGCGGTCGCCGATCTTCACGCCCTGGGCATCCGGTCCGAGCTCGGCGACCTCGCCGGCCCATTCCATGCCGAGCACGGTGCCGGCGCCGCCGGCCGCGCCGTGGGCGTGCCCCTTGCGCATGCCGGTGTCGGCGCGGTTGAGCCCGCAGGCGCGGACGCGCACCAGCACCTGCGTGCCCTTCGGTTTTGGTTGAGCGACGTCGGAAATCCTAGCGCCCTCAGGGCCGTAGACGTAAGCCTTCATGGATTGCTCTCGCTTCTTGCGGTGATTATTCGGCGGCTTCGCGTTGCGGCTGAACGATCATGCCTTCGAGCCGGCTGCGGATGATCGCTTCCGCTTCGCGCACGATGCGGGAGATGAGTTCGGCGCAGGTCGGGATGTCCTGGATCAGGCCCTGCACCTGGCCGGCCGACCAGATGCCTTCGTCGGAGTTCCCGGTCGCATAGACCATCTTGCCGCGGGCACCCGCGACCAGCTCGCGGATGTCCTCGAACTTGGCGCCTTCCTTTTCCATCGCGACGACCTTGGTCGAGATCTCGTTCCTGGCGACGCGCGAGGTGTTGCGCATGGTGCGGAAGATCAGCTCGGTCTCGCGCTCGTCATTGGCGACGATCTTCTCCTTGATGAGCTGGTGGATCGGGCTCTCCCTGGTCGCCATGAAGCGCGTGCCCATGTTGATGCCGTCGGCGCCCAGCGCCAGCGCTGCGACGAGGCCCCGGGCATCGGCAAAGCCGCCCGAGGCGATCATCGGGATCTTGATCTTGTTGGCGGCGGCGGGGATCAGGATCAGGCCGGGCGTGTCGTCCTCGCCGGGATGGCCGGCGCATTCGAAGCCGTCGATCGAGATGGCGTCGACGCCCATGCGTTCGGCCGAGAGCGCGTGGCGGACGCTGGTGCATTTGTGCACGACCTTGACGCCGTGCTTCCTGAACTCATCGACATGCTCCTGGGGCTTGTTGCCGGCGGTCTCGACCACCTTGATGCCGCTCTCGATGATGGCCGCGCGGTATTCGGCATAAGGCGGCGGCTTGATCGCGGGCAGGATGGTGAGGTTGACGCCGAACGGCTTGTCGGTGAGGTCGCGGCAGCGCGCGATCTCCTTGGTCAGGTCCTCCGGCGTCGGCTGGGTCAGCGCCGTGATGAAGCCGAGCGCGCCGGCATTGGCAACGGCGGCGACCAGCTCGGCGCGGCCGACCCATTGCATGCCGCCCTGGACGATCGGGTGCTCGACGCCGACGAGTTTCGTGAACCGTGTCTGCAACATGCTGTGTTTCCCCCTGGATGGCCCGCAGGCTCTGTTGTCGGTGATGGCGGAAGGATGCCGCCGGGGGTGGTAAAAGTCTATCAGCGGGGCGTGCGGTGGGGGCGGGGCGAGCATGCAGGGAGAGGGAGGATTCCGTGGCGCGGATAATCCTGGGGCTCGTGTCCCGGATGTGCTGCAACGTCCTTCACGTTGCGGCGCAGAGCGGGACCCATGCTCAGCGAGGGCTCTGAAAGATGGGCCCCGGCTCTGCAGCGCACCGTCGAAGGGACGCTGCGCTGCGTCCGGGGCACGGATAACCTCGATCCGGTTCTTCAAACACTAGACACACCTTCGCCCTCTCGCGGCATCTCCGCCCGAGTTTTGCGTCGTCGCGTTGCCCTCATGAAAGACAAGGGCGCAGGGAAGGCCGGGCGCCGGCTGGCACCCGTAAGTCCGTGCGCTACGAAGATGCACACGGGGTGGACCACAGGTGAGCCGAACGCCCGGCCTTCCCTGCGCGATGGCTTACGGCGTACTTCGTGCTCTCCTCGGGGAGCGATGCACTATTGCCCCCGTCGCCTTGCGGGTGATTGATGCGCGCGCCGGTTGGCCGCCACATCACCGCAGGACTTGACGCACAGACCCCGGGCGTCAGGACCACACGACTTGACCGTCCGCGCACGTCTTCGCTGGGACTTCGAGTGCTGGCGTGTGCTCACGCCCGAAGCCATGCGAAGACGCTGTCGGCGCCGGGTCGTATGCGCGGAAAGCGCTTTGCTCACGGTTTCCCGCCCTGCAATGCTGCTCGCGCCCGACGCCGTCGCGTCCATCGCACCCCGGTCCGCGGTTCGTGACGATCGCGATCCGCCCCTTGTCTCGGGCCAGGGTGACTTGCTTGTACGGCAAATCAGAATTTCGGTAAAGTGGAATATTTGACGCGGCTGGGCTTGACAGGCGAGAGGGAGGATTTGGCGGGGTGTTTTGCCCGACGGGCAGGGGCTGCGCTCGCAATGACGGCGTCGTGTGGTGCAGGCTGCCGGGCTACTCTGCCGACAGCCGCACCATCTGGCGGCCGCCGTTTATTTCCTTGAGGCGGTTGACGAAGTTTTCCGGGCGTTGCCAGCGATTGGGAACTTCCAGGCCCATGTACTCGGCGATGTCGCCGATGAAGCCGGTGCAGTTCATGGTCTCGGCGTTCCAGACCGGCGAGTTCGCCTGCTTCTTCTTGATGTAGGCGAACACGCGCTTGGCGTCGGCTTCGTTCAGGTAGACGCGATAGCTCGCGGTCAGATATTCCGGATCGAGATCGCCGTAGCTCGCACCGGTTTCCGACGGCACGAAGGTGACGTGGCCGAGCACGTAGGCGAGCGTGTCGCCGGCCGGCGTGAGCCCGGCGACCTCGACCGCCTTCTCGCTGGTCTTGCCGTACCAGACGAAGGCGTGGCCCCAGCTCGCGGCGGTTCGCGCACGGAAGTCGACGTAGTAGGGACCTTTCTCCGCGCGCGCGACGGAGCGCCGCGTCGACTGCGGCTGAGGCCGCGATGTGGAGTCGCTCGTGGCAAGCGCGTTGGCGTCGGCAACGCGCTTGTTCGCTTCGTGGGCGGAGGCCGAGGGCGTCGTACACGCGATCATGGCCGCGAGGGCGAACCCCGCAAGGATGCAGGGTCCCGATCGATCAGGTTTGTTCGTCACGCTGTGCCCCTCGACTGTCGGCCGCTTACGCCAGTTTTGCGCTTGGTCTGTTGCGCGTCAGTAGCGCGCAGCGACCGGGCCGGGCGCCTTGCCGATAGGGGCCTTTCCAACCGGGCTCTTGCCAATCGGCATCTTGCCGATCGGCGCCTGCTCCGCCGGATAGACAGGTACCGGCTGGCGGCGCGGCAGATCCGCAGCGTTCGCAGCCGTCACCAGAGCAAGCGTGGCACCCAGAGCAATTACAATCTTCTTCACAGCTGATACCCCTAGAAGGTTTGGTCCAAACACGGCAGTGCCGTGCCCCCAGACACGCCTCAGAGATGGACGTCCGAATGCGACCAAGTTGCGGCACCCCCGCGACATGTTGGCGGCATATCTCTGACGCGCGCAGATGTGATGTGTCTGGATGTTTCGGAGTGCTGCTATCAGGCTTCTCACCCGATCCGGTTCAAACTGTTCCTGATCGTCGAGAAGATGCCGCCGATGTCCTTGCGCAAGGCATCGAGCGCGTTGAAATTGTCGAAGATGCGGGCGAGGCGGTCTTCGACCTCGCGCTTGCTTTGGGTCAGCGCATCGACACGCGAGGCGAGGGTGACGTCGCCATTCGTCTCGATCTCGCCGACGGTCCTGGCGAGGAGATCGCGGGTGGCACCGACCTCCGCGATCAAGGCCTCGATGCCGAACACTGGGGCCTTCAACGGGACGAGGTCGGTCTGCGACTTCGACAGCTCCGTCTTGAAGGCGTTCAGCGTCGCCAGCGTCTCCTGCAGGGCGCCGAGGCGCTGGCGTGACTGCAGGACGAAATCGTTCAGCGCGTTCTGGCGGTCGGCAAGGGTCTTGCCGTCGGCGTCCGTTTCGACATCGGCGAGCGAGCGTTCGAGCTGCGCCTGGCGCTGGCCGAGCTCCTCGAAGTCGAGCCGGATGCTTTTGAGAATGTTGAAGCTGTCGTCGATGCGGGCGAGGCGCTGCTCGATCTCGATCTTGTTCTTCGACAACGTCTCGACGCGCGTGGCAAGCGGCGTCTCGCCGCCGGTCTCGAGCTCGTCGATGGTCTTGGCAAGGCGCTCGTGGCCGAGGCTGAGCTCGCCGATCAGGGCGTTGATGCCGGCGTCCGAGGCACGCAGCGGCACCAGCTCGGCGTGGGATTTCGCCAGATCCTCCTTGTACTGGTTGAGTGTCGCAAATGTCTCCTGGACGCTGTTCACCCGTCCCAGAAGCGCTGCCACGTCGCGCGCGATGTCCCTCTGCCGATCGGCGAGGTTGTTCTTGCGGTCGTCGGTCTCGAGATCGTGCAGGGAGCGTTCGAGCTGGTTCTGGCGGTCGCGGATCTCGGTGAAGACCGGCTCGACCGCGCGGCGCTGCTCGGCGACCTTGCCGACCATGTCGCGCAGGTGCTGCTGGCGACTGCGGATTTCGGCGAGCTGGTCGTGCATGTCGGTGGCTTGGTTGCGGCCCTGCTGGAGCAGAGCGCGCTGCTCGGTCTCGCCCAGCTTGTCGTGCAGCGCAGAGACCGCCTCCCTCGGGTCGCTCTCGATCAAATGCTGGACAGTGGCATCCAAGTGGTTTTGCAGAGCGTGGGCAACGACGACGTCCTCGCGGGTTTTCTTCAGCCGGTCACGCAGCGTCTTCAGGCTGCGGTCCTGGCGCGACAGCCGCCAGGCTGAAGCGCCGATCAGGGTCAGCGCGAGGGCGGGGAATATTCCGGTCGCGATGCGCTGCGGCACCGGCAGGCCCGCGAACCAGGCGGGCAGGTGGCTGATGTCGTGACCGAACGCCTGCTGGGCGACGACCGCGACGATGGCCAACAGGCCGAACCAGGCAATCAGGAAAAACAGCCACATCGTGAATTCCACACGCCGGCGCACATTTTCGCCATGATTGCCAAGAGCGGAACCGAGCGCAAGGGGCGGGCAGGCTTGTGGGCTGTTTCGGGCGCCGTGATCCACGGCTGGTTGCATTGGCCGATGGGTGGGGCGGCGCGGAAGGTGCCGGGTTTTCCCGGACAGACGTTCCGCACACGCGTCATGCCCGGCTTGCCGGGACAAGGCCGGCCATGGCGGATCGAGCAGCGTTAGAAGCCCGCGCGAGCGGAGCGACATGCGGGACCATGCGAAGAGTCGTCCCCGATGTCGCTTGGCTTATCCGGGCTGCTGCGCCGTGCGCGCTATCATTTCTCGAGGAAGTTCGAGCGCATCTTGTCGGCGAACCAGACCGCGAAGATCGCACCGAACGCGAGAGCAAAGTACAGAGCCGTCCACAAAAGTGCATTACTTGCATTCGTCATGGCGTCCTCCCTGGCGTCAGAAACTGATTGCCGGGAAGGATAAGGCGGCCGTGCCGGCGCGATTTGCGCCGGATCAATTTTGCCGCGCTGCAGCGAGAATAAGTGAGTAGCCCGCATGAGCGCAGCGACTTGCGGGACCACAGCGAAGAGCCGTCCCGGATATCGCTTCGCTCATCCGGGCTTCGGGCCGGTGTTTGCAGCTACAGCCGAAACTCGTTGGTGAGCTCGCCGATGCCGTCGATCGCGACGGTGACCGTGTTCACCGGCTCCTTCATCACGCCGACGCCGACCGAGGTGCCGACGGCGATGAGGTCGCCGGGGAGCAGGGTCATGTCGTGGGAGATCCTGCTGACCAGCTCCTGCGCCGAGAAGATCATGTCGGAGATCGGGTAGTTCTGCCGCTCCGCGCCGTTGAGGATGGTGCGGACGATCAGCTTGGCCGGATCGAGGCCGGTTGCGATGACCGGGCCGAACGGGCCGTAATCGTCGATGCCCTTGGCGCGGGCCCATTGCGGGAAGGTGGGGTCGCTGGTCAGGATGTCGTTGGCGGTGATGTCGTTGACGCAGGTATAGCCGAAGATGCAGCTGTTGGCTTCGCTGGGGGAGACACGCGCGCAGGTCTTGCCGATGACGATGCCGAGCTCGCCTTCATAGGTGGTCTTGCCGTCGTAATAGGAGGGACGGCGGATCACGGCGCCGGGCGTCGTGATGGTGGTGGTGGCCTTGAGCAGATACAGCGGCTCCGGCGGCTCGGGCTGGTTGAGCTTGGCGGCGAGCGCGTGGAAATTATTCCAGAGCGCGACGATCTTGCTGGGCGCGCAAGGCGCCAGCAGCTCGACCTCCGACAGCGCCAGAATCTTGCCGGTCGCGGCGTTGCGGCCGAACATCTCGCCCTCGTGCACGCTGATGCCCGATGGCGTCAGCGTGCCGAAACCGGTCGCGCCATTATTCCGGAAGCGCAGCCACTGCTTCATCTCGCCCGCCATCACGCCACCGCCAGTGCGCGGGGATCTGAAGGTGTCGAGACGCCGTCATAGAGCCCGGCGATGCGGGCGCGCTGGGTCACCATCGCCAGCACCGAATCGAGCGCGGGCGTCGCGATGCCGGTGATGCGGCCCATCTCCTGCACCACGGTGACGAGCGGGTCGATCTCCATCGGGCGGCCGCGCTCGAGATCCTGCAGCATCGAGGTCTTGTGCGCGCCGACCTTGCGGGCGCCCTCGATGCGGCGCTCGACGTCGACGCGGAATTTGACCCCAAACGTCTCGGCGATCGCTTGCGTCTCCACCATGATCGCGCGTGACAGCGCACGCGTGGACGGATCGGTGCAGATCACGTCGAGCGTTGCATGGGTCAGCGCGCTGATCGGGTTGAAGCAGACATTGCCCCACAGCTTGAGCCAGATCTCGTCGCGGATGCGGTCGAGCACCGGCGCCTTCAGCCCGGCCGCGACGAACAGATCGGCAAGGCGCTGCACGTCGCTCGTGATCTCGCCGGAGGGCTCACCGAGCGGGAAGTTGTTGCCGTAGACGTGGCGGATCACGCCTGGCGCCTCGATCTCGGTGGCGGGATAGACGATGCAGCCGATGGCGCGCTCGGCGCCGATCTCGCGCCACTGCCGCCCGCCGGGGTCGATGCTCTCCAGCGTCGAATTCTCGTACTGACCGCCATGCTTGTAGAAGTACCAATAGGGGATGCCGTTGACGGCGGTGACGATGCGGGTGTGCGGCCCGAGCAGCGGCTGCATCTTCTCGATCACGCCGGTGATGGAATGCGCCTTCAGCGTGATGATGATGTAGTCCTGCACGCCGAGCTCGGCGGGATCGTCGGTGCAGCGCGGATGCACGGTGTGCCTCTCCTCGCCCGCGAGCAGCGTCAGGCCGCGCTCGCGCATTGCGGCAAGGTGCGCGCCGCGCGCGATGAGGCTGACATCGGCGCCTGCGCGTGCAAGCTGAACCCCGAGATATCCGCCGATTGCGCCGGCGCCGTAGATGCAGATCTTCATGAAATCCTCGCGGGAGACCGGAATTTTGGGACGAAAGATCCGGTCCGGCTCGAACGTGTCCGAGCCGGCCGGTAGTCACAGGGGAAGTGTGCGTCGCTTTAGGCGGCCGCTTGCGGCGTGCCGTTGATGGCCTCGTCCATGGCAGCTGCGATGTCGCGCATGCTGATGACGGAGACGAGGCTGTAATCGTCGATGACGGGCAAATGGCGGATGTGATGCCGGTTCATCAGATGCCGGACCTGCTCGATCGTATCGCTGGAGGTGCAGGACACCAGCTGCTGCACCGAGACGAGCTGCGAGACCTTGACGTTGACGGCATTCGCGCCGTGCTCGGCGACGGCGCGCACCACGTCACGCTCGGTGAACATGCCGACGGCGGTATTGCCCTCGGAGCGGACCACGTCCTTGACCACGAGAGCGCTGATGTTGTTGGCGCGCATCAGCTTGGCGGCGATACCCACCGTCTCGTTCATTCGCACCGTGACAACGCGCGGCGTCTTCTTGCGCAGAATGTCTCCGACCAGCATTGCAACCTCCCTGGGTGAATGTTGCAGGAAGTGTGGTATACATAATGCCAATCGTCAAGCGCTGGTTTGGGCGATCCGAAAAATCTTGCGACAGCAATACTGACGTTTGCTTGGTGCGAAAAAGAAAGGGGCGCATCCCTGCGCCCCTTGTTGATCCCTGCAATGTCAGTGGCGGCTACGCCGTCTCGGTCTTTGCAGTGGTCTCGGCCCTGCCGGTTGCTGTGCTCGCGCTCTCGGCTTCCTTGCCGAGGATGAAGGCGCGACGCATAGGCTTGATCACGAACAACGCCGTCAGCGCCGCCGTCGCGTTAAGGGCGACCGCGACCACGAACACGGACTTCCAGCCGTAGGTCGCCGAGATCACGCTGGCGAGCGGGACGAGCAGGGAGGCGGTGCCCTTCGCGGTGTAGAGCATGCCGTTGTTGGTGGTCGCGAATTTCGAGCCGAAGGTGTCGCCGCAGGTCGCCGGGAACAGCGAGTAGATCTCGCCGAACACGCCGAAATACACGGCGGTCGCGAGCACGAACACGACCGGGACATGACCGTAAGCCGACAGCGTCAGCAGCATCAGCGCCGCGGTGCCGAAGGCGATGAACATGGTGTGCTCGCGGCCGATCGTGTCGGAGACCCAGCCGAAGAAGGGGCGTCCGAAACCGTCGAGGATGCGGTCGAGCGAGATCGCGAAGGTCAGTGCCGCCATCTGGAAGCCGGCCAGCGTGACCGGGGTATCGGCGATCTTGAAGTCGTGCGCGATCGGGCCGATCTGCGCCGCGGTCATCAGGCCGCCGGATGCGACCATGACGAAAACGAGATACATCACCCAGAAAATAGGGCTGCGCAGCACCTGCGGCGGGGTGAAGTCGATCTTGGTCTGCGGCAGGTTGAGCTGCTTCTTCTTCGGCGGGATCGAGAGCCGCGGCGGCTGGATGAAGAAGGCGAGCACGAACACGATCACGCCCTGGCCGATGCCGAAGGTGAAGAAGGCGTGCTGATAGCCGCTCGATGCGATCATGGTCGCGATCGGTACGATGGTGAGCGCGGCGCCCGCGCCGAAGCCCGCGGCGGTCGCGCCGGCGGCAAGGCCCCGGCGGTCGGGAAACCATTTCAGCGCGTTGCCGACGCAGGTGCCGTACACCGCGCCCGCACCCATGCCGCCGATGATCGCGGCCGCGTAGAGCAAGGTGAGACTGTCGGCATAGGAGTTGAGAATCCAGGACAGCGCGATCATCACGCCGCCGAACATGACGACGATGCGCGGGCCGTATTTGTCGACGAACCAGGCCTCGATCGGCACCAGCCAGGTCTCGGTGACGACGAAGACGGTGAAGGCGAGCTGGATCGCGGCGCGTCCCCAGTGATGGGCCGCATCGATCGGATCGACGAACAGCGTCCAGCCATATTGCAGGTTGGCGATCATCGCCATGCAGACGATGCCCATGACGAGCTGGAGCCAACGGAAACCGGTGCGAAGAGGCGCGGCCGTGACGGCGCCGTCCGTGCTGGAAATCATCAAGAACCTCCCAACGCGCCTGATTGATCACGACTTTGGATTGCAAGATGACCCAGTGTCGCAAATGTTGTGGCTTATCGTCGCAAGCGCGGCGCGGAGCTTGGTATACCATATTCCAGAATGCAAGCCCTATCTGCGGCGGATTGTCACAAATCTGCGGTTCCATTGGAGCGGGACCGGCGCTGCAAGATGTCGCCAAACGAAAACGCCCGGCCGTGAGGCCGGGCGTTTGCTCGATGAAGAGCTGCGATGGGCGTGTCAGACGGTCGATTTGGCGACCACGACCTTGCGCCAGGGCTTGAGCACCGCGATCGCCAGCAGCGAAGCCAGGATGTTGGCGCCGGCCGCGATGATGAACACGCTGTCCCACGTGCCCGACGACTGCTGCATGTAGTTGCCGATCGGCACCAGCAGTGCGGCGGTGCCCTTTGCAGTGTAGAGCAGGCCGGCATTGGTGGTCGCGAACTTGGCGCCGAACGTGTCGGTGCAGGTCGAGGGGAATAGCGAGTAGATCTCACCCCAGGCGAAGAACACGAAGCCCGAGAGCAGCACGAACCAGATCGGATCGTGGCCCCAGAGGTAGAGCATCCAGATGCCGAAACCTTCCATGCCGAAGGCGATGAACATCGTGTTCTCGCGGCCGATCATGTCGGAGATCCACCCGAAGAACGGACGCGTCAGGCCGTTGAGCACGCGGTCGATCGTGGCCGCGAAGGTCACCGCCGTCATCGTCACCGCCATCAGCGTGACCGGCACGTTGTCGACCTTCCAGTCGGCCGCGATGGGCTTCAGGTTGGCCGTCACCATCAAGCCGCCGGCGCCGACGATCACGAACATGAAGTACATCAGCCAGAAGATCGGCTGACGCAGCACCTCGGTCGGCTGGTAGTTGCGCCGGGTCTGCAGCAGATTGGCATTGGCCACCACGTTCGGCACCTGACCCGCTTTCGGCGCGAGCAGGAAGAAGGCGAGGATGCAGATGATGATGCCCTGTCCGAGGCCGAAATAGAGGAAGGTGGTCTGGAATCCACTGTCCTTGATCATGGCCTGGATCGGCGCGACGGTGAGCGCGGAGCCCGCACCGAAGCCCGCGGCCGTGATGCCCGCGGCAAGACCGCGCTTGTCCGGAAACCACTTCAGCGCGTTGCCGACGCAGGTGCCGTAGACGCCGCCGGCGCCGATGCCGGCGATGATCATGCCGAGATAGTAGCCGTTGAGCGTGGTGGCCTGGGCGTTGATCGCCCAGCCGATGGCGCAGAGCACGCCGCCGACCAGCACGACGATGCGCGGACCGTATTTGTCGACGAACCATCCTTCGACCGGGACCAGCCAGGTCTCGAACAGGACAAAGAGCGTAAAGGCCCACTGGATCGACGCGCGATCCCAGCCGAACTTCTTCTGGATGTCAGGGACGAAGAACGTCCAGCCGTATTGATAATTGGCAATCATCACCATCGCGGCGACGCCAACCGCCAACTGCGTCCAGCGATAGGCATCGCTGACGCGCGCGACGCTTGGGGCCGCTGTTGACTGCACCATGTCTGTCATAAAAAACCCTCCCGAAGGCGCCGATCATTTTTATGCGTGCGCTGGTTCGCATCCTGGTATTCATTATGCCAAGATTCAAGCGAAGGACTGGAGGGTGCGGCGAAATATCGCGGATTCTTCACATGCACCATGGCTGCTCGATTGTAAAGCTCAATCGGCTTCCGGCCTGCGATCAACCCGTTGATTTCGTGAGAAGTCTTCCCCGTTTCGGCGAAGCCGCAAGCGGCTGCGGGAACCTGCGCATCCGCAATTTTCAGCTTCTGCGTCGGTGGAGCGCGCTGCCCCCTCGCACATCGGTGCGCGGCTGCTCAGTCCTGGAATTCTGTATTCCAGAAGTTCGGCCGCGCGGCGGGTTTCGGCGGCGGCCGCTGGCGCCGATTGCGCCGGCGCGCGCGCCTCACGCCATCGACATGCGCAGCCGGCTGTAGCCTTCCTGGATCGCGGACCAGAACAGGGCGACCAGACCGAGCGCCATGATGGTGCTGACGAGGCCGTTGGAGAAGAACACGCCGAGCGAGCCCTGCGATCCCAGCAGCGATTGGCGGAAGGCTTCCTCGGCCTTGTCGCCGAGCACGATGGCGAGCACGAGAGGTGCGAGCGGGTAGTTGCACTTCTTCAGGAGATAGCCGAGCACGCCGAACACCAGCATCAGCATGACGTCGAAGGTGCTGTTGTGCACCGAATAGGCGCCGATCGCGCACAGCACCAGGATGAGCGGGGCGATGATGCCGAACGGCACGCGAAGGATCGCGGCGAACAGCGGCACGCAGGTGAGCACGACGATGAGGCCGGCGAGATTGCCGAGATACATCGAGGCGATCAGGCCCCAGACGAATTCCTTCTGCTCGACGAACAGCATCGGACCTGGCTGCAGGCCCCAGATCAGGAGGCCGCCGAGCAGCACGGCAGCCGTCGGCGAGCCGGGCACGCCGAGCGACAGCATCGGCAGCAGCGCCGAGGTGCCTGCCGCATGCGCGGCCGTCTCCGGCGCGATCACCCCTTCGATCTCGCCCTTGCCGAAATTGTTGCCGCGCCGCGCCAGCCGCTTGGCGATGCCGTAGCTCATGAAGGATGCCGGCGTCGCTCCGGCGGGCGTGACGCCCATCCAGCAGCCGATCAGGCAGGAGCGCAGCGAGGTCATCCAGTAGGTCGGCAGCTCGCGCCAGGTCTGAAGCACGACGCGAAGGTTGATGCTGGCATTGCCGCCGCGGAAGGCGAGCCCTTCCTCCATGGTCAGCAGGATCTCGCCGATCCCGAACAGGCCGATCACGGCGATCAGGAAGTCGAATCCGTTGAGCAGCTCGGTGACGCCGAAGGTGAGCCGCAACTGGCCGGTGATCGAATCGAGGCCGACCGCGGCGAGCGCGAAGCCCATCATCATCGCCGCGATGGTCTTGAACGGCGGCTCCTTGCTGAGGCCGACGAAGCTGCAGAAGGCGAGGAAGTACACCGCGAACTTCTCCGCCGGACCAAATCGCAGCGCAAAGCCCGCGACCAGCGGCGCGACCAGCGTGATCATGATGACGGCGAACAGCGCGCCGACGAAGGAGGAGGTGAAGGCGGCCGTCAGGGCTTCGCCGGGCTTGCCCTGTTGCGCCATGGGATAGCCGTCGAAGGTGGTCGCCACGGACCAGGGCTCGCCGGGGATGTTGAACAGGATCGAGGTGATGGCGCCGCCGAACAAGGCGCCCCAATAGATGCATGACAGCATGATGATCGCCGATGTCGGCGGCATGCTGAAGGTCAGGGGAAGCAGGATCGCCACGCCGTTGGCGCCCCCGAGCCCCGGCAGCACGCCGATGATGACCCCGAGCGTGATGCCGATGATCATCAGCATGATGTTGTAGGGCTGCAGGGCGACCGCGAAGCCGTGAAATAGATTGGCCAACTCTTCCATATCGATACGTCCTGCAGCAGCAATTGAATGAATGCGTGGGCCCTTACAGACCGAGCCACTCCTCGAACGGCCCCTTGGGAAGCGGGACCAGGAACCAGCGCTCGAAAACGAGATAGGTCACCACCGGCATGCCGACCGCCACCGCGATGACCGTCAGCCAGCGATAGCCGCCGAGCCAGCGCATGAACCAGGCGATGAAGACCATCGAGGCGATGTAGAGGCCGATGAACGGCATCGAGCCGACATAGATCGCGGTGGGCACGACGACGCTCATGACCTGGCGAAGCTGTCCCCATGACGCGAACAGGTGGCCGTCGTCGTCGCGTTGCGCGCTCCAGAGATTGATTGCGCTGGCACCGACGATGGCGGCGCCGACATAGAACGGGAAGAATCCGGCACGCGGGCCTTCCGCGCCCCAGTTGATGCCGGCCTTGATGCTGCCGAAGATCACGACGAGACCAAAGGCGCCGATCAACAGCGCCATGCCGATCTCCAGCGTCTTGTGGGTCGGGCCGGATTCGGATTGTTCAGTCATGGGAGCTCCAGGCGGAATCGGACTGTTTCGCAGCAGACGGGAGGACGACCGGCGTCCTCATCCGTCATCGGTGTCGCGGGTCAATCCCGGGATCAATTGCCCGGCGCGAGGAAACCGGCTTCCTTCATCAAGCCCTCGTGCCGCTTCTCCTCCGCCTCGACCCACTTGGCGTAGTCGGCCCCGGTCAGGAAGGTCGTGTTGAAGGCGCCGCTCTTCATGAAGTCCTGCCATTCCGGCGTGGCGCGAACCTTCTTGAACAGCTCAACGTAATACTCGACCTGATCCTTGGTGGCCTTGGGCGACATGAAGATGCCGCGCAGCATGAGATATTCCATCGCGAGGCCCTGCGACTTGCAGGTCGGAATATCCTTCCAGGCCTTGCCCTCTGCGATCGGCTCGTCATAGGCCATCGGCTGGGCGTCGAAGACGCAGAGCGGACGGAGCTTGCCGCCGCGCCATTGCGCGACCGCCTCGATCGGATTGTTGACGGTGGAATCGACGTGATTGCCGACGAGCTGAACCGCGACCTCGCCGCCACCCTTGTAGGGGATGTAGGTGAACTTCGCGTCGATCGCCTTCTCGATGCCGACCGTAATGATCTGGTCTTCCTGCTTCGAGCCGGTGCCGCCCATCTTGAATGAGCCGCTTGGGGCCTTCTTTGCGGCGTCGACGTAATCCTTGACGCTGGTGTACGGCTTTTCGGCATTCACCCAGAGCACGAATTCATCCAGCGCCAGCATCGCGACCGGAGTCAAATCCTTCCAGTTGAACGGAATCCCCGTTGCCAGCGGCGTCGTGAACAAGTTCGAGAGCGTGATGATGATCTTGTGCGGATTGCCCGACGACGTCTTCACGTCGAGAAAGCCTTCACCGCCTGCACCGCCGGCCTTGTTGATGACGACCAGCGGCTGCTTCATGAGATTATGCTTGGTGACGATGCCCTGGATGGTTCGTGCCATCTGATCAGCGCCGCCGCCGGTGCCCGCGGGCACGATGAACTCGACCGGACGAACCGGCTCCCAGGCCGCAAAACTTGCAGTGCTGCCGGCGCACGACATCGCCATTGCCGCCAAAGCGACATTCAGAACGAATGACTTCATCTCGTTTCTCTCCCTGTCGAAACGCGGCCGTTCTTTGCCAGCTCGCGTCAGCCCATCTGGATTCACACGCTTGGGGTCACCTTTGCGGTCGATCTCCCATTGCAGCCTCACCAACCAGAAGTTTATGAGCGGGGACAAGGCGCGACATCCGCTCCTTTGGGCTAAGGCTCCGCCCTGATTGGCAAACGTGCCATTTCCTTGGCCGTTCCTGTCCCGCGCTCTGCATCCCCATCTAGCACCTTGGTCGTGCAATCGTTTTGGTTGTCGAATGGTATGCGAGATGCCAGCTGGCTCACAATTGGACGGCCGGCCAAATCGGCGGACCAATCGTCGCAGTTGTGTTCGCGGGCGAAGCGGGGACCAAAAGAAAATGGCCCCGACGAGGGGGCCATTTATCAAACCTATCGTCTGCGGTTGCCTGCCGCGCGCCGTTTCGGCTGCGCGGGGAAGGCCTTCTTACAGGCCGAAACGCGGCAGGTCGCCATTGTGGTTCGAGATCTCGGCGCTCGCCATCAGGAAACGGTCGACCGCAGCCATGAAGCGGCTGAACAGCGAGGAGGAGGGGGCGAAAGCGACGGAAGCGGTCTTGGACATTGGAATTCCCTTTCTTGAGACGATCAGTCTTGGCGTCTCGTCTCAGGATGAAAATATGTATACCAGATGCCACTGTCTACGCGCTTGTTTGCATAGCAGCATACAAAGTCCCGCATTGCAGCATAATGCGGGGTTAATGAGGTCGGTTCGGGCTTAAATGGCCTCCAAACGGGGCTTTCCGGCTTAGACGCCGTCTCCGGACGCCGAAGCCGTACCTGCCAGAGGCATATCCATACGCTTGAAGGGGAAACCGGGGCCCACCGCGCGAACCTGAAGCGAGCCGCAATGGCCGAGGGCTTTGCAGGGCAAGGCTTTGCGGGGCAAGGCTTGGCAGGGCAAGGCTTTGCAGGCAAGGCTTGGCAGGGCAAGTCAAAGCCGCTAGTGGTCTGCCCCCTTCCAATCATCTGTCAGAGTGGTTCATGTCGAGCGCCTCGCCCGCCGTCTCGATCGGCATCGATTTTGGAACCAGCAATACGGTCGTCGCCCTTGCGGCGGACGACCGCCGGGTCGAGGCCATCCGCTTCGATCACGGCGGACAGCGCCACAGCGTCTACGTGTCGGCTTTGTGCTTCTGGGAGGATCGGCCGGGCGCCGGTGCCCAGGCCGAAGGCGGCCCCTGGGCGATCGAGACGTTCCTCGAAGGACGCCACGTCTACCGCTTCCTGCAGTCGTTCAAGACGTTCGCGGCGAGCAGCAGCTTCAACACCACGCAAGTGTTCCGGCAACGCTTCAAGTTCGAGGATATTCTGGCGGCGTTCCTGCGGACGCTGGCGCGCCATGGCGGCGACAGGTTCGGCTTCGAGACCTCGACCATCACGGTCGGCCGTCCCGTGCGCTTTGCCGGCGGCAATCCCGACGAGGCGCTGGCGATGCAGCGCTACCGCGCCGCGTTCGAGCGCCTGGGCGCCGGCCATGCGCGCTACGTCTACGAGCCCGTGGGCGCGGCGTTCTCCTTTGCCCGGAGGCTGGAGCGCGATGCCACCGTGCTGGTCGCGGATTTCGGCGGCGGCACCAGCGATTTCTCCGTGATGCGTTTCTCGCGCGCGGGCGGCAGCCTTCGCGCCGAGCCACTCGGCCACGCCGGCATCGGCATCGCCGGCGACACGTTCGACTACCGCATCGTCGACCACGTCGTCTCGCCGCGGCTCGGCAAGGGCTCCAGCTTCCGCTCGTTCGACAAGGTGCTGCCGATCCCCAGCGGCCATTACACCAACCTCGCGCGCTGGCATCAGCTCGCGATGATGAAGAGCAACGGCGATCTGCGTGAGCTGCGGGAGCTTGCACGCACCGCGCTGAAGCCGAAGCTGCTCGAGGATTTCATCACCATCGTCGATCTCGACCTCGGCTTTTCGCTGTACCGTGCAGTGTCAAATGCCAAGGTTGCGCTGTCGGCGCAGGACGAGGTGGATTTCCGCTTCAAGGGCGGCGGGGTCGATATCGGATCGACCATCACGCGGAAAAATTTCGAATCCTGGATTGCAGACGACATCGCCCGGCTGGGGGCCACCGTCGACAAGGTGCTGGCCGAAGCCGGCATCACCGCGCGCGAGGTGGAGAAGGTGTTCCTGACCGGCGGCACGTCCTTCGTGCCGGCCGTCCGAAAGCTGTTCGCCGAGCGGTTCGGCAACGAACGGCTGATGTCGGGCGATCAGTTCGAGTCGATCGCCTATGGGCTCGCGCTGATCGGGCACAGTCCCGACCCGGACCGCTGGACGGCAGGTGGCGGGCTGGAGGCGAAGGCGGGCGCTTGACGATTGTCCGTCATTGCTTCGCTGCGCTCAGAATGACCGCGTGGGTAGAGCGGCGCATCTGATCGAACAGTGCCGTAGGGTGGGCAGAGCGAAGCGTGCCCACGCGTCTGTCGCCGTACGAGAAAGATCGTGGGCACGGCGCAAGTGCGCCGTTGCCCACCCTACGACACCAACTACGATACTTTCGTCACGGCTACTGAATGATCTCGGGCTCGACGAGCTTCGCCAGATTGCGCAGCGATTCCTGCCAGCCGAGATAGCAGGCCTCCGGCGGGATCACGTCGGGGATGCCGGCCTGCGTGATGTCGATCTCGGTGCCGACCGAGACCTTCTTCAGGATCACGGTGACCTCGATCTCGCCGGGCAGGTTGGGGTCGTCGAACCTGTCGGTGTAGCGGAGACGTTCGCCGGGCACGAGCTCGACATATTCGCCGCCGAACGAATGGCTGTTGCCCGTCGTGAAATTCCGGAATGACATCTTGAACGTGCCCCCGACCTTGGGCTCGAAATGATGCACGGTGCAGGTAAAGCCGTTCGGCGGCAGCCATTTCGCCATCGCATCGGCCTCCAGGAAAGCCCGATAGACTTTTTGCGGGCTGGTGCGCGGTGCAGGCGGATCGTGCTGGGCATGGTTGTTATCCTCAGTGTTTGATGGGCCCGAGATTGGCGTCTATGGCCCATTCATGTCACGAGGACGACCGGGAAGCCGCCGATCCGACATGGCATCTCGTTTTTTTTGTCGGCGGTCCTTCTGGCCGGGTTGCTAGATCGCTGCGACATCCTGTGGCGTCATCGTGAATGCCAGCCTGTAGCGGCCGATCTTGATATCCTCGCGAGCACCCGCCGCGTGAAGCGACGACGGCGAGAATTGGCCGGCGATCCCGGCGTCAACCACATCGGCATCGTAACCCGACAGCAGGACGATCCAGTCGGCAGCGCCGTCGCTGCCGCGGATCTGCTGCTCGGTGGTGGGCGCGCTCGTGCGAGGCGTGTCGGTGAAGAGGAGGTGGGCGCCTGTCAGCCCCGGCTGCAGCGCCAATGCGCTGAGCGTTTCCGAGAGGCGCGTTTGAAGCTCCGTCTCCCGTCCGGCCTGGGGCGACAGCCTGATGGTTGCCAGCGATGTCGCCACACCGCCGCCGAAGCTGGACGCCACCCGGCACTGGCTGCGGACCATGCCGAGATGATGCGGCATCATCTTCGCCGACCACGGCGTCGGCGCATTGAGCCGGTCGAGATATCCGCTCGACGTGAGCACCTCGTACTGTGCGAGCTCGTAGAGCACGAAGAAGCCCTCTGCGTTCGTCGTGCTGGTCCAGCGCGAGCCGCGCCGGAAACCGGGAATGCTCATCCGCTCCGGAAAGTGCTCATGCGAATGCCAGTCGCCGAACTCGCTGCGCTGTTCGGGGCGAACGCTCCACCACATCGCGACGGCGGCCTTGCCCAGTAGTGACATGGTGACCTCCCATCCTGCGCAGCAAGATCAGCCCCAATGTCTACGCCTCGTCAGCGGAAGCCACAATTCCGCAGCGTTCCTCGTTCAACTCCTCAGCGTTTCGCCAGAGGGAGGCCCCGCGTAGTCGTCTCAAACCTGGGAATGTTCCGCCGAGGTCCTGGTGCAATTAAGCTTGGACAAGCCTTGCAAGTAGAGACGGTGAGGTATACCTTAAAAGCTGTTCGTTCAGCCGCTGTGCCTTGTTGAATGCGCCCGCGGGCTCCTTTTCCAGAGACATCGACGAATTGAATTGGTTCTGCGTGAGCGTCACGCGGAATGTGCGCTTGCGCGCTTTGGAGAAGAAAATGACGACAGGTACCGTGAAGTGGTTCAACGGCCAGAAAGGCTTTGGATTCATTCAGCCCGACGACGGCGGCCAAGATGTGTTCGTTCACATCAGCGCGGTCGAGCGGGCTGGTCTTGCGGGTCTCGCTGAAGGCCAAAAGGTCAACTTCGAGGCCAAGACCGACAAGATGCGGGGCAAAGTCAGCGCAGAGAATCTCTCGCTGGCCTGAGCTCCCTGGTGCCGTTTCACGGATGTACTGAAACGGCCACGCTGCCCGCTCGATCCTAGGGATTGAGCGGGTTTTGTCTGTTTTCGGAGCAGGGTGAGGGATGAGCGCCAGGAAATCGGCAGAACCGTCACCCGAAGGTATCGCGCGTTCCAACCGCCAACGATTGGCGGCTGAAGAAGGAGCGCGCGCCATGGCGGATGCCGTAAAACAGGCGGTCGACGTTCGCAAGAACATGGCGCGGCTGCGCGAACTGCGCGAAGCCAAGGAAGCGGCCGACGCGACCCTTCAAGCATCGTTGCCGGCATCGACCCCGACGAAGCGCAAGAGGAAGCCGCCGCAATAATCGACTTCAGCAGCGCCACCGACGAAATCTGGAGAGGACCGGTCACATGCCGAAGAGTGCGGGTCGTGCCTAGAGCCAAGTCGGACGGCGGTGGCACAATCACCTTTTTTCTGGCGCTTGGCGCTGGCCGACAGATGTGCCGGCTCGCGACCACGTTCCAAACGCAGAAACAGGCCTTCAGCTATCTTCAGAAGCACCGCACCGAGTTTGAGCGCATCGCGCGGACCCGGCTGGCGTCCGGGGAGCTCGAGGACGGCGTCGTCCTTCTCTCGATGCTCTAGAGCATGATCCGGAAAACGTACGGCGGTTTTCAGCCGGCCGGATGCAGATCGTAACCAGCGACAAGACGCTTCCTATTCGGGCAAGCCTTTTTCAAGCAGCTCTTTTTCAAGCTGCTCTTTCGACTTCGCCTCGCGGGCCAATCGCTCCGCTTTGAGCCGCTCGCGGTTCTCGTTGAGGGAGTGCTGGTCCTTCGCATAGTCGTTCATCGGCTTCTGCGTCTTGACTGGCTTGAACGCCTTGTTGGCTTCGCGCTTGGCCCGATCAGAGGATTGATCTCTCAACATTTCGACCTCACTTCGATCAATGGGCGTAGCCCGGGAGCGCCTGACGCGACGCCTCCCGCCTGCAAGCCGATATGGATTGATTGGTCACCCTCCGAACGGGAGGGTGGATCATCCTTCAGTGTTGGGCGGGTCTGGCGCGAGGTTCGGTCACTCGCCGTGGAGGCGGCACGTTCGCATTTCTGAGAGCATGCCGGTCGAAGAAGTAACGGCCGGTATGCGGTTCGGTTCCTTTGGCCCGAACAAAAAGGCCGCCGAAACCGGCGGCCTTTCGCGCTTGCAGCGAGCTTGCTTACTCCGCGGCCTGCTTCTGCGGCGGGTCGAGCGCGCCGGACTTGTGGATGTCGGCGACCTGGTGGTCGCTGAAGCCGAGCACGGAGCGCAGGATCTCGTCGGTGTGCTCGCCGAGCAGCGGGGAGCGCTCGACGTCGCTCGGGCTATCCGACAGCTTGATCGGGTTGCCGACCGAAATGTACTTGCCGCGGGTGGGGTGGTCGACTTCGACCAAGGTACCGGTGGCGCGCAGCGACTGGTCCTCGATGATCTCCTTCATCGACAGGATCGGGCCGCAGGGGATGTCGTCCTTGTTGAGGATTTCCATCGCCTCGAACTTGGTCTTGGTCATCGTCCACTGCTCGATGCGCGCAAAAATCTCGTTGAGGCGCGACAGCCGGGCCGGCGGCTTGGCGTAGTCGGGATGGGTCTTCCAGCCGGGTTCGCCGATCACGTCGCAGATCTTCTCCCAGACCGGCGCCTGGGTGATGAAATAGAGGTAGGCGTTGGGATCGGTCTCCCAGCCTTTGCACTTGACGATGCGGCCGGGCTGGCCGCCGCCGGAATCATTGCCGGCGCGCGGCACGGCGTCGCCGAACGGAATGCCTTCGCCGTACTGGCTGTATTCCTTCAGCGGGCCATGGGCGAGGCGCTGCTGGTCGCGCAGCTTGACGCGGGCGAGGTTGAGTACGCCGTCCTGCATCGCAGCCGTAACCTTCTGGCCCTTGCCGGTGACGGTGCGCTGGTAGAGCGCGGTGACGATGCCGAGCGCGAGGTGGAGGCCGGTGCCGCTGTCGCCGATCTGCGCGCCGGTGACGAGCGGAAGACCGTCGCGGAAGCCGGTGGTGGAGGCGGCGCCGCCGGTGCACTGGGCGACGTTCTCATAGACCTTGCAGTCTTCGTACGGTCCGGGGCCGAAGCCCTTGATCGAGGCGACGATCATCTTCGGGTTGATGGCCTGGATCTTCTCCCAGGGGAAGCCCATGCGGTCGAGCACGCCGGGGCCGAAGTTTTCCACCAGCACGTCGCACTTCTTGATCAGCTCGGTGAGGACTTCCTTGCCCTTGGGGTTCTTGGTGTCGAGCGTGATCGAGCGCTTGTTGTGGTTGAGCATGGTGAAATACAGGCTGTCCACATTCGGGATGTCCTGCAGCTGGCCGCGGGTGATGTCACCCACGCCCGGACGTTCCACCTTGATCACGTCAGCGCCGAACCAGGCGAGCAGCTGCGTGCAGGTCGGTCCTGATTGAACGTGGGTGAAGTCGAGAATGCGAACGCCCGTAAGCGCTTTGGTCATCGTGTTGCTCCGTACTCTGTGTCTGCCCCCGCCAACCGCAGGGAATTAAGGGTTGAGGGGTGGACTTACTTCTTCTTCTGCAGAACGCTCTGCGGATTGAGGTTGCCTATGCGGCCGCTCTCCGAGCCCGCGGCCGGATCGATCACCGCGTTGATGAGCGTCGGCTTGCCGGACTTCATGGCTTCGTTGACGGCGCGCTTGAGCTCGTCCGGCGAGGTCGCATTCACGCCGACGCCGCCGAAGGCTTCCATCATCTTGTCGTAGCGCGCGCCCTTGACGAACACCGTCGTCGCCGGATCGGCGTTGGCGCCGTTGACGTCGGTGCCGCGATAGATGCCGTCATTGTTGAAGATGACGACGCAGATCGGCAGGTTGTAGCGGCAGATGGTCTCGACCTCCATGCCGGAGAAGCCGAACGCCGAGTCGCCTTCCACTGCGAGCACGGGGTGACCGGTCTCGAGCGCGGCGGCAATCGCCTGGCCCATGCCGATGCCCATCACGCCCCAGGTGCCGACGTCGAGACGCTTGCGAGGGCGGTACATGTCGATGACGCCGCGGGCGAGGTCGAGCGTGTTGGCGCCTTCGTTGACGAGGATCGCCTCGGGGTACTCCTTGATGACGTTCTTCAGCACGCCGAGCGCGCCGTGATAGTCCATCGGCGATTTGTTGTTCATGAGCTTCGGCGCCATCTTGGCGACGTTCTCTTCGCGCTTGGACGAAATCGCCTTGGTCCATTCGGCGGGCGGGGCGGTCCAGCCGGAAGCCATCGCCTGGTTGAAGGCGGAGACGACCGAGCCGATGTCGCCGACGACGGGCGCGACGATCTCGACGTTGGAGTCCATCTCGCGCGGCTCGATATCGACCTGGATGAACTTCTTGGGCGCTTCGCCCCAGCTCTTGCCCTTGCCGTGCGAGAGCAGCCAGTTCAGCCGCGCACCGATCAGCATGACGACGTCGGATTCCTTCAGCACGGTCGAGCGGGCCGCACCGGCGCACTGCGGATGGGTGTCGGGCAGGAGGCCCTTGGCCATGCTCATCGGCAGGAAGGGCACGCCGCTCTTCTCGACGAAGGATTTGATCTCTTCGTCGGCCTGCGCGTAGGCCGCGCCCTTGCCGAGGATGATGAGCGGACGCTTGGCACCCTTGAGCACGTCGAGCGCACGCTTGACCGAAGCGGGCGAGGGGATCTGCGCGGGCGCAGCATCAATCACCTTGACCAGCGACCTCTGGCCGGCATCGGCGCTCATCACCTGGCCGAACAGCTTGGCCGGCAGGTCGAGATAGACGCCGCCCGGACGGCCCGAGACCGCGGCGCGGATGGCGCGGGCCAGGCCGATGCCGATGTCCTGGGCGTGCAGCACGCGATAGGCCGCCTTGCACAGGGGCTTGGCAATCGCGAGCTGGTCCATCTCTTCGTAGTCGCCCTGCTGCAGGTCGACGATCTCGCGCTCCGAAGAGCCCGAGACCAGGATCATCGGGTAGCAGTTGGTGGTGGCGTGGGCGAGTGCCGTGAGACCGTTGAGGAAGCCGGGCGCGGAGACCGTGAGGCAGACGCCGGGCTTCTTGGTGAGGTAGCCGGCGATGCCTGCGGCGTAACCGGCGTTCTGCTCGTGGCGGAACGAGATCACGCGGATGCCCTCGGCCTGCGCCATGCGGCCCAAATCCGTGATCGGGATGCCCGGCACATTATAGATGGTGTTGATGCCGTTCAGCTTGAGCGCGTCGATGACGAGATGAAAGCCATCCGTCAGCTCCTGCTCGGTGCCCGGTGCCTCGGACTTGGTCGCGGTATTCAGCATGGGCCTTGTCTCCCTGGTCTCAGATAGTGGGGCGAATTGTTCGCCCTTCTGGTGAACGTTGCTAGGTTACGTAAACAGTTCCTGGCCGTGCGCTTCGACGTAAGCGGCAAGGCCGAGAGTGTGGTCGCGGGCACGCTTTTCGGCGAGCTCGGTGTCGCGTGCCTCCAGTGCTTCGATCATGCCGAGATGCTCGGGCAGCGAGGTCGCAGTGCGGTCCTTGCGTCCGATGGTCAGCTGGCGATAGCCGCGCACGTGCAGCAGCAGGTCGTTGGTGAGATCGACCAGCACCGGCGATTCCGACAGCGAGATCAGCGCCTGATGGAAGGCGATGTTGGCGCGCGAATATTCCTCGACGTGATCCTCGGGCAGGCGGTCCTTGCCGAAATCCTTGAAGTAGTCACGCAGCGCCGTGATGTCCTTCTTGCGCGCAGTGGTGGTGATGAGGCGCGCAGCCATGCTCTCCAGCGCCGCCCAGGCGCGGATCATGTCGACGATCTCGCTCTTGGTCCGGCGCACCACCATGATGCCGCGGCGCGGCACCGTCTTCACGAAACCGTCCTGCTCTAGCATCGCGATCGCTTCGCGGATCGGGGTGCGGCTGACACCCAGACGTTCGGACAGCGCGCGCTCGTCGAGCATCACCGGCTCGGGCGTCGAATAGATGTCCATCCTGAGGATGGCTTCCTTCAAGGCGTCATACGCCTTGTTCTTGAAGCTGCTCTCCGGGGCAATACGAACGATTGCGATATCTGCCTCGGCCATGTTCGGCAACGCCTTGGTTGGTTTCCGCAGTGACACGACGAATCTCCTCCAGTGGGAGTCGTCTTTTACAGGATTATTAACGGGAAAGTTTTTGGCATACCACATGCCAGAATGTCAAGCTGGCTATTTTTTGCGGCGTTCTAAGCGATGCCGCAGCTTGACAAGTTGGCTTCTGGCATACCAAATGCCATCGCCAGCCATTTTTGATCCACGGCGGCGGAGTAATCTGGCGCTTATGCCGCTCCGTTCCGCGGAATGGAACAGAGCGCGGCGAATGGCAAGCATCACGGGCAGCCGCAAAACCACGCGCGCGCTTTGAAAAGAACGAACTGAGGTCAAGGGAGAAGCCACATGTCCAATTCCAAAGAAGCCGTCCGCAAGGTGCTTGACCAGGTCAAGGCGGACAACCGCACCAGCCTGACGGCCCCGGAAGGCAAGCTGGTCTGCGACGCCTATGGCATTCCGGTGCCGAAGGAGGGCGTGGCGAAGTCGGCGGGCGAGGCCGGCAAGATGGCCTCGTCGATGGGCTTCCCGGTGGTGATGAAGATCGTCTCGCCGGACATTCTCCACAAGACCGAAGCGGGCGGCGTCATCGTCGGCCTCAAGACCGCCGAAGATGCCGAAAAGGCCTACGAGACCATTCTGGGCAACGCCAGGAAGTACAAGGCCGACGCCAAGATCGACGGCGTCCAGGTGCAGCAGATGCTGGCCGGCGGCACCGAGGTCATCGTCGGCTCGATCACCGATGGTTCGTTCGGCAAGCTGGTCGCCTTCGGCCTCGGCGGCGTGCTGGTCGAAGTGCTCAAGGACATCACCTTCCGTCTCGCGCCCGCGACCAAGGAAGACGCGCTCTCGATGCTCGACGGCATCCAGGCGCATGAGATCCTCAAGGGCGTGCGCGGCGGCGAGCCGGTGAACCGCAACGCGCTCGCCGATGTCATCGTCAAGGTCTCGCAGCTCGTGACCGACTTCCCTGAAATCGTCGAGCTCGACCTCAATCCGGTGTTCGCGACGGCGAAGGGCGCCACCGCCGCCGACGTGCGCATCGTCGTCGACTTCGCCTATGTGCCGAAGCCGAAGCCGCGCCCGACCGAGGAGATCGTCGCGGCGATGAGCCGCATCATGCAGCCGAAGGCAGTCGCCGTGGTCGGCGCCTCCGCCGAAGACGGCAAGATCGGCAACTCCGTGATGAAGAACCTCATCAACGGCGGCTACAAGGGCGACATCTATCCGATCCATCCCAAGGCCGCCGAGATCCTCGGCTACAAGGCCTATAAGAGCGTCAAGGACGTGCCGGGCGTGATCGACACGGCCGTGTTCGCGATCCCCGCGAAGTTCGTGGCGGCCGCGCTCACCGAATGCGGCGAGAAGAAAATCCCGGGCGCGGTGCTGATCCCGTCGGGCTTCGCCGAAGCCGGTGCGCCGGAGCTGCAGGCCGAGATCGTCGAGGTCGGCAAGAAATACGACATCCGCCTGATGGGGCCGAACATCTACGGCTTCTATTATACGCCCGCCAATCTCTGCGCGACCTTCTGCACCGCCTACGACGTCAAGGGCCACGCGGCGCTGTCGTCGCAGTCGGGCGGCATCGGCATGGCCATCATCGGCTTCTCGCGCTCGGCCAAGATGGGCGTCTCGGCCATCGTCGGCCTCGGCAACAAGTCCGATATCGACGAGGACGATCTGCTCGCCTTCTTCGAGCAGGATCCGAACACCAATTTGATCGCGCAGCACTGCGAGGACCTCAAGGACGGCCGCGCCTTCGCGGAAGCCGCCAAGCGCGTCTCCAAGAAGAAGCCGGTCGTCGTGCTCAAGGCCGGCCGCACCTCGGCGGGCGCCAAGGCGGCCTCGTCGCATACCGGCGCGCTCGCCGGTAACGACAAGATCTACGAGGACGTCCTGGCGCAGTCCGGCGTGATCCGCGCTCGTTCGCTGCGGCAACTGCTCGAATTCGCCCGCGGCGTGCCGGTGCTGCCGACGCCGAAGGGCGAGAACGTGCTGATCATCACCGGTGCGGGCGGCTCCGGCGTGCTGCTGTCGGACTCCTGCGTCGACAATGGCCTGTCGCTGATGTCGATGCCGGCGGATCTGGATGCGGCCTTCCGCAAGTTCATCCCGCCGTTCGGGGCTGCCGGAAATCCTGTGGATATCACCGGCGGCGAGCCTCCGATCACCTACGTCAACACGGTGAAGCTCGGCCTCTCGGACGAGCGCATCCATTCGCTGATCCTCGGCTACTGGCACACCATCGTCACGCCGCCGATGGTGTTCGCCCGCAACATGGTCGAGGTGAAGAAGGAGATGGAGGCCAAGGGCTTCGTGAAGCCGATCGTCGCCTCGCTCGCGGGCGACGTCGAGGTCGAGGAAGCCGCCGAATATCTCTACCAGAACGGCATCCCGGCCTACGCCTACTCGACCGAGCTTCCGGTCGAGGTCCTCGGCGCCAAGTACAAATGGGCGCGCGGGGCAGGGCTGCTCTGAGACGAAGACTTCACCTCTCCTCGCTCGCGGGGAGAGGTGACAACTGTCAGGTCGCGATGAGCAAGAACGTGATCCGGCGCAAATCGCTCGAGCCTCGATCATCGGAGGCCGACAACGACACGCGCGACGGCGGCGTGCAGTCCGTCGATCGCGCGCTGTCGATCCTGGAAACGCTGGCCGAGGACGACGAAGGCTATCGCCTCAGCGATCTCGCGGTGCGCACCGGCCTGTCGGCTTCCACGGTGCACCGCCTGCTGGCGACGCTGGAGAGCCGCCGTTTCGTGCAGTTCGACCGCACGCAATCTAAATGGCATGTCGGCTCGCGCGCCTTCACGGTGGGTGCCAGCTTTGCGCGACGGCGCAATTTCTCCGCGCAGGCGATTCCTTACTTGCGCAAGCTGCGCGATCTCACCCGCGAGACCGCCAATCTCGCCGTGGTCGACGACGAGTTCATCATCGTGCTGACCCGCATGGAGAGCCGCGAGATCATGCGCTCGCTGACCCTGGTCGGCGGCCGCGTCCCCATGGTGACGTCCGGCGTCGGCAAGGCCGTGCTCGCAACCTATTCCGATGAGGACGTCGGCGCCGTCATCCGCCATCACGGCATGCCCCGGCTGACCGAGAAGTCGATCGTGCGGCCGAGCGACCTGTTCAAGGAGCTCGAAAAGATCCGCAAGCAGGGTTTTGCCCTCGACGATGAAGAAGCCAGCATGGGGCTGCGCTGTATTGCCGCAGTGGTCTACAACGACTGTGCCGAGCCGCTCGCGGCGATTTCCGTCTCAGGCATGACCAGCCGTTTGACCGACGACAGGCTGCCGGAAATCGGCCAAATCGTGCGCGAGGTCGCCGGCGAGCTGACGGTTGCGCTCGGTGGGGTGATGCCGGCGCCGCGCTAACTGGGGAACCCGGGCACTGTCGCTGGACAGCATCGGCCGTTTTGGCTGATATGCGACCAAACGACACAATGCGGCAAACGTCCGCATGAGCCTGGAGAGCGTCCTCATGTTTCAATTTTCCGCGCGCCTTGCCGGCGCAGCCGTCGCGCTGACCCTTGCGGCAGCGACGCCGTCCCTTGCCCAGCAGCTCGAGCTCAAGCTGATGGCGCCGGCGGCCCCGGGCGGCGGCTGGGACCAGACCGCGCGCTCCATGCAGCAGGCGCTGGTGGCCGCGGGCGTCGCGCGCAGCGTGCAGGTCACCAACGTTCCCGGCGCCGGCGGCAGCGTCGGCATCGCGCAATTCGTCAACGGCGCCAAGGGCGACGGCAACCAGATGATGGTCAACGGCTTCGTCATGGTGGGCGCGCTCGCCATGAACAAGTCGCCGGTGACGCTGGAGCAGGTGACGCCGATCGCTCGCCTCACCGAGGAAATCCAGGTGATCGTGGTTCCCGCGAATTCGCCGATCAAGACTGCGCAGGATCTGGCCGCCGCGGTGAAGGCCGATATCGCCAAGGTGACTTTCGCCGGCGGCTCGGCCGGCGGCGTCGACCATGTGATGGCGGCGTTATTCGCCGGCGCGGTCGGTGCCGATGCCAAGAAGATCAACTACATCCCGTTCTCCGGCGGCGGCGAGTCGCTGGCGGCGATCCTCGGCGGCAAGGTCACCGCGGGCATTTCGGGCCTCAGCGAATATGAAGGGCAGATCAAGTCCGGCAAGCTGCGCGCGATCGGCGTGACCTCGGAGAAGCGCATCCAGGGCAGCGACATCCCGACCTTCAAGGAGCAGGGCATCGACCTCGTGATCGCCAACTGGCGCTCGGTGGTGGCGCCTCCCGGCATCACGCCGGAGCAGCGCAAAACCCTGAGCGATGCGGTCGAGAAGATGGTGAAGTCGGACGCCTGGAAGGAAATCCTCAAGCAGAAGGGCTGGGAAGACGCCTATCTCGGCGGTGACGCCTTCGCCGACTTCCTGAAGAAGGAAACCGTGCGGGTCACCGACGTGCTGAAATCGGTCGGCCTGGTCAAGTCATGACCTCGGGCGATCCGGCCCAGCCGCCGCGGCGCGTCGATCGCGCCGGTATCGTCATCGCTGCACTGCTCGGAGGCCTCGCCGCGGTGCTGGTCTTCGACGCGCGCGGCCTGTCATCCACCGCGATGTACGGCATGGGGCCGGAGGCGATGCCTGTCGTGATCGCCAGCGGCCTTGCGCTGCTTGCGATCGGCAATTTCATCGACGCGCTGCGCGGCAATTTGCCGGCGCGCGAGAGCGCCGATCCCGTGCCCGTGGTTCTGATCCTCATCGGTCTTGCGCTGCTGATCGCCATCATCGGCTTTGGCGGCGGCTTCATCCTGGCGACGTCGGCGCTGTTCGTGACGACATCGGCCGCCTTCGGCCGCCGTGCCATCCTCGTCGACAGCATCATCGCCCTCGTGATGTCGATCCTGATCTATCTCGCGTTCGACCGGTTGTTGACGCTGAGCCTTCCGACCGGCCCGCTGGAGCGACTGCTGTGATGGACACTTTTGCGGCGCTGGCGCACGGCATGGCCGTCGCCATTCAGCCGATGAACCTGCTCTATGCCCTGATCGGTGTATTCCTCGGCACCGCCGTGGGCGTGCTGCCCGGCATCGGCCCGGCGCTGACGGTCGCGCTGCTGTTGCCGGTCACCTACAAGCTAGATCCCGGCGGCTCGCTGATCATGTTCGCCGGCATCTATTATGGCGGCATGTATGGCGGCTCCACCACCGCGATCCTGATCAACACGCCCGGCGAGAGCGCCTCGATGGCGACCGCGCTCGAAGGCAACAAGATGGCCAAGGCCGGCCGCGGCGGGCCGGCGCTTGCGACATCCGCGATCGGCTCCTTTGTCGCCGGAACCATCGCCACCATCGGCCTGGCCTTCCTCGCGCCGTGGCTGGTCGATTTCGCCGTGCGCTTCGGTCCTGAGGATTACTTCGCGCTGATGTGCGTCGCCTTCGTCACGGTGTCGGCGACCTTCGGCGATTCCCCGATCCGCGGCCTGACCAGCCTGTTCATTGGCCTGACGCTTGGCCTCGTCGGCATCGACAAGTTGACTGGTCAGGCGCGGCTTGCGTTCGGCGTTCCTGAACTGCTCGACGGCGTCGAGGTGACGACGCTCGCGGTCGGCCTGTTCGCGGTGGGTGAGGCGCTCTATGTCGCCTCGCGCCGCCACCACAGCGAGGAGAAGCTCGAGCCGGTGCGCGGCTCGCTGTGGATGACCAGGGAGGATTGGAAGCGTTCGTGGAAGCCGTGGCTGCGCGGCACCATGTTCGGCTTTCCGATCGGCGCGCTGCCGGCGGGCGGCGCTGAGATCCCGACCTTCCTGTCCTATTCGACCGAGAAGCGTCTCACAAAGCATCCCGAAGAGTTCGGCAAGGGCGCGATCGAAGGCGTCGCGGGGCCGGAAGCCGCCAACAACGCCTCCGCCGCCGGCACGCTGGTGCCGCTCTTGACGCTGGGACTGCCGACCTCGGCGACGGCCGCGATGATGCTGGCGGGCTTCCAGCAATACGGCCTCAACCCGGGACCGCTGCTGTTCGCCGAGCGGCCTGATCTCGTGTGGGGCCTGATCGCGAGCCTGTTCATCGCCAACGTGATGCTATTGGTGCTCAATCTGCCGCTGGTCGGCCTGTGGGTGCGGCTGCTTGCGATCCCGCAGCCATGGCTCTATGCCGGCATCCTCGTATTCGCGACCATGGGCACCATCGCCGCAAAACCGTCGGTGGTCGAGTTGTCCATGCTCGCCGGTTTCGGCGTGCTCGGCTTTTTGATGCGCCGGTTCGATTTTCCGATCGCCCCCGTCGTGGTCGGCCTGATCCTCGGCCCGATCGCCGAGAGCCAGTTGCGCAGGGCGCTCGCGATCAGCCTCGGCGATCCCATGACGCTGCTGCAGAGCCCGATCTCGGCGACGCTGCTGGCGCTGGCACTGATCGCGCTGCTGGCGCCCTTCGTGTTGAAGGGGCTGGGCCGGTTCAAGGCGACCGAAGATTAGTCATCCCGGCGCTGGCATCTTGTGATGCTGCGTCCATCTCGTGGGGACATTCCATGCCGTCAGAACTTCGTTCGCCCCGTCTCGCCGTCCTGATCGATGCCGACAATGCGTCGGCAAAAATCGCGGACGGACTGTTCGAGGAGATCGCCAAGATCGGCGAGGCCAGCGTCCGCCGAATCTACGGCGACTTCTCCAACGCGCGGTCCAGGGGGTGGGCCGACATTCTGTCGAAGCACGCCATCATCCCGCAGCAGCAGTTCGCCTATACGACGGGCAAGAATGCATCCGACATCACGCTGGTCATCGACGCCATGGACCTGCTTCACAGCGGCCGGTTCGACGGCTTCTGCCTGGTGTCATCCGACAGCGACTTTACCCGTCTGGCGGCCCGCATCCGGGAGCAGGGCATCGATGTCTTTGGGTTCGGCGAGCAGAAGACGCCCGAAAGCTTCAGGCAGGCCTGCCGACGGTTCGTCTATACGGAGAACCTGCTTGCCGGCACGGCGACCGCCCAGGACGCATCTTCACGCTCAGCGCCGCTTCAGCCGCCCGATGCCGCCACGCCCATCATCAAGAAGGTCATCACCCAGATGGAGAGCGAGGACGGCTGGGTCGCGCTCGGTGAAGTCGGACGGCAGCTCGCCAATCTCGCTTCCGATTTCGATCCGAGGACCTACGGCTTCCGCAAGCTGAGCGACCTGGTGCGGAAGACCAATTCGTTCGAGATCGATGAGCCGAAGGGCCGGTCGATGCGGATCCGGGTCAAACCCGCTGAGGCGCCGCCGGCGAGAACGCGGAACCCGCGCCGATCTGCCAGGTCGGGAACGGCAGGCGGTGCGGCGCCCAAGGCGTAAGCAGGGCGTGCCGTCATATTTGCACTTGCCCGGTTTGGTGCAGGGCGTAACCATCGCCGGGCCGTAACGCCGCGCGAGGGTCCCGATGACCAAACTCACCCGCTTCACCGTCGCCCCGCTGCATGCGATGACCCGGCGCCTCGCCGATGTCGCGTCCGCGCGTCTCGCGCCAGATCTGGTCATTACCGGCGCGCGGGTGCTCTCGACCTATTCGGAACGCATCCATCCCGGTCGGGAGGTCTGGATCACCGGCGGGCGCATCGCGGTGGTGAAGCCATCAGGCGCGGCAAAGAAGATCTGGCCCAACGTCGCGCTCTACGATGCCGCTGGCGGCGTCATCGCGCCCGGGCTGGTCGATCCGCACATCCACATCGAATCCTCGATGGTGACGGCCTGCGCCTATGCCGAGGCCGCGCTGCTCAACGGCACCACCACGATCTTCGACAGCCACGAGATCGGCAACGTCATGGATGTCGCCGGCGTGGAGGCGATGCTGGAAGACGCGCGCGAGGCGCCGCTCTCGATCTTTTTGACGGTGCCGTCGACTGTCCCTGCGACTTCGGCCGAGCTCGAAACGGCGGGAGGAGACCTTACACCGGACAAGATCGCCGGTCTGTTCGACCGCTGGCCGGAGGCGGTGGCGCTCGGTGAAAAGATGGATTTCGTGCCCGTCACGATGGGCGACGAGCGCAGCCATGCCATCCTCGCTGCCGCCTTGAAGCGGGGACGTCCGGTGTCCGGCCACGTCTACGGCCGCGAATTCGTTGCGGCCTATGCGGCCAGCGGCGTAACGGATACCCATGAGGCGATCGACCGCGACATCGCCGACGACCTGCTCGATGCCGGCGTCTGGATATTCCTGCGCGGTGGTCCGCCGACGACGCCCTGGCACTCGCTACCGCAGGCGATCCGCACCATCACCGAGCTCGGCGCCTCGCACAAGCGCACGGCGGTGTGCACCGACGACCGCGACGCCGACGATCTCCTGATGTTCGGTCTCGACTGGGTGGTGCGCGAAGCCGTGAAGGCCGGGATGTCACCGGAGCAGGCCTGGTCGATGGGCTCGCTGCACGGCGCCACGCGCTTCGGCATGGACGGCGACATCGGTGGCCTCGGCGGCGGCCGCCGCGCCGATCTCGTGCTGATGGACGACCAGCTCAAACCGCAATGCACCTGGTATGGCGGCGAGCTCGTGGTCGAGAACGGCGAGATCACCGGGCTGCTCGATCAGGCGCTGTCTCACCGCTATCAATATCCAAAGGCGGCTTATGCGACGGTGAAGCTGCCGGAGAAGGTCAAGCTGACGCCGGATCTGCCGGCGAAGGCCTGCACCGTCAATGCGATCAAGACGGCGTTGCCGGGCATCACCCTGATCCATGACAAAGTCGCGATCGAACCCGCCAAAGACTGGCCGTCTTTGTTCGCGCGCTACGCCCTCTGTTTCGTCACGGTCATCGAGCGCCACGGCAAGTCGTCCGGCAACGTCGCTTATGGACTGCTGAAGGACTTTGGCCTGAAGCGCGGCGCGGTCGCCTCCAGCGTCGGACACGACAGCCACAACATCATCGTCGCCGGTACCAACGAGCCCGATATGCAGGTCGCGATCGCGGCCATCAAGGACCAGCAGGGCGGCGTCTGCGTCGTCGCCGACGGCAAGGTAAAGGCACTGGTTCCGCTGCCGATCGCGGGGCTTCTCTCGGACAAGCGCGTCACGGAGGTGGCCGAAGAGGTCAAGGCGCTGAAGAAGGAATGGGCCGAGGCCGGCTGCACCATCCCCTATATGGGCTTCAATTTGATTCCCCTATCGGTCATTCCGGAAATTCGCATCACCGACAAGGGCCTAGTGCTGGTGCCGCAGATGGAACTGGCGCCGCTGTTCGAGTGATCCGCTTTCATGCAACTCTCGATCTAACCGTTTGAGACCGCCGCTATTTTTCCGCGGCTGCCGCATCGTGGAAAATAAAATCGATCTCGTTGAGATCGGCTTCTGCGCACCCGATGATCTCGCTCGCTGACGCAACTTGAGCGAGGTCCGATATGGCGAAGATGCGAGCTATCGATGCTGCCGTGCGAATTCTGGAGAAGGAAGGCATCTCCACCGCCTTCGGCGTTCCCGGGGCCGCGATCAATCCGCTTTACTCGGCGCTGAAGAAGCGCGGCTCGATCCGGCATATCCTGGCACGCCATGTCGAGGGCGCCTCGCATATGGCCGAGGGCTATACGCGGGCGAAGGCCGGCAATATCGGGGTCTGCATTGGAACCTCGGGGCCGGCCGGCACTGACATGATCACCGGGCTCTATTCGGCGATCGCCGATTCCATTCCGATCCTCTGCATCACCGGGCAGGCGCCGCGCGCGCGGCTCTATAAGGAAGACTTTCAGGCCGTCGACATCGAGTCGATCGCAAAGCCCGTGACGAAATGGGCGGTGACCGTGCGCGAGCCGGCGCTGGTGCCGCGCGTGTTCAGCCAGGCGTTTCATGTCATGCGCTCGGGCCGGCCGGGGCCGGTGCTGATCGACATGCCGCTCGACGTGCAGCTCGCCGAGATCGAGTTCGACGACGAGACGTATGAGCCGCTGCCGGTTTACAAGCCCACAGCGACGCGCAAGCAGGTCGAGAAGGCGCTGGAGATGCTCAACGCCGCCGAGCGGCCGCTGATCGTCGCGGGCGGCGGCATCATCAATGCCGACGCTTCCGATCTCCTGGTCGAATTCGCCGAGATTGCCAACGTGCCTGTTGTCCCGACGCTGATGGGGTGGGGCGCGATACCCGACGATCACGTGCTGATGGCGGGCATGGTCGGCCTTCAGACCAGCCACCGCTACGGCAATGCCACCATGCTCGAATCCGACTTCGTGCTCGGCATCGGCAACCGCTGGGCCAACCGCCACACCGGCTCGGTCGAGACCTACACCAAGGGCCGCACCTTCGTGCATGTCGACATCGAGCCGACCCAGATCGGGCGCGTGTTCAATCCCGATCTCGGCATCGTCTCGGACGCGAAGGCTGCGCTCGAGCTGTTCGTCACCGTCGCCAGGGAGTGGCGCCGGTCAGGCAAGCTGCGCGAGCGCCAGGCGTGGCCCGCGGCCTGCCGCGATCGCAAGAAGACGATGCTGCGCAAGAGCCATTTCGACAACGTCCCGATCAAGCCGCAGCGCGTCTATGAGGAGATGACCAAGGCGTTTGGTCGCGACACATGCTACGTCACCGTGATCGGCCTGTCGCAGATCGCCGGCGCGCAGTTCCTCGGCGTCTATCGCCCACGCAACTGGATCAATGCCGGTCAGGCGGGGCCGCTCGGCTGGACACTGCCCGCCGCGCTCGGCGTGCGTGCCGCGTGCCCGGATCGCGACATCGTCGCGCTCTCCGGCGATTACGACTTCCAGTTCCTGATCGAGGAGCTCGCGGTCGGGGCGCAGTTCAATCTGCCCTATATCCACGTCGTCGTGAACAATTCCTATCTCGGCTTGATCCGCCAGGCCCAGCGCGGCTTCGAGATGGACTATCACGTTCAGCTCTCCTTCGAGAACATCAACGCGCCCGAGATCGGCGTCTACGGCGTCGACCACGTCGCGGTCGCCGAAGGCCTCGGCTGCAAGGCGATCCGCGTCACCGATCCGAAGGACGCGCAGGCCGCGTTCGCGACCGCGCGCGAATTGATGGCCAAGCACCGCGTGCCCGTGGTGGTCGAGTTCATCCTCGAACGCGTCACCAACATCGCGATGGGCACGGAGATCGACAACATCGTCGAGTTCGAGGAGGTGCTGGACCTGCCGCTCGACGAGGTCGAGCGGGCGCGCCCAGGCGTGCTGCAGCCGGCGGAATAGGAGAGGACCTCATCATGCCGAAATTCGCTGCCAACCTCACCATGCTCTTCAACGAGATGCCGTTCCTGGACCGCTTCGCAGCGGCGAAGGCGGCGGGCTTTTCCGGGGTCGAGTATCTCTTCCCCTATGATTTCGACAAGGCGCAGCTGCGCGAGCAGCTGGAAGCCCACGGCCTGACCCAGGTGCTGCACAATCTGCCGGCCGGAAACTGGGCCGGGGGCGAGCGCGGCATTGCGATCCTGCCCGATCGCACCGCCGAATTCCGCGACGGCGTGTTTCGCGCCATCGACTATGCCAAGGCGCTCGATTGCGAGCAGCTCAACTGCCTCGTGGGTATTGCGCCTGCCGATGCCGATCCGCGCGAACTCAACGAGACGCTGGTGGGAAATTTGCGCTTCGCCGCCTCCACGCTGGCACGCGAGAACATCAAGCTGCTGGTCGAGCCGATCAACACGCTCGACATTCCCGGCTTCTTCCTCAACGGCACCGAGCAGGCGATACAGCTGATCTCCGAGGTGCGGTCGAACAATCTGTTCGTCCAGTACGACATCTATCACATGCAGATCATGGAGGGCGATCTCGCCCGCACCATGCAGGAATATCTGCCCCAGATCGCCCACATCCAGCTCGCCGACAATCCGGGCCGCCACGAGCCCGGCACCGGCGAGATCAATTATCCCTTCCTGTTCCGCCACCTCGATGCGATCGGCTATCGCGGCTGGATCGGCTGCGAATACAAGCCGCGCACCACGACGCTGGAAGGGCTTTCGTGGCACGCGGCGCAGACGTTCGAGACGTGAGAATGCACCCACAGCGACGGTGCGCTCCCTCTCCCGCTTGCGGGGGAGGGCTGGGGTGGGGGTATCTCCGCGAAAAGATTCGATCGAGATGCGGTGAAAGCCCCCAAGCGGATAGAGCCCCCACCCGGCGCTACGCGCCGACCTCCCCCGCAAGCGGGAGAGGTGCACCGAGCTTGTGGATCGACTTGGCCTAAATCTGGAGGAATGAGACATGACCAACATCGGCTTCATCGGACTTGGCACCATGGGACGGCCGATGGCCGGCCATCTCCTTAGCGCTGGCCATCGTGTTCTCCTGCACGATGTTGCGCCGGTTGCGGCTGAGCTGATTTCCGCGGGCGGCATCGCCTGCAAGTCGGCCAAGGAAGTCGCGGAGGGCGCGGATGCCGTCATCATCATGGTGCCGGATACGCCGCATGTGGAAGCGGTGCTGTTCGGCAAGGATGGTGTTGCGAGCGGCATCTCGAAAGGCAAGATCGTCGTCGACATGAGCTCGATCTCGCCGCTGGCGACGAAGGAGTTCGCGAAGAAGATCGAGGCGCTCGGGGCGGACTATCTCGACGCGCCGGTCTCAGGCGGGGAGGTCGGCGCCAAGGCCGCGAGCCTCACCATCATGGTCGGCGGGCCGGAGCGGGCCTTTGGCACCATGAAGCCGGTGTTCGACAAGATGGGCAAGAATGTCACCCGCGTCGGCGCCAATGGCGACGGGCAGACGACGAAGGTCGCCAACCAGATCATCGTCGCGCTCACGATCGAAGCGGTGAGCGAGGCGTTGTTGTTCGCATCGAAAGCCGGGGCCGATCCGGCGCTGGTGCGGCAGGCGCTGATGGGCGGCTTTGCCTCCTCGCGCATCCTCGAAGTGCACGGCGAGCGCATGGTGAAGCGTAATTTCGCTCCCGGCTTCCGCATCGAGCTGCATCAGAAGGATCTCAATCTTGCGCTCGAAGGCGCGCGCTCGCTGGGCCTTTCGTTGCCGAGCACGGCAGTGGCGCAGCAATTGTTCTCGGCCTGCACCGCGCATGGCGGCAAGGGCTGGGATCATTCCGCGATGGTGCGGGCACTGGAACTGATGGCAGGTCACGAGATCGCCGCAGCCTGAACTGTTACGCGGTAACAGTCTCCAGTTTTTGAGGCGTCTTCGCTTCGGGGGAACCGGAACAATGCTCCGGCCCCGCGGTTGAAGGCGCAGGACAATCACTGGAGACAAATCAACATGAAAACCCGTCTTGCGATTACGTTGGCTGCAGCGTCGCTGCTGGCGTCGAGCGCAGCCTTTGCCCAGTCGACGACCGAACAAGGCGCCAGGGACGGCGCGCGTGCGGGCGGCGATATTGGCGGACCGATCGGCGCCATGGTTGGCGGCACCGTTGGTGCGGCCGTCGGCGCTGGCCTCGAGATTCCGAATGCGGTCCTCGGCGGAATTCCTCGCAGCGATTCCGTCGTGGTTGAGGAGCGCGTCGTGGTAGGCGAGCCGCTGCCGCCGACCGTGGTGCTCCGCCCCGTACCGAACTACACCGAGTATCGCTATGCGGTCGTGAACGATCGCCGCGTGATCGTCGAGCCGCGCACGCGTCGGGTAGTCAAGATCATCGACTGATCCAGGCCGGCCACAGGCGTGGAGGGGAAAGGGGGCCCTGCGGAGTTCTACTCCGCGGGGCCTTCGCTTGCTGCAGAGGCGCTTGCGCGAAAGCGTGTCATAGCCCAATCGGTGACCGCCGCGAGCGCAAAGCCGAAGCAGGCCGTGAGCGCGTCGACCAGAAAGTCCTCCAGCCGGGCGTGGCGTCCGGGTGCCCAAAATTGCATCAGCTCGAGCACGCCAATCAGGACGACCGCGGCTCCTGCGCCCGGCAGGCGCCGCCGCGGATAGGCGAGGCCGAAGGCCAGTCCCACCAGAATGAAGGCGAGCGCATGTTCGCCGTCCTGGCCGAGGTCGGAATGGGGCCGCAGGCCGGGGGGACCGAGGGTGGCGAAAGTAACGGCGGCCGCGAGCAGCCAGGCAAATGAACGTATCAAAATGGACATCCGGTTCGCTTAGCACAGATTGGCAGCGGACCGGTACAGTCCCTCCATCAGATCGCTGTGTAGTTAATGACAAAATGTTAAAGCGGCTCGCGTACGCCGAGCCCGTGCATGAAGCGTTCCCGGATTTGTACGGGATCACGCCTTGTGGTGCCGACGCCCGGCTTGTCGTCGATGCGGACCGCGATCAGGCTCGGCGCGGCGGCGGACATCGCCGCATCGACCAGGCGCTCGAAATCCTCCTCGTCCGCAGCCCAGGCGCTATTCGCAAGGCCGGAGCCTGCGGCGATGGCAACGATATCCGCGACGCTTGCCGCGGGTGTCGGCTGCGCGCCGGTAATTTGATAGATGCCGTTGTCCATCACGATCATGATGAGGTTCTTCGGCTTCAACGTCGCGATCGTCGAGAGCGCGCCGAGCTGCATCAAGAGCGAGCCGTCGCCTTCGAGCGCGAAGACGCGGCGGTCGGGCTGCGCGAGCGCCACGCCGAGCGCGATCGGGAAGGCGAGGCCCATGCTGCCCAGCATGTAGAAATTCTGCGGACGATGCCCGGCGGCCCAGAGGTCGAAATTGGTGTTGCCGATGCCGCCGATCACCGCTTCCTCGTGCTTGAGCTTTGCGATCAGGCGCGAGGTCACATCGAACCGGTTCATCACCTTGGTATTGCCAGTGTTCATGGTGGCGCTCACTTGTCGAAAACCTTGCCGCCGGTGAGCAGCGGGTTGAGGATCAGGGCCACCGGCGCCTGTGTCGTGACAGCCTGCTTGATCGAACGGTCGGCGATGAATTCGAGCTCGTCGAGCCGGGTAATGGTGTGGTGCTCCAGCGCCAGCGAATCCAGCACCGGACGCATGGTGCGGCAGACCAGCGACTGGCCGTAGTTGAACTCGCCGAGCGTGCCGCGCTCGGACACGAACATGATCAGCGGGATCTGGTAGGGCACCGCGAGCGAGGCGAGCACATTGGCGAGGGTGGCAAAGCCGGAGGTCTGCATCAGCACCGCGCCGCGCCGCCCACCCATCCAGGCGCCAGAGACGATGCCGACGGCTTCCTCCTCGCGGGCGGTGGCGAAGGTGGTGAAGAAGGGATCGGCATGCAGGTTCTTGATCAGGGGCGTCAGCACCCGGTCGGGCACGTAAGGGACGAGGCTGATCTCGTTCCGCTTCAGGGTCTGCAGGACGATGCCGTGCCAGCTCCCGTCGCTGGACGCCTGTCCCGCTTGCGTCTGCTGTTCCGCAATCGCCATTGCGTTCTCCCTTGGCGTATTTTCTTGGGCCGCGCATCTTCTTGGTTCTTTCCGTCGCGCGACCGGCCGAACTTGACGGAGCGGGCGGGATTGTCAACATGTCCGGGCCGCACCGTGATCTGCGCTGAACGGCCTGTCGTGGTCGGCACCGCCATGTCATAAGCGGCGACAACGAGAAAACGGGAGGGGGCACGGACGGGCGCGCATCGCGCCGACCTTGCGGATCTCCCTGGAGAGCCGGAAGGGTCCTGATGTCCGTCAACAATAAGCGCGTCTTCTACGTCAAATACCTGGCCAATCCGATCTATATCGACATCCTGAAGGCGCGGTCCGACGTCCGGCTCGATCGTATCGAGAACGAGAGCCCCGAAGATGTCTACGCGCCGATCCTGAGCGCGGCGCATGTCTACCAGATCGGCGCCGCCCGGGACGAGCTCGCCCCGCATTTCCACGTTGGCGCCGCCTTGCTGAAGCGCACGCCGAACCTGCTGCTGGTCTCCAGCAATGGTGCGGGCTTCGACCCTGTCGACGTCGAGGCCTGCACGGATGCGGGCGTGCTGGTCGTCAACCAGTCCGGCGGCAATGCCCATTCCGTCGCTGAGCACGCGCTGGCGATGATGCTGACCTTGTCCAAGCGCATCATCCAGTCCGATCGCCGCCTGCGCCGCGAGCGCGACGTCAACCGCAATGATCTGGTCGGCAACGAGGTCGAGCACAAGACCGTCGGCATCATCGGCCTCGGCAATGTCGGCCGTCGCATCGCCGCGCTGTGCAAGGGCCTGCTCGGCATGAAGGTGCTGGCCTACGACCCATATTTGTCGGCCGAAGTGATGGCCGAACGGGGCGGCGAGAAGGTCGAGCTCGACGAGCTGTTGCGCCGCGCCGATTTCGTCTCGATCTCCTGTCCGCTCGACAAGGGCAGCCGCAACATGATCAGCACGCGCGAGTTTGGGCTGATGCAGCCGCATGCGTATTTCATCACCACGGCGCGCGGCTTCATCCACGACGAGGATGCGTTGCTCCAGGCCCTGCGCGACAAGCGCATCGCCGGTGCCGGCCTCGACGTCTGGTCCAAGGAGCCGCCGCCGCCGGAGCATCCGCTGCTCCAGTTCGACAACGTGTTGGCAAGCCCGCACACCGCGGGCGTCACGATCGAGGCGCGCCAGAACATGGGCCGGATCGCGGCCGAGCAGGTGCTGGACACGCTCGACGGCAAGCGCCCGCCACGCATCATCAATCCCGAGGTCTGGCCGCGTTATGCGGAGCGCTTCAAGCAGGCTTTTGGCGTGACGCCCGGGTAGGGGCGCGAAGGGTCAGCGCTCCGATCATTGGTTACCACGACGGAAAGGCAAAGCGTCGCATCTTATCGAGCGGGTAAGTGAACGCGTATCACTTGTCCTGTAGTTGAAAGCCCATGAGCATCTTCTCGATTGCGACATCCGGACTTTCCGCGGCGAGTTTGCGCGTGAACGTGGCCGCGAGCAACATCGCCAATGTTCGAACGACCGGCCCGCTGCCGACCTCGGGCGGGTCGAGCCCGTCGGCCGTTACAGGCAGTCCGGGCATTGCTCCGACGTTTCCCGCGGCTTACGTGCCATTGCGCGTCGATCAGGTCGACCAATCGAGCGGCTCGACGCCGGGCGGCACGACCGCGAAGGTGTCGACGGTATCGCCGAGCTATACCGCGCAATCAGACCCAAGCGCTTCCTTCGCAAACCAGGATGGGCTGGTCGCAGCGCCGAATGTCGATATCGCCAGCGAATTCGTTCAGCTGGCGGCCGCCAAGTACAGCTTCATTGCCAATGCGAAAGTCATTCAGGCTTACGCGGAAACGACAGAGTCGCTCCTCGATATAACCACATGAGGGCGGACTGCCGCCGGAATGGGCGGCGGGAACCTTGCCGGCCTTTTGATCCGCGTCAAAATCTCCTTCCCCGGTCCGGCTTAAATGGGACTAGAGTGCGGCCGGGGCAGCAGGGAGGTCCCATGTCAACCTATGTCGTCAAGTTCATGAAGGATGTGCTCGGCGAGTACGGCCGGCAGAGCGAGATTTGCCAGGGTACGCTGGAAATCGACGCCTCCGACGAGGACGAGGCCAGGGAGCGGGCGAAGGCCAGGTTCTGCAAGGACCAGGCCCTGCATCACTGGTCGCTGCATGCCGACCGCATCCATGTGCGAGCGGCCGACTTTCCGTCTTGAGGTCTACCGGCCCGGCGCCGTGACGGGCGGGGGCGCCGTGGTCCCCGCGCCGAGCGATCGCTGCACCATGACAGTGTCGGACCAGCGGCCGTGGCGATAGGCTACGCCGCAAAGCAGGCCGGCGCGCGCGAAGCCGAACTTCTCGTGCAGCGCCAGCGAAGGCGCGTTGTCGGCGTCGATATAGCCGATCATCTGGCGGAAGCCGGCCGCCGCACAAGCATCGATCAATTCCTGCAGCAGCAACCGTCCGACGCCGCGGCCGAGTTGCTCGTGGTGGACGTAGATCGAATGCTTGGCCGTGTAGCGATAGGCCGGGCGCTTGCGGAACAGCACCGCATAGGCATAGCCGACCACCTCGCCGCGAAAGGTTGCGACCAGATGCGGCAGGCGGGTCTGCTTGAGGTTCTTGCGCCGGTCGCGCAAATCGTCCGGCTCGGGCGCGCCGGTTCCCTCGATGTCGCGCGCCACGCCGTTGCGGACGTGATGGCGGTAGATCGCCAACATTGCCTCGACATCGCTGTCGCGTGACGGCCTGACCAGGACGGCTTCGTCGCTCGCGCGCGCAGCTGTTTCGTTCATTCGCACCTACTCGGCAACGACGTAAGTATAGAGCCCGATGCGCCCCTGGGCATCGATCTCCTTGTAGACGCCCTGGATCTCGACGTCGAAGCCCGGAAACGTGTTGAAGCAGGTTTCGAACATCTTGAGATAATCCACCATGGGCTTGGCCCGCTCGGTCAACCGCTCGCCGGGCACGATGGTGGCGATGCCTGGCGGATAGACCACGAAGGGCGTGGTCGCGATGCGGCCAGCGATGGCCTCGATCGGCAGGTAGTCGACATCGTTCTTGAACAGATAGCGGGCAGCATCGCGAGGCGACATCGCGATCTCAGGCATGTGCTCGGGCATGAACTGCCGGGCCTGAAGCGCGCTGACGTCGGCGGTGCGGAAGAACCGGTGCATCTCGCCGCAGAGATCGCGTAAGCGCACGCCGGCATAGCGCGCCTGCCGCCGCTGGTAGAACTCCGGAATGACGTCGGACAGCAGCGCATTGTCATCGTGCAGCTTCTTGAAGGCGACCAGGCCGGAGATCAGCGTGCCGGCCTTGCTCGCCTCGACGCCGGGGGTGAGCAGGAAGAGCAGGGAGTTGAGGTCGTTCTTCTCGGGAACGATGCGGTTCTCGCGCAGATATTGCGCCACAACGGGGGCGGGGATGCCGTGCTCGGCATAGGCACCTGAGCGGTCGAAGCCGGGGGTGAGCAGCGTCAGCTTGTTCGGATCTGTCATGGCAAACCCCTCGGCCATGCCGGGGAAGCCGTGCCAGTTGGTATCGGGAGAGAGCTGCCACAGCGCGGGATTGGTGGCGAGCTCATCGGTCGAGAGGGTTTCCCAGGCGACGTTGTGGACGGCGCCGGGGCGGCCGACATCCGGAATGGCGACGCGGTCGGGAACGAAGGGTTCGAAGAACCAGCGCCGATCGGCGTTCTGCTCCTTCTCTTCGAACTCCCTCCGCATCGCGCGGATCTTCTTGCGCAGCTCGATGCCGAGGCGGATGGTGTCGTCCCACAGCACTTCGCCTGAGCGGCCCTTCATCATCTGGGCGCCGACGTCGAGCGAGGCGAACAGCGGATAGAAGGGTGACGTGGAGGCGTGCTGCATGAAGCTCTCGTTGAAGCGGCGGTGCTCGACGCGCCGCTTCTGACCGCGGATGTGGCGGTCCTTGATGTGGATCTGTGATGCCTGCGAGAAGCTGGCAAGCTGCTTGTGGGTCGATTGCGTCGCGATGATGCCCGGTGCTTCCGGCGGAAGGTTCGCCAGCCCCATGGCGAAACGGCCGGCATAGAGCGGGTGGAATTTCATGAATCCGGCCCAGGCCTCGTCGAACAGGATGTACTCGCAGAGATGGCCGATGCGCTTCAGGATCATCTCGGCGCTGTGGATCGTCCCATCATAGGTGCACTGTTCGACCACGGCGACGCGGAACGGCCGCTCCTTGCGCCAAGCCTCCTTGTCCGTGACCAGCTGGTGATTGCGGATCGCCTCGCGCAAGGTTTTCTCGTCCAGCACGTCCCAGCGCATCGGTCCGATCAGGCCCCAGGCGTTGCGGATGGTCGGCACGTAAACCGGGACGCCGCCGTTGATCATCAGCGCGCCGTGATGGGCGGCCTTGTGATTGTTGCGGTCGAACAGCACGAGGTCGCCGTCGGTAACGAGGGCGCCGAGCGCGACCTTGTTCGAGGTCGAGGTGCCATTGAGCACGAAATAGGTCTTCTCCGCGCCAAAAATCTGCGCGGCTTCCTTCTGCGCCTTCAGCGCCGGCCCTTCATGGGTGAGGAGGTCGCCGAGATCGAGCACGGAATTGTCGAGGTCGTCGCGGAACACGGATTCGCCGAGATGCTCGACGAAGACCCGGCCGATCGGGCTGCGGTTGTAGAATACGCCGCCATTATGCCCCGGGCAGGTCCAGAGCTGGTTGCCTTCCTCGGCATAGTCGACCAGGGCGCCGAAGAACGGCGTCTTCAGCGTTTCGGCATATTGTTTGAGCCGGCTGATCAGATTCTTGGCGATGAAGGTCGGCGTCTCCTCGGACAGGAAGACGTAGCCGTCGATGAAATCGAGCACCTCGACCGGCAGGTCCTCGAAGCGCTTGCGCCGGATCAGCAGGATAATCGGGAAATCGAGGCCGCGGCGGCGCATCAGGTTGATCAGCGCCGAGGTCTTGCCCTCCAGGCCCTTCTTGCCCCAGTCCACCACCATGCACCCGATCGCGGCATCGGTCTGCACCGCCATCTCGGCATCTTCTAGTTTGCGCGCCCGGACCACCTCGAAGCCGGAGCGCTGGATCTCCTCGATGATCTGGTTGAAGCGGACGCCTTCGAGATCGTCGGCGTCGAATACTGGTGCGGCGAACAGGAAGTTGAAGCGCTTGAAATAATCCATGGTCTGTCCCGAATGTGCGAGAAGCACAGCTCTCGGCACATTCGATGACAGTTCTATGACAGTGGAGCGGGATGGCCCCGGCTACCGCTTCGCTTCGCCGAACACCACGGTCGGCACCGCACGGTTGACGATGTCGCGTAGGGCAAAGCTCGATTGCACGCGTGCGACGCGCGGCAGGCGGGACAGCTCGGTGCGGTGGATGCGCTCGAAATCCTGAATGTCGCGTGCGAGCACGATCAGGATGTAGTCGTCGGTTCCCGACATCAGGAAGCAGCGCACGACGGAAGGGCATTTCACCACCTCGGCCTCGAACGCCTTCAATGCGTCGTCGCTCTGGCTCTCCAGCGCGATGCGAACCAGCACGGTGGTGGTGAGGCCGAACTGGGCCAGATCGAGTGCGGCCTGGTAGGCCTGGATGTAGCCCTCGTCCTCCAGTGCCTTCTGCCGCCGGGCCAGCGCCGTGCTGGAGAGCCCTACCTTGTTGGCAAGCTCGGTGTGGCTGGCACGTGCATTGGTCGTGAGTTCCGCGAGGATCGCGAGGTCTTTCCGGTCGAGGGCCAATGTTTCGTTTCCAGCGTGAAAGGGCGGCTTGGCGCCGGAAACCGGCGCGGGCCTGCCGAAACTAGCGGATATTTGCACGAAACCAAACCGGCCCCGTCGCTACGATGAGGAACCGAATCAAGGCGTTGGCAAAGGAGCCCAAAAGATGCGCGTCGGTGTGCCCAAGGAGATCAAGGTGCAGGAATATCGCGTCGGGCTCACCCCGGGCGCGGTCCGCGAATATGTCGCGGCCGGACACCAGGTCACGGTCGAGACCAGCGCCGGCGGCGGCATCGGCGCGCCCGACGAGGTGTATCGGCGGGCAGGGGCCACCATCGCCGAGAGCGCCCGCGATATCTTTGCCAAGTCCGACATGATCGTGAAGGTGAAGGAACCGCAGAAGAGCGAGTGGGTCCAGCTCCGAGAAGGCCAGATCCTGTTCACTTATCTTCATCTTGCGCCGGATCCGGAGCAGGCCAAGGGCCTGCTTGCCTCCGGCTGTACCGCGATCGCCTATGAAACCGTCACGGACGCGAACGGTCACCTCCCGCTGCTCGCCCCGATGAGCGAAGTCGCCGGCCGCCTCGCCATCGAGGCCGCCGGCGCCGCG
>NZ_LBJV01000001.1:0-128 GCF_028128855.1 Bradyrhizobium sp. CCBAU 11430
CGTGCAGACCGCGACGGTCAATGCCAACGGCACCGCGACGCTTGCGACCGCCACCGGCCAGACCAACTCGTCGATCAACGCCTCCGGCCAGCTCAAGCTCTCCACCGGCGTCAATGCTGACCTGTCCG
>NZ_LBJV01000001.1:465-1877 GCF_028128855.1 Bradyrhizobium sp. CCBAU 11430
TGCGTCCTCGACCATCGGTTCGAGCGCCGCGGGTGGTGCGATCGGCGGCACGCTGACCTCGTCGCTGACGTTCTCGACGGCTTCCACCCCCGTCCAGGATACGGTTGCGCAGACCTCGCGCGCCAATCTGGTGTCTCAGTACAACAACATCCTGAACCAGATCGACACCACCTCGCAGGACTCCTCGTTCAACGGCGTCAACCTGTTGAACGGCGACCAGCTCAAGCTGGTGTTCGACGAGACCGGCAAGTCGAACCTCAGCATCACCGGCGTGACCTACAACTCCAAGGGTCTGGGTCTTGCCGCGTTGACCAGCGGTGTCGACTTCATCGACAACTCCGCGACCAACAAGGTGCTGTCGAACCTGAACGCCGCGTCGAGCACGCTGCGCTCGGAAGCCTCGAGCCTCGGTTCGAACCTCTCGGTGGTGCAGGTTCGTCAGGACTTCAACAAGAGCCTGATCAACGTGCTGCAGACCGGTTCGTCCAACCTCACGCTGGCCGACACCAACACCGAGGCGGCCAACAGCCAGGCGCTGTCGACCCGCCAGTCGATCGCGGTCTCCGCGCTGTCGCTGGCCAACCAGTCGCAGCAGAGCGTGCTGCAGCTGCTCCGCTAACAAGCGGACGACATCGCAAGCAAGATCCGGCGGCGGGGCTTCGGCCCCGCCGCTTTCTTTTTGGGTCGGCATCAGAACGCCGCTTGGCAAGTCGGGACGATGCGTTCGAGTCCAGCGAATTGCTCACTCTGAGTTATGGTTGACAAGTGGCAAACGCGTCGCCGCTGCACCAAAAAGCATCATGTGATCATGATGATACGACGAAGCGCGGTCCGGCTCCGATCGCGCACATGGTGAATCCGCGGAAGGACTGGAGCGACACGCTTCATGCTTTGTTAGCCGTCTGCGTTCACCGTCCCGGCATCGATTAATCCTAATCGAAGTTTGTTTGTTGCGTTGCGTACCAGAAGGGTAACACTCAATGTCCGGTATCGTCCTCTCTTCGTCGGTTCGTCAGAACCTGCTCTCCCTCCAGTCCACCGCTGATCTTCTCGCCACCACGCAGAGCCGTCTGTCGACCGGCAAGAGCGTCAACTCGGCCCTGGACAATCCCACCAACTTCTTCACCGCACAGTCGCTCGACAACCGCGCCAGCGACATCAACAATCTGCTCGACGGCATCGCCAACGGTGTGCAAGTGCTGCAGGCTGCCAACACCGGCATCACCTCGCTGCAGAAGCTGATCGACAGCGCCAAGTCGATCGCCAATCAGGCGCTGCAGACCACGGTCGGCTACTCCACCAAGTCCAATGTCTCCACCAGCATCTCGGGCGCAACGGCGGCCGACCTGCGTGGCACGACTTCGTTCGCCAGCGCGACGGCGAGCAGCAACGTGGTGTATAACGGCGCGGCG
>NZ_LBJV01000001.1:2161-2231 GCF_028128855.1 Bradyrhizobium sp. CCBAU 11430
AACACCACTGTCTATCTCGGCACGGCGGGCACGCCGGCTGCGACCGTCAGCGATCTGTTGACCGCGGTCG
>NZ_LBJV01000002.1:1283-1371 GCF_028128855.1 Bradyrhizobium sp. CCBAU 11430
TGAGACTGTCGCCGCATCATTGCTGCCGGTGATGGTCACCGTCACCGTGCCGCTCGCGGTGCCGTCCTGGCTGGTGACCGTGAACTGG